>ONOQ01000021.1 GCA_900319485.1 uncultured Bacteroidales bacterium | reverse complement strand
TGTGCTGTGGAGAATATGGGCTATCTGGAAAAACCTCTTCAAGAGTGTGTGCCCCCACTGCGGCTACTATGCAAGCCATGAAGAAGGTGAGAACGTCCTAGACAAGGAAGTCAGGAGCAAGCCCCGGGAAAAGACAGAGGCTGTAAAAATATATACCGGAGACAAAGTTACCATGCGCGGGGACGTGGAAGTAAGCCGGGAGGCCCAGTACCGCACACAATACCGCACAGTCATGGTCCAGGACGTAACCCGGTATTACCACTGCGACTTTACCTGCGCCCGCTGCGGAGAAACCTGGCAGAAAACCTGGGTGGAAAAGGAAGAGGTGACGCTTTAACTGTCCGTTTCCGGAGTTGTCCTCTTTGATTCTACGAAGTTAGTTATTTTTATAATAATTGGAAAATTGCTATCTTTGCACCGAATTAATTCAGAGAGATATGAATTTAAGAGACATCAAAAAAGACATTGAGTACGTGATCGGCGCATTCGTAGATGACTGCACCCTCTTCCTGAACGTAAACCCCGGCAAGAACGCCGACGAAATCGCAAACCTTATTGACAAGGCCGTAGACCTTTTCAATGATCTCCGTGAGAAGGTTGCAAAGAGCGCAGGCGCAGAGAAGCCCAAGGTATGCTTCACCAGTATCCGCAAGGAACTGTTCGAAAAGACGGACGCCCTCTACGACGAACTAAGCGCCGCCGTAAAGAAAGGCTTGGGAGAATAAGCTGATACTCAGCATATTAAATGTATAGGGGTGCACCTTGAGGTGCACCCCTATACATTTAAGTCATTGACACTCAGAAACTGAACGTATATTTGAGCCCCAGGATGAGGCCAGTGCTGTAGACCCAGCCGGTGCTGTCGGTGAAGATGCGGACACCTTTTTCGGCCCATTTATCGGCCCCGTTGGTGTCTATCTCATAGTCCATATAGTAATCAAACAGGACGTACGGGCTCAGGGTGTGGTACTTACTGAGGTTGATGTCCGCGCCAAGGTTCAACCTTAGCCTGTTGATATAAGCGTGGGTGTAGCCGGTGTGGGTGTAGGTGTAGTACTCCCTTTTGGTGTCGTTGGTGGTCTGGGCGCTACCTGATGTGACGCCCCAGGGGTCGTTGAGGGCGGCTTTCACTTCAAACGACAGTGAAGGGTCCACATACTTGAAGCCCTTGTATTTTACGCCGATTCTACTCTTCAGCGAAAGGGCGTTTCTTGTGCTCTGGTACACGTTGAGGCCGTCATCGGCATTATGAGTGAACTGAAGGCGTTCCCTGAGGGTGAAGTTGAACTTCCCGGCCTTCAGCGTGCCGGTTATATCGGCCGTAAGCCTGTGCTTGGGGGCCCAAAAACCCGTGTAGAGGTTGTCGTCACCAAGGTCCTTGTTTATCTTGTAGGGGTTGATGAGGGTGTACCCTACGCCCACTTTCAGGAAGTCAAGCGGCTTGTATGTTACCCCAATGGTGGTCCTTAGGCTATTGAGGCCTGCAAAGTTATCGGCCGCCCTGACCTCTTCCCGGGCCTCAATGTGGAGGCCTTTCTTAATCTTGTAGTCCACTCCCACGGAGGCGCGTGCTCCGGTAGAGAAGGTCTGGCCGAAAGCAGCAGCTGGCAGCATCAGAGCCAGTATGAGGGCTATCTTTTTCATCCTACGTAGTCTTTTGCGCGGGTGACGGTGTTAACGGAATTGCTCTCACCTTTTCCCAGCCTGTAATACACTTTTATCATAGCGGAATCCTTCAGGAAATCCACGTGGCCTATCTCCACGTTCTCCACCTTCACGCCAAGGCGCTTTTCAAGATCGGCAACAAGTTCATCCCTCTTTTCCGGGACAATCAGTTCTATCCTGTCGTACTGGACAAGTTTTGTGGTGACGTGCTTCACAAGGCTCTCGCTCTCAAGCACCCACACCAGAAGCAGCATAAGGCCATTAACAAGGGCCATAACGCCCACATTACCCCAGCCAAGGACATAGTGAGGGGCCGATGCAAGATCTACCACGTGGTACAGCGGCGCAAGGCCGTTCACCGCCGCAAGCGCGATAATAATGAAGAGGTAGGTCATCTCCCTGATGGGGACAGTCTCCGTACGGTAGCGGATTACGCCAAAAATGGCAAACAGGCCCAGCGTAAGGCCCACTCCCACCTCCACGTTACCCATAATGTAGAGCAGGGTGAGCATTGCCGACGAGAACACGATGAACGTGAAATAGTAGTCTCTTCTGCGGCTTTTCCTGTAATAGAAGAAATGCACCAGGAGCCAGCACACAAGAAGGTTCAGGGCAAAGCGGATTCCCAGTTCACCTATCTTCTGGGCGGTTGTCATCATAGCGTCCGTGATGGTCTGGACATCAAGGAGCATATCGTCGGCGGCGTCCAGGTTGCCGAAATCGGCCAGGTCCTCCTGGACAAAACGTGAAAGGAAGTTTATCATCTGACTGTTAATTTATTGCCGATAGTCTTTTCAATTGTTCTCACCTTTACCTTGAACCTGCCGCTTCGTGCCGATGGATCCGTTAGGGTCTCCGCAATACAGTATTTGCTTACGCGTACGGGCTTTATGCGGTGGTCAAGGAGGATGCCCTTCATCTGGCTCTGAGCCCTGCCGTCCTGCTTCAGTTCTATTATCACGGCGTCCTGGAGGTCTGTTTCCTTTCCGGTGCGGAAGTTCGTGAAACAAAGTTCGGTGTCTATTGTGAGGCGCTCCGTCTTTGCCGGATTCACAAGCGTGATGCGCCTGAAACGTGTGTCAAGGACGGGGGAAAGCTGATCCACCGTGAACCAGGATTTGGCGGCGAGGAATTCGCAGGCCTTTTCATCGGCCCCGAAATCCATCAGTTCCGCCCGGGGGATTTCCATCCTCTTTTTCTTAGTGCGCCCGTGATTGTTCTTGCGCTTTATTTCAAGGTAGGTTTCCCCGGATTCCACATACGTGCGGGTGCGGACTTTCTGGCGCACAAGGTGGCGGTTGTGATGGTCAAGGAACATCCTGAGCCCTTCCGTGTCATAGTAGACGGAGGTGTACCGGCTCATCTTCTTTCCTTCCACAACAAGAGCCCTGTACCCGGCCGCGGCGGCGTCCTTAAGGACTCCTACAAGCCCAGACTCATTGGTGAGGTACTTTGTGTCCGTGCGGTTGAGGAGTTTCACCCCTTCCATCTCTTCAAGGGATATGGGGCCGATACCCTCCACCGCCTTCTCAAGCAGTATGTGACTACTTTCCGGCATCCTGGGCTATGTACTCGTAGTGCTTGATACTGAGGAGTTTCCCCTTGGCGCTATAGGTGTACTGGACTTTTTTGCGGGAGAACTCGTTCCACTCGAAGGTCTTGTAGGTCTGGAGCCGGTTGCGGTCATCGTACACAAGTTCGCGGGACACTTTGCCGTCCGGGCCGTACTCAAAGCGCTTACGCCACTTCTGGCCGCTGGAACCGTATTCTATCTCCTCAATCTTCCTTCCTTCCGGAGAGAAGGTGGTGACGTGGTCCAGGACCTTACTGGTGCCCTTTGGGTCCGTGTTCCATTCCTTGATGACAAGGTTTTTCTTGTTTATTTTCTGGTCAGTGTCCTGGGCCATTGCTCCCGGAATGAGGAGAAGGGCCGCGGCTGCCAATATGAGTAAACGTTTCATAATAAATGCAAATATAAGAAAAACCTTGATATCAGTGACGTCCGCCTGGGCCGCCGCCACCAGGGCCGCCCATGCCGCCTCCGCCGGAGTAGGCGCTGAGGCTTACGGCTGATCCACCGCTTGCACTGCAGTTAAGCGCTCCCATTCCGTTCCAGACATCGTCACCACCGTTTACGGTTACCCCGCTCTGGACAGTAGGCTGGGATGCGCCTGAAACTACCAGACCGCTGCCGCCGCTTGAAGGAGTCTTGAAGGCGTGGGTTGTGCTCCCAACCGTGATGGAATACCAGGTGTTCTTGTTCCAGGAAGATGCGCTGTAGCAACTCTGGGACAGTGAGGAGCCGTTTTCAAGGCCGCCGATGGCGATGATTGTGCCGCCCGTGAGGTAGAGTTTATAGCCGCCCTCGGAGTTGGCGTCTATACCCACTTCCGGAGATGATGCGCCTATGGTATACACAAGGCCGCCCTTGATGTAGAGGTTGCCGTTGGCGTCCATTCCGTCGTTGCCGGTGGAATAGGCGCACACGCTGCCGCCGGTAATTGTCATATCCTTTGCAGAATTGATGGCGTCGTCCGATGACTGGGCGTACACCACTCCGTCCGTAATGTTCATCGCGCCCTTGGACTCTATTGCCTCGTGGCTTGAGGCCGATGCATTTACGGTGCTTCCGTTGAAGTGGATGTCTCCGTCAAACTTTATGGCCTTTGCGCTCTTGGAACTGTCTGAGGATGCGGTGGTGGCCCTTGGACGGCCGCCGCCCCCGCTGGAAGAAGATCCGTAGTTACTTCCCGTAACGGTCACATTCACGGTTCCGCCGTTGAAATACGCAACAGCGTCCCCTGTAATGCCCTTTCCGCCCTGTCCGGAGTTCGAGACGGTAAGGGTGCCGCCGTTCATCTTGAACACCTGATCGGCCTTTACGCCGGCGGAAGCCTTGTATTCAGCGTCCTCGGAGTCGTAAGCGGTGCCGCCTGTGGCTTTTACCGTGGTTGCTCCGCCGTTGAATACCACCAGGGAGTCGGAGGCGATGCCCTTTTTCATATTGGCCGATACGCTCACTTCCAGCGTGCCGCCGTCAATTGCAACGGCGTCCTTGCCGCGGAGGCCGTGGCCCGCGTTGCTTCCGGCGATAATCTTGATGGACGGGGTGCCGGTCACGCGCACGTAATCGTCAGAGGTGATGCCGGCCTTGCCCTGGGCATTGTTGGCCGATACTGTGAGACTGCCGGCTCCGGAGAAGATGATCTGGCCTTCGGAAAACAGCACGGCCTTGAGGTCTTCTTCACCGGTTGCGGCGTAGGCGGCCGAACTGCCGTCGGCAAGCGAAGAAGTGCCGCTGAGCACAATGAAACAGCGTTTTTTGCCCTGGTTGTTGATGGCCGCCCCGCTGGGATTTGTGAGGCTGAGGTCACTCAGGACCAGCGCCTGTTTGTTGTTGGAGTAAATCTTCAGGGAACCGGCGCTGCTGTTTCCGGAGAGTTCGTACTTAACCTTCTCCGTGGTCTTGGTGTTGTCCACGGTGACATCGGCCCCGCTAACGGTCACGACGCCGTTGGCGTCACCGCTTACCGATGCGCCGGAGCCGCTCCACACGATTGATATTGTGCGGTCGAAGGTGGTTTTGGAGATGTCGTCCTCTTCCTCATCATAAGTGCCCGTATCCGTAGACGGGGTGGAAGAAGAAGTGGATCCGTTGTCGTTTGAGGAAAAGATGTCTTCCTTGGAACATCCTGCCAGAACCGTCCCGGCCGAGAGCAGGAAACAAATTGCCTTCTTCATAGTTGTCGGTTTTAAATACACAGCCACGAAGAAGGCAAAAAGCAGGCCAAAATAGATTATTTTCCTGCTAGACGGCACTCCCAGGCCCAGGCGGCCTTGAGGGTTTCCTCTATGGTACGCGTGGCCTTCCAGCCCATCTCCGTGTTGGCAAGGGTTGGATCGGCCCAGATGGCGGTAATGTCGCCGGCCCTGCGGGGAGCGAACTTGTGGGGAACCTTCACGCCGTTCACTTTCTCGAAGGCGTTCACAAGTTCCATTACGCTGAGGGGACGTCCTGTGCCCACGTTGAATATCTCTACGTCTTTTTTCATCTTGCCCTCTATCATACGGGTGACGGCAAAAACGTGTGCGCGCGCAAGGTCAACTATGTCGATGAAGTCTCTCTGGCAGGTTCCGTCCGGGGTGGGGTAGTCGTTGCCGAAGATGTTCAGGCACTCACGCTTGCCGATAGCCGTCTGGGTGATGAAGGGAACCAGATTGTTGGGAACTCCGCGGGGAAGTTCGCCGATGAGGGCGCTGGGATGTGCGCCGATAGGGTTGAAGTAGCGGAGAAGGATGCCCTTCAGCGCGCCGCCGGAGGCCTTCACGGCGTCGTGGAGGATGTCCTCGCACATGGTCTTGGTATTGCCGTAAGGGGAAGTGGCGGGTTTACGGGGAGTGGCCTCCGTCACGGGAACGGCATCCGGCTCACCATATACTGTGGCCGATGAAGAGAACAGCACGTTGCAACCGCCTGTGGCCTGAGCCACCTCAAGAACATTGAGGAAACTCACCAGGTTGTTCTTGTAGTACATAAGGGGTTTTTCCACGGATTCACCCACGGCCTTGTATGCGGCAAAATGGATGACGGCGTCAATGTGGTATTTGCCAAAGAGAGCCTTAACGGCATCAAGGTCACAGAAATCCATAACCTCAAGGGGAAGGTCTTCACGGCCGGTGATCTTCTTCACGCCCTCGTAGCAGGTACGGTCGCAGTTGGAGAAGTTGTCGGCCACAACAACGTCATAGCCGGCTTCAATAAGCTCTACGGTTACGTGGCTGCCGATAAAACCGGCGCCTCCGGAAACAAGAACAGTCTTTTTCATAATAGTATCAGTGTTTGGTTTTGTTTTTCTTTTTAGCAGCCTTGGCCCTTTCGCGGGCGATGTATCTTTCCAGGCGCTTCTGCTCACGGAGGGACTTCTTCTCCAGGCGGCGCAGCATCTTCAGTTTCTTGGCCCGATCCTTCTCCAGTTTCCTGGCGGCCTTTGCCGCCTGCTTTTCCTCATACCTGCGGTCTTCCTCGGCCCATTTGGCCTCCAGGGCCTTCTGCTTCTCCTCCTTCTTCCTGGCCTTTTCTTCGGCCTTGCGGGCTTTCTCCGCGGCCTTTATCTCGGCGGGTGTGGGAACGTGAGGCGCGGCTACGGAGAGTGAATCCGTACCCGCCTGCAAACTGTCCGGAAGGGCGGTCTTCGGGGAATCCGCGCCAGCCGCCAGGGAGTCTGCCGCTACGCCCAGGGAATCGGCCTGAACGGCCAGCGAATCCGGAACAACCTTTGCGAGGGAGTCCTGCAGCGCTGCCTGGGCCTGTTTCCTTACAACCTCAAGGGAGTCGCGGATGGCGATGTCCCGGTAAACTTTCTTTATATAGCCGGGGAAGTAGATCTCCGTCTGGGTAAATGTGGTGTGGGGGCGTGCAAGATATGAGGTACGCTGGCTCTTTCGGGGCTTCAGCGCCGTTACTGCGGCAGGTGAATCCGGCCTCTTTTCGGGCTCCCAGCGGTAGCCTTTCAACTGGCGTTCCTGCTGTGGAAGTTGGACGGAAGGATAGCCGTCGTTCTTTGGATTCTCATAGTAGTACATATGATCTATCTCACCGTCCGTGAACGTGGCGTAGAGCATCTTGGAGTCCACTTTGTTCACAGTGGCAAGCGCGCCGTTCTCTTCCAGGAAGAAGATGCTGGATGCGCCTCCAAGGGCGTCGAAACGCGTGAGCACCTGGCTGGAGTCAAAGTATGCCACCATCTCCGTGCCGCTCACCTGATCAAAACTCACGGGGTCTTCCTGGATGGTGATGAAGGCGTTGGAAAGAAGGTGCGCCTTCTCCGTGCGTTTGTTGCGGATGACAAGATAGATGCTGTCTGCGGCGTACTGCCTGTTCCCGTCCGTGTAGAAGATGGGGTCCTTGTACACCCTTGCAAGGGAATCAAGGTCGCTGTACGCCAGGGAATCGCCTCTCATCTGCATATTCCGGCGGAACATCTTCACGTCCTTGTTGCCCCAGATGAAGCCCACCTTCGTGGAATCCTTGGGCGTCAGGAGCGAGTCTGCCGGGGCCGATAAAGAATCGGCCGGCGGAAGCACTGGGGCGGGAATGACGGAAAGGGTGTCCGAAGGCGCTGAAAGGGTGTCCGAAGGTGCCACCAGGGTGTCTGCAGGAACGCCCAGGGAATCAGCAGGAACGCCCAGAGAGTCAGCGGGAACCCCCAGGGAGTCAAGGACCGGCGGGATTGAATCCAGCGGCGGAATTGAGTCTGCGGGAGATTCCCGGTCGGGGCCGGGAATGACGGTGGTGTCACGGCCGGGCGCTACGTCACCCCCGACCTGATCGGGGGTCTGCGCGGGCTTCGGAGCGTCAGGTGCTGCGGTCTTCGCGGAAGCGCTGCCGGACGTGCCGCCGGGGGCCTTCCGTCCGGACCTTGCGCCGCCCTGCGGCGGGCGGTTAGGGTCGTCCTTCATAGCATCGGCCGCAGCCTTTGCGGCGGCTTCGGCGGCTTTTCGCCTGTACTCCATTATGGCGTCTCCGGAAATATCGGCCAGCCGTTTTTCTGAGCCCTTTATCCAGGCCTCCGGAATCTCGAACTTCTTGTAGGCGCGGTACACCAGGGTATCGGCCCCAAGATACAGGGAATCCGGCTTCTGGCCCTCTTCCTCTATAACGGACATAATTGCCGGGTCACGTGTAAGGGTGGCCTGCTCCAGCGAATCTATCCACTGGAGGTATCCGGCCAGGATGAACATATTCTGGACGGTGTCCATCACTTCCACCTTGCCCAGCAGTTCCACGTTGTTGAGGGCCCTGTAGTAGTACGCGGAATCGGACCAGGTCTCCTTCTCCTTGGTGAGGGTGTGAACCTTTTTCCGGAACATAAAGAGTTCATCCTTGCGGTTGTACCAGCCGTCATCGGCGCTGAGCATTTTGTCGTCCTGCCACATATCCGTGTTGAAGCCGAACCAGGCGGTGGAAAGGTCGCTGCGGTACTCCAGGCGGGATGTCTTTATGAACGTGGTGTCCATATACATATTCACCTGGTCGTTGAACACAAAGAGTTTTGCCTTGGAGTCATACGTGCCGTAGAGGCTCTCTATCACCTGTCCGTCCTTGTCACGCATTGCGCCGCCGTCCTGGAACACGGCCACAGAGTCCTTGGTGTTGTAGTCAAGGTATTTGGTGCGGAGGGTGTTCTTGTCCTGGTCCACCAGTTGCACAAGGTCTCCGCGGAAACGCGCCAGGTCCTGGTCCACCACATACTGGAGGGTGTTGCTGGAAAGGGTTGTGCGGTCCTGGATGATGCGCACGTTCCCCATTGCGTCTATGATATTGGTGTTGATATTCCAATACGCAGTGTCGCAGAGAAGGTATGTGTCGTTGTGAAGGAACTTTGCCGGCCCTGTCACCTTGCGGAAACTTTCCCCGTTGATCTCAAGAAGTTGGGCGCTTTCGGCCTTCAGGAGCAGCACTTTATCCTGCGCCATAAGGGCCGATGACGCCGTCACCACGGACAGCGCCAGCGCAGTCAGATGCCTATGAAGGGTCCTTGGGGTCACTACTTACGGGCGTTCCAACTGTCACGGGAGAACTCGCACTCCTTGAAGAGGGGATCTATGATGATGTAGGTGCTCTTTATCTTGTCTTCCAGGAAGGCGTCCACGGCCTCCATCTGCTTTTTCTGCCGCACGCCTTCAAGGATCTGGGTGTAGTCGTTTTCAAAACTGGCGGTGTGGGCGGGGATGATCTTGTCCACGCGGATTATCTTGTACACAAGGTTGCCCTGACGGCCCTGGAGGTAGCCCTCGTTGTCAAGGGATTCCACGGGCTCCGAGATCTCTCCGGGCTTGAGGTCCTTGATGGCGGCGTAATCGGCCGGCTTAAGCTGGTCTATCTCAAAGTAGGCGCTGCCGGTTGCTGGATCGGCCATCTGGCCGCCGTTGGTGCGGGATGCGGGGTCCTCGGAGAAGAAGCGGGCGGCAAGTTCGAACTTTATGTTTTCGGCCAGGATCTCCGTCCTTATGCTGTCCAGTCTGGCAAAGGCCTTGTCTCTGTCGGCCGATGTATACTGGGGCTTGAGGAGGATATGGCGGGCATTGAACATATCACCTTTCTTTTCCAGGACCTCTATGATGTGGTAGCCGTCCGGGGTTTCCACTATCTGTGACACCATTCCGGGCCTAAGGGCCATAGCGGCGTCAGAGAAAGCCGGCCAGAAGATGGACTTTGAGGCCATTCCCAGTTCTCCGCCGCGGCGCGCGCTGCCGGGGTCCTCGGAGTAGATGCGGGCAAGGGTTGAGAATTTTTCCCCGCCGATAATCCTTTCACGCAGGTTCAGGAGTTTCTCCTTCACGGAAACGGCCGCGGCCTCGCGGTCCGGGTAGATGCAGATCTGGCTCAACTGATATTTCACGGGCACTACCGGAAGGTCTTCGGTTGCCGTGCTGTCTATGAATTCCTGGACATCGAAGGGGGTAACCTCCGGGATGCGGTCTGCCACCTGATACCTCTCCTGCTCCGTAAGGCTCTGCTCCTCAAGGGCTTTACGCCACTCCTGACGCAGTTTGTAGAGGGGCTTACCAAAGTATTTCTCCATTTCCTCGTCACCGCCCAGTTGGGTGCGGAACCAGTCTATCCTCTGGGTGAGGTTGCCTTCCACCATATCGTTGTTCACGGTGAGGGAGTCAAGGCGTGACTGCATAAGGAAAAGTTTGGATTCCATCATATTCTGAAGGATCTCGCAGCGCATGTCTTTGTCGGACGATGAGCCGCCGGCGCGCATCTGCTGCACCTCCGCCTCAACATCCGAGAGCAGGATTACTTCTCCGCCGATTGTTGCCACGGTTTTGTCCACTATGCCCTTGTATTTCTGGGCGCTTACGCTAACGCACGTAAGAAGGCAAATGGAGAAGAGGAATATATGTTTCATAATCAGTAAGTTACAAATTTGTTATTCTTGCGGGCTTCCTCCAGGAGGCTTTCCTCCAGGGCTATCTGGAGATTGTGGCGGCGGGCGCTGAGGACAAGGTCACTTATGCGCTCACGGCAGTACTCCAGAGGGGCGGTCTTACCTGCGGGAATCATATCCACTATGTATGCCAGATGGAGATTTCCGGAATCGTCCTTTATCTCGGAGAAGTCGTTCTTTATTGAAGAGAGGAGGATCTTGTAATCAACGCTAAGTTCTTGCCCCAGGGTGATGGCGTCCATCCAGGTGTCGGACATATCGGCATATTTTAGGGCCGATGTATAAGCAAGCTGCTCAGCCTCAGTTACTTCTGTGTCGTCGGCCGATGACATCAGGGACTTGATCCTCTTCAGGAGGCGGGAGTCCGATGGGATGATGAGGTAACGGGCCTTTATCACGGGGCGTTCCAGGATGAAGCTGGCGGCGTGGCCGGCGTAATACTCCTCAATCTCCGCATCCGTCACAAGGGTGTCCAGCCTCTGGTTTATGTAAAGTTGCTCGTAGCGGTACTTAAGGAGGGACCTCCGGTACTGCTCAAGTTCTTTTGAGACGTCTTTTTCGGAGGCCGATAACTGGGCCTCGGCCATATCCACCATCAGGAGGTCCTCCGCCCAGGCCTTGATGTAGCGGGAGGCAAGGTTTGCGCTGTCTTCCGGGGAGACGCCTGCGGGGATGAACTTCTCCAGTTCCCCGCGATGGAGTTTATGGTCTCCGGCGCGGGCCACCACCTCTCCGCGGAAAAGTTCCTGGGCAGCCTCCTGGAACCGCCCTACGCTTTTGCAGGACGTCAGGGCCGCCAGGCCGCAGATCAGTATGATGATATGCCTTTTCATAGAATCCTACAAATATAATCAATTTTTGCCGATTAATTGTATGAGGCTTTCCAGGGCGGGCCGCACCTCGGAGGCCTTGGCCGCCGCGTTGTTTGTGAAAACGGCAAAACTGATGCGGGGATTTCCGGCTTCGTCAAGGACGTATCCGGAGTAGCAGAGAGTGCCTCCCATCGAGCCGCTCTTGAAGCGGAACTTCCAGGGAGTGAGGTTCTTAAGGGTGCTCAGCGTGCCTTCTCCGGGGCGGGGAATGGATTCCACAAATGCCTTGTTCCCGCTCATCGCGGCAAGGTACCAGGCCATCCATTCCGGGGTGACAGCGTTGGCCCTTGAGAGGCCGCTGCCGTCCTTCTGGACAATGCCGTTTGCGGTCCCCGGGACAATGTCCTCCAGGACCTCGTTGATTGCAACAAGGCAACTGTCGTAGACGGCTATCCCCGTTGCCGCCTCACCCATCGCGCGAAGCAGGGATTCGGCATAGAAATTATCACTCTCGTAGTTGGTCCTTCGGCATATCTGAGCCAGGGCAGGGGACTCCGTATGGCCGATTTTTACCACTCCGTCACCCCCGACCTGATCGGGGGTCCCGTACGTTCCTGTCACCTCCCAGCCCGTCGACTTGAGATTCCTGTAGAACTCATGGGCGCAGGTGAGGGCTCCGTATTTGTTGGAAGCCTGTTCCCTCTTTGGCCTGCGGTCCACTGCGAAAGTGCCCGTGAGGATGGCGTCCTTGTCTCTGTCCGAGGTTTGAAGATACAGGCTGTTCCCGGTTCCTGCCGGGCCCGTCACAGCCTGGTTTACAAGATGCAGCCAGGGGGTGTCGGGATATGTCTGGGTAATATTCACGGCGGCACCGGGCTCCGCTCCGGCGCTCACCTGGAGGTCAATTGTGTTCTCGTAAAAACTGAGGGCGCTGGAGCCGGTTCCATAGTAGGTCCAGGTATCGGCATACTCCCATCCGGGATGCTCCAGGCCGCCTTCCCAGGCGCTACCGTCCCCTATTATGTTGCCGTTGATGCGCCTGATTCCTGCGCCTGAGAGGATGGTTTTCCACTTCCAGAAGAGGGCATCGGCCTTATATGCCGTGGTGTCCGCCGCCCCTATTGTTGGGTCTCCGCCGCCTATGATGTAGACGTCCCCGTTGAGGGTGCCGTCCTTGTCAATGCTTCCGGTATAGCCAATTTCCGTTTTGAAGCGGTACTCCGGCCCGAATGCCCTTAGCGCTGCTCCCGTTGTGACCAGTTTCATATTTGACGCCGGTACCATACGTGTTGAGGCGTTGTAAGCCACTACGGCCTTGCCTCCGTCATTGCCGTTGCTCCTCCCGTCATTGCCGGCCTGACCGGCAATCTCCACAGCGCACACCCCCACCACGGCTCCTTTCAGGGGACCGTTGCTGATCTGGCTCTCAATGAACTGCGTGATACTCTGCTGCCACGCGGCGGTTTGCGCCGCCGCAGTTCCGGCGGCCACAACAAGCGCTGCAGCCAATGCTACTTTTCTGAATCCTCTATACATATCTACAAAAGTAGCCAAAATTTTGCACAAATAGTGCCAAAATCAGCCTTTGAGCCGGGGGAAGCGGAAGAGGATGGAAAGGCAGGCCATTATGCCAAGGGCAAAGGGGTAGTAGAGAGTGCCGATGATTGATAGGGCCGATACCCCCGCGAGGCCGCTTGCCATAAGCATCTGGGCACCATAGGGGAGGATGCCCTGGACAAGGCAGGAGAAGGTGTCCAGGATGGATGCGGTTTTTCTTGGATCCAGGCCGAAGCGTTCGGAAATATCCTTGGCCAGGGGGCCTACGGTTATGATTGCGATGGTGTTGTTGGCTGTGCAGATGTTCACAAGGGACACAAGCGCCGCAATGGATGCGCTGGCTCCGCGGGGGCCACGGATGCGGCGGGTTAATCGGCCGATGATAAACTCCAGACCGCCGTTGTATCGGATGATTTCCAGCATACCGCCGGCAAGGAGGGAAACTATGATGAGCTCTCCCATTCCGCCAATGCCGGAGCCTATTGCCGACAGCCAACCCACAAAGTTGTAAGCACCTGTGATCCAGCCGATTATTCCGTTGACGCCAATGCCTATGGCAAGCACGGTTACAACGTTTACGCCCATTATGGCAAGCGCTATCACAAGTAGGTAGGGGAGCATAAGATACCAATCGGCCCCTAAAACCTCAGGAGACGCGGTAATGCCGCGGCCAAGGAACACATACAGAACGGCCACGATGATTGCCGCGGGAGCCGCAATCCAAAGGTTCACCTTGAACTTGTCCTGCATGGAGCAGCCCTGGGTTTTTGTTGCTGCAACTGTGGTATCGGATATGAACGAGAGGTTGTCCCCGAAGAACGCTCCGCCCACTATGATTCCGGTAATGAGTGGAACGCTTGAGCCTGTCCCGGCGGCAATGCCGGATGCAATGGAAACAAGGGCCACGATGGTGCCTACGGATGTCCCCACGGCCATAGAAACAAAGCAGGCGGCAAGGAAAAGACCGGCATAGAGGAGGTTTCCGGGGAGGATGCTCAGGGTTGCATTTACGGTTGCGTCAATTGCGCCGATGTCCTTGGCGGTAGAGGCAAAAGCCCCGGCCAGAACAAAGATCCATATCATCAGGAGGACGTTCCTGTTTCCGGCGCCGGAAGAGAATATGGCAATCTTTTCGTCGGTCTTCTGTACACCGCGGGTAATGAGCATAGCGTAAGCGGTTGCTATGATGAACGCCGCAGCTACGGGGACCTTATAGAAATCACCTGCCAGGATGGCCCCCGCCACATATACTGCCATAAATACCAAAAGGGGGCTCAGGGCCAGCCAGCCGTTAATTTTTCCGTTTGCCATAATACTCTACTAACTTTTGCAAAGATAGGGATTTTTAATTATCGGCAAAAATTCTTACCTTTGGACTGCAAATAACCACTACTATGAACACATCAGAGAAATTTGTCATAACTATCAGCCGTGAACTTGGCTCCGGAGGACGCACCGTCGGTCGTAAACTCGCAGAAGCGCTTGATGTCCGCTATTCAGACAAAGAACTTGTCCACGAACTTATGAAGCGCTTCAATCTCACCGTTTCCGGCATTGAGAAACTCAAGGGAGAGAAAAAGACCTGGATATCGGACTTCCTCCAGATGGTGGCGCCCGTCCCCAAGATGTCCCTCCTCACCGGCTACGACGACAAATTTGTGGCGGAGTTCCGTCCTGATGTTTCATCGGCCGATATCTTCAAGGCAGAGTCAGAAATCCTTCAGGCCATTGCCTCGGAGGGCTCCTGCGTCATCGCCGGCCGTTCCGGTTTCTATGTCCTCAGGGACTGCCCCAACAAACTGGACATCTTCATCACCGCTTCCCGCGAGCACCGCATAGAGCGCGTCTCCCGCAAGCAGAACCTCACCCCGGAGCAGGCAGGCATCCTCATCGACAAGATCGATAAGGACCGCGACACCTATATCAAGAACTATGCGGGTGTCAGCCGCTACGATCTCCGCAACTACCAGCTTGTCCTCAATATGGACACCCTCTCGGAGGACGATGCCGTGGAACTGATTCTTTCCTACATCAAGGGTTAGCCCTTTTTCTTCATAAGATATACGGCTCCCACAATAATTGCCACCACCAGCAGGAACGCCAGGGTGGTGTTGAACGCGTCTCCCATCTTTATCTTGAGCATCAGGACGCCAAAGTTGATGGCAAACAGCGCCGCTCCGCCCACCAGGGCAATGCCAAGGCTTGCCAAAGTGCCGCTGGGGTTGGCCTCCCAGGTTTTCCCCTTCAGGATTTTAAGGCCGATATGCACCACCGGAATCAGCCCCACCGCCAGTGAGAAAACAAGCGCCAGTGTCTTTTTATTCCGGGCCGATTCTTCGGCCTCCCTGGACTCCTCCGCAATGCGATCCGCCTCATCCAGCACTGCCTGGACTTCCGGGGTAATATAGTCTTTGTACATATCCTCCGGGGAGGTTGCCTGAAGGGGCATCAGAAAGAGAAAAAGTGAAAGTATGGCGTTCATGATCAGTAGATTCTGTATTCTTCAAGTTGAGGTGCAAGGTCACGGATGGAGTCCTCCGATGGCCTGGAATTCGTAAGCTCGGTGAGCCGGTTGCCCTGGGTGTCGTAGAGCGCGTGCCAGGCTGTGCCGTTTTCGTCAATAAAGGAGCCGTGGAAATAAGCGCGATGCTTGTTCCCGTCCCAGAAATGCTCCATCTGCAGGGTGTCGAATGCGGCGGGGAAAATCTCCTGACCGTCTGTTCCGTACCAGCCGATTTTGCTGCCCTGAACCACCTCTATGCCATATTTTCCGTGCTCCGGGGCGCTCACTTTGTCGTAGATGCTGGGCACAAGGATGCGGCCGTTCTCGTCCACAATTCCGTACTTGCTGTTGCCCCTGGCGTCAATCATACGGGACTGGTAGCAGGAGGCGTCATCGGCCGTAAAATCCAAGTACTTGAGCCCGTCAAAGACAGGGGGGAGAACATCCTTTCCGTTCTCGTCCAGCATGCCGACTTTCTGGCTGTCCTTGACGCGGTAGACGGCCTTGTAGCCGGTGCCGTCCTCTATGCAGGAAAAGCCCGACATTTCCGGTCCCACCTGTACGTAATTCCCATTTGCATCGGCCTCAAAAAGGCGCCAGGTGACGTTGCCTTCCGGGGAAGTGTTGCCAAGGCCGATAATGGTGTTGAGCGCGCTCTCAGGGTAGTGGAAGCCCCTGTACTTGTCAAAGGTAAAGTCCGTGGTGGGCTTTCCGGTGGCGGGGTCTATGATGCCAACCTTGCCTTTGAGCGTTGCGGCTGCGGCGTGCGGGCCCACAATCTCCAGGGCGCTGTACTGCGGCTTGTACTGCCACTTGCTTTTGGCCGAGTTCCATATGCCGTAGGTGGCGTTGCCCTTTTTGTCGTATTTGGCGTATACGGAGAGGTCTCCGGTGGCACCCAAATTTGCCGGGAGAGATTTTCCGGCCTTGGGGTCTATGGGCTTGACATCCTTGAGTTTATAGTGGCTGGTGCGGTGGTACGTCACTTTGTTCCGGGCCTTTGCCTTTGCGGCTTCCTGGGCGGCTTTACGCTCGGCCCAGGCATCCTCCCTGCTCGTCAAATATGCTGCGCCGGCAGCTGCGCCGGCATCATAGGCGTGATCATCCGCGTAGACCCAATTGCTGCCATGATGGCGAGGGAGTGAAACTCCCGACATACGCTCCAACTGCTCGATGGCGCTCTGGGCATGCGCCGCAGAACCCACGGCGCAAAGCATCAATATGGTAATTATCTTTTTCATTCGCCAAAATACTCTAAAACAGCCCCGCTGGGGGAAGTGATTCTCAAATAGGTAACGTAAACTTCTCCATCGTCCCTGACAGCACGCTCAATCTTTGTGTCAAACTTGTACCTGTCGTAAACATACTTCTCATAGTCTTTCACAAACTTGGCTGCATTCGCCCGGGTGGTGGGAATCTCCAGCGTAATCACAGGTTCCACAAAAACCTTGATTGTACCGTTTTCTGCGAATGTGTTCCAGATGCTGAATCTGTCGTTGTAGTAGTCTGTGCAGAGCCTTTTGCGGAATTCCTCCAGGGCTTCCTCTTCCGTGGGATCCTTTCCGATATTCTTTTGGGAGGCCACATAATGGAGCAGGAAATCTTCGTAACGCCAATCTCCGGGTACGTATTGATAGAAGGGGTTAACGGGGCCGTATTCGTAACCGTGAATTATAAAGTAGCCATTCTGGAAACTTCCGTCCCTGTTGAGTCTCATACCTTCATAGCTCACACCGTAATCCTTAAGTTTGAAGCCATAAAACAGGTCTCCTTCCGTATCCTCAATAGGAACGGGATCATAGGTAAGGGCCCCAAGGACATCAAATGACAGCGGCAGCATTTTCCCATGGTAAGAGGCAGGGTTTATGATGAAGGAAAGAACATCGTCTTCAATGCCAAGGCATATACGGTACAGGACTTCACGTGAGGTTTCTACGACCGGCTCTTCCTCGTCTTCATATTCTTCATCACCATCTACTACCACCTCCGGTTCTGTATCCGGGATATAGTCAAAGTTGCCTATAAAACGAATGTAGGGCCCGGCCCAGGGCAGTTCCTCAATGGTGTAGAAGAGTGTTCCGTTCACGGGGTCGTACCATTGCCAGTCCAGATGAACGCAGTCAAACACTCCCTCTTTCCTGAGACGCCGGAATTCCTGTACCAGGAAGTCCATTTCGCTCATCCCAAGGGGCTTTTCGGCCTTTGTGCGCTCCTTGAGGGCTTCAAGGGCATCCTCTGGCTTGTCATAGCGGGTTGGTACCAGGAAATGACCGTTGGGAGCCATCACTCCCCACTTTCCGCCAAGGGCAAACAGCATGTAGTCCAGTTCCCCGTTGCCGTTCTGGTGGAAGCGCCAGTCCGTGAACATCAGTTGTTTATCCTCGGCCTTGAAACCGTCCAGGATGTCTGCAAAGTAGATTCCGCAGCGGTCGTTTGTCTTGCCCACAAAGAACATATTTGGGTTCATAAAGAGGCAGACACTGACGTTCTCCATTGGCTCCGTGAACCATGTTTTTGTGAGGTTGTCCCAGATACGGAAGGTCTTATCGGCCAGCTTTACAATGACAAGGTTGCCGCTCTGTCCGCCGGGATAAGGATTCACGTAAAAGTCTTTACCTTCCTGGTACAGAGGGATATTCTTGAACCCCTGTGCTGTGCCGGTGAAGGTCTTTTTTAGGTTTTGGGCTCCTGCCGATATGCAGGCAAGGGCCGCCAGTATCAGGATGAGTTTTCTCATATGCGTGATTGATTAAAAGCAGACGCCGATGGTTCCGCGTATGCCTTTTACAAAGTCAGGGGTATCTGCAAAAGGAAGGAGGTCCCTGTGGTAAGCGATGTTGATGTAAAACATCGAAGGCCTGATGCTTATGCCGGCCTGCCAGCCCCAGGTGAAGAAGGTCTTGCCTCCTTCAAGGATGATGTTCAGGGCAGCGTTCACTCCTGCATATGGGCCGATGCTGAAGTACGGTGACGGCTCCCATTGCCAGGTAAGGTTGACGGGAATCTCGAACCTCTGATTGTCTGGAGCGCCTTTCAGTTTGCCGTAAAGCGCAGCGTTGATGCCCGTCTCAAGATAAAAAGGCCAAGGGAAGAACGGATCAAACGACACCCCAAGCTGCGCGCCTATATGATGGCAGGTGGCCTCGTTCAGCGGTCCGTTCTGGTAATATGCTCCAAACTGTCCGGTAACCCTCTGGGCATTGGCGGTGATGGCCAGTGACAGCAGGACCAGTATTATGATTATCCGTTTCATTTGTACCAAATGTTGTTGGGGTTGTTTTCACTGTAACGGCGCCTGATGGTGAGTTCTCCTTCCCGGGCGGGGGTAATGAGCTGCGGGTAACAGCCAACGGCCAGGGTCAGAATCTTTGTTTCATCGCTCTGAACGCATACCAGCTCCAGTTCATAGTTGGCGGTAAGGTCCACTTCGGCAATATCCGTCTCTCCAAGCCACACCTTCTTCAGATGCGGGAAGCGTTTCAGGTCCTCGTAGCTTTTGACGGTGAACATATGGATGCGGTAGGAGGTGAGATTGAGCTCCGTGAGAGCCTCTTCCTCTTCCTTCGAGAGCACGCCGTCCTGGTTTGCATCGGCCGATTTCAGCGCGCAGCGCCAGACTTCAGCATCGACATACGGCGGGTCCTGGGCGGTGGCGCTGTAGCCCTCGATTTGTACCGGCGGCAATTGGGCCGATGCCGTCCACCAAACAAGGATTCCGGCCACGATGAGTGCAAATATCACCACCACTATCCAGCCGTTCCGGGCTCTTGATTTATCGGCAAACATAAATTCCTGATTTATACGTTGTTGCTCTATTTCCTGATTGATGCGCATTTGCTCCCGCATCTGGAAATCTGTTTCCTGCTGGTCCATATAGTAATTATGTGATTGATACAAAGTTAAGAAAAAATGGCCAAAAATGCAGGAAAGGATTTTTTGACAAAGGCAAATCCAGCATAATTGGCCATTAGTGGCGGATTTGGGTTGTTAGTCCAGCATATGTCCATCGGCCTGGTCCAGGAAATGCCAGCTGCCGTCCTCAAGCTGGATGTGGACGGTGGGCCCGTCCTTCAGATTGAAATCCAGCAGGTTGTCGTAGAGGCGCTTGCCGTTCAGGTTGAAGATTGAATAACTCTTCTTGTGGTAGATTTCCTTGTCCTTGGGATGGTAAGACGCAATGATGAGAGCGTGCTCCGGTATCACGAGTATTCTAAGGTAGCGTGCGCCCCAAACCTCGGCATACTCCAGCTCCATTCCGGACTCCACGATGGGGACAAGCTGGTCATTTTCAATCCTGTACACCCCGCAGTGCTCCTTGCATAGCCACTTTCCCTGGGGGTACTCGATGCTCTTGTTCCAGGAGAAGGCGTTTCCAATCTCCACCAGTCCCTGAGCCTGGGGAACATACCTTTCGCCTTCAATGAATTCTACGTCTGTGTTGGGAAGGAAGAATATGTCTCCGGTCTTTTTGTTAATCTTTTGGGAGGTCACCCACGCGCCCGTGGCGTTGTTATATATGGCGGTCACAGGGGCCTCATCGGTCCATTTTCCCTTGCCGTACCTGATCTCGTAATTGCCGTATTTCTTCCCAAGGTTGCTGTTCTCCTGAGCCGGGAGCGCCAGTGGCAGCATCATCACCAGCGCCAAAATTGCAAAACGTTTCATAGTGTCATTACTTTTTGCAAATATAACCCCGTGCGAGATATTTCTTGTGGTGGTTTTCACCGCACCCCTCCCAGGCCTTCAAGTTAATCGGCAAGTAGCCCCACCCTAATTGTAATGCCGATGCGGTGGAAGCCAATCGGCACATTATCAATCTCTTACACGATTCTTTGGTATTACCGGTAATCCCATAGAATCGTGTAACTTTCTATATATCAACCATTTAACCTCCACTCGCGTGAATTGGGTTTCGTATCTTTGTGTCCTAAAACGAACAAAGTATGGAGTACATTATTTACTGCGATGAATCCGTTAGCAATGGGGAATATTACACAGACTTCTTTGGTGGGGTATTGGTCCGTAACACGGACTATGACTCCATCAAGGCGGTCATTGATGCCAAGAAGGCAGAACTGAACCTGAAGGGTGAAATCAAATGGGTAAAGGTAACAGGCAACTACCTGGATAAATACAAGCAGGTTGTGGACCTTTTCTTCTCTTTATTGAAAGAAAACCGCCTGAAAGTCCGTATCATGTTTCGTGAGACAGCCCAGACACCAACTGATTTAAGCCCAGAAAAGATCCATAACCGGTACTCTATTCTGTATTATCAGTTTGTCAAGCATGCTTTCGGCTTGACTTATCACGATGGCCCGAAGCCAGTCTTCCTTCGACTCTACTTCGACGAGATTCCATACCCCTTGGACCAACGGGATGCCTTCAAATCCCACATTTTCTCCCTGCAGAAGAATTCGCATTTCCGCAAGGCGGGGATAAAGATTCGTATGGATGACGTGGTGGAAATCAATTCTGGAAAACATTCCATTCAGCAGTGCATGGACATTGTTCTGGGGTCCATATCATTCATGCTCAACAAGAAGAATGAGGAGATTCCTGCTGGAGCAACTGAACGTGGACATCGGACCATCGCAAAGGAACAGTTATTCTTCCACATTCTGGAACAGATCAAAGACTGCAACAATATCGAATTGTTTGACATCAGCAACACAACGCCGCTTGCTGTTCCCAAAGACTTCTGGAGCATGCCTTACAGGCATTGGAAGTTCACTACGCCGGAGTTCCGGAACGACAATAAAAAATAAAAAAAGCCCCGCTTGAGCTACATAAACCGCCTTGGTGGAACCAGGGCCTTCGCTCCCGAGTAGGACTTTTTCTGATGCAAATATGCGAACTTTTTCTGGATCCTGCAAATAATAAACTTATAGCGCAATAAAAAAAGCCCCACTTGAGCTACATAAACCGCCTTGGTGGAACCAGGGCCTTCGCTCCCGAATAGGACTTTTCTATTGCAAAGGTAAGCAGTTCTGTCAAGGCGTCAGAATACTTATCACAACACCCCTTGAATTCACCATGAAATATCACCGCCGATTTGGGCAATGACTCACACGTTTTAGGCCGATTTTGTGTATTTCGTTGCCCATTTGGTCAACGATTTACACGTTTTTAGCGTTTTTCGTGTGTTTCGTTGCCCGGACACCGCCCCGCGCCGCCTTGCGCCGCCCCATATAAACAAAAAACCGCCGCTGGAATAGCGCCGGGTATATAGCGAGTTTCAGAAGTGGCCGGCATATTGGGCCAGGACTGTATGATGTTTGGTGTGGTAGCGGGAGTGGGTCACGATCCCACGACCTCCGGATTATGAATCCGACGCTCTAACCAGCTGAGCTACCCCGCCGTACCGTTATTTCAAAATAAAAACCAGCTTGGTACAGGCTGATTTTTGGTTGAGATAGAAGGACTCGAACCCTCACTGACAGAGCCAGAATCTGTAGTGCTACCATTACACCATATCTCAATGTGCCCCGAATTGGGACTGCAAATTTACTGCTTTTTTCCAAATCTGCAAGCGTAAAATTAAAAAAAGTGAAAAAGGCGCCCGAACTCTTTCTGAAAACCGCGAAAAATGCTATATTTGCAATCTATGCGTGCGCGTGTGTACATATACATTCTTTCTGTGCTCCTTCTGGCCGGCTGCAATAAGCCCCCGGTGACGGAAGGCACGGATATGCACGAATTCACCCAGGAAGAACTTCAGAAAAAACGTCTGGACGACGCCTTCACGGTTTTTTTCAAGAAGTTCAATCTGGAAAAGGTGGACAATCCCACTGCGGAAATCCTTGCAAACAGCAAGGTAACAGTGCCAAGCGTTGGCGTGATCCGCTACACTTACACCAAGAACGGCCTCACCCTCATCTCAATGGACGTGGGCTCCGGCGGCTTTAAGGCCACCCTCCACGGGGGTATCCGCCTTGAGGGAATCGGCCTTGGAGAAACCGGAACCAAGGTTTTCATAGACGGGGACCAGCTTGCAACCCTGGACATGGTCCTTTACAACAACGTTCCCACGCCCGTATTCCGCTTCCCGGACGGCACTACATATGCCGTCACGGGGGTCCTTCTTGTAGAACCGCTTATAGACTTCCTTTTGAAGAATGTGCTCTCTACGGAATAGCCTTGCGGCCATAGCGCTGCTTGCAGCCTGCTTCTTCGCGCGTGCGCAGGAGCCGGATACCGTAGCCACGTTCAATCTTGACAAATCCGTCATCACGGAGGAATCAAAAAAGCCGCTGGTCCTCAACAGCCGCGGCATAAGCGGCCAGATAAACACGGATGAGATAACCAAGATTCCCGCCATCCTGGGCACGCCGGATCCCATCCGTTTTGTGCGCCTCCTTCCCAGCGTGCAGGTGAACACGGAGGTTGACGGCGGCCTGTACATGCAGGGAAGCGAGCACTCCCACACCCTCATCTCCCAGGAAGGCGTCCCCATTTACGGCACCGGGCATATGCTGGGCTTCTTCTCCGCCTTCAACTCCCCTCATTACAAGGGAATGAAGTACGCCACAAGTTGCGGCCAGGAATCCCGTATAGGTGGAATGATAGATATGCAACTGGCCGATACAGTTGCCCGAAAACTCAGCGTTGATGCATCCGTGAGCCTTTTATCGGCCCAGGGAACCGTGGATATTCCCCTTGGGAAATCCTCCCTCAAGATAAGCGCCAGGCGCACCTACCTTGACCTTCTCTTCGGCGGAATGCTCCGCTACGAAGACAACGCCATGACCTACAACTTCACGGACGCCAACATAACCTGGACGTGGAAACCCACAAAGAAGGACCGCATCACCGTAGACCTCTTCGGGGGCCTGGATATGGGCCTTTTCACGGGCGTGGGCCTATTTGAGAATATGGACGCCAAGTGGTATAACGCCCTTGGAGCCGTCCACTGGAACCACTATTACACTGAGGCCAGCCTCAAGCAGACCGTCTACTACACAACGGCGGGTCTGGATCCCAAGTTGAAGGCCTTCGGCGTCTATGCCAGGATGCAGTCCTACATCATGGACGCCGGCTACCGCGCAAAACTCCACTGGAAGAACTGGGACTTCGGCGCCCGTTTCAGCGCATATTACACCCAGCCGCAGAATCCCTACACGGAAGGTCATTTCAACGACGCCCGCAACAACGGCGGCATCCCCACGGAAAGCGCCTTTGCTGCGGCAATTAGTGCAGAATACAGCCGCAGCCTTGGCTACTGGCTCAGCCTCAAGGCCGGTTTCGGGGCCGATTGGTACCTGTCGCCGCAGCGCAGGAGTTTCTGGGGCGTCACCCCTGAGGTAAGTCTTGTGGCCGATTTCCTGGAGGGCGGCAAACTTGACTTCACCTATGGAATCAAGCGCCAGAACCTGTTCCAGACCGGCCTTACCTCTTCCGGCCTGCCGTCGGAATTCTGGACCCTGGCCGGAGATCTCCAGGCGCCGCAGTGGGCCCACTGCTTCTCCCTTGCGTACAACAACAGTTTCTGGGACCAGATGATGTCAGTGTCGGCCGAGGTTTACTACAAGCAACTCTACAACCAGTTGGAGTACGTGGGCAGCCTTATGGACATGTACACCGGAGACTATTCCCTTGAGACAAGCACCCTCAAGGGAAACGGCCGCGCCTTTGGCTTCAACCTTATGATCCAGAAGCAGAAAGGCCGATTCACCGGCTGGATCAGTTATGCCTGGGCAAGGAGCCTACGCACCTTCCTCAACGACTGGCACTCGTTTGAGTTCACATCGGCCCACGAAAGGCGCCACGAACTTGACATAGTGGCAACCTACGACTTCGGGCGGTTTGACGTTGGCGGCACATTTGTGGTGGCAAGCGGTACGCCCTACACCCGTCCCACATCCTTCTACCTTGTGGGAAGCCGTATGGTGTGCACCTACGGCCCGTATAACGCCGAAACCCTCTCTCCTTATGCCAAACTGGACCTTAGCGGCAACTGGTACATAAAGAAAAGCCCAAGGCTTACCCACGGGGTCAATTTCTCAATGTACAATGTCCTTGGAAGGGTTAACGCGGTGGGATACGGACTCCATTTCAACAGAAAGAATATGACCTATTCTTTCCGTCCCAACCTTATCCAGATCCGTTTTATGCCGTCCGTCGGTTATTTCCTCAGATTCTAGATGAAAAAGATCCTTCATATAGTAGTCATAGCCCTTCTTCCCGCGCTTTGGGCCTGCTCCAAAACGGAGGAGGTGGGCCGGTCACAGCTTGTGGTTGAGGGCTGGATAGAGAACGGTGGGAATCCGGTTGTGATGGTGTCGGAATCCATCGGCATAGCCACCGGCCGTGAAATGGATTCAAAGGGAATGCTTGACCATATTGCAAAATGGGCCAAGGTAAGCATATCCGACGGCACCAAGACGGAGATTCTCACCGGAATTCCGGATCCGGATTATTTCCCGCCGTACATCTACACCACATCGGCCATCACCGGAGAAGTGGGCAAGACCTACACCCTCAAGGTGGATTACAAGGACTACCATGTTGAAGCCTCCACCAAGATTCCGGAGCCCGTACCCATAGACAAGGTTTATGTCCAGGCCGTAACGGATACAACCGCTTCCGTGAGGGTTTGCTTCACTGATCCCCCTCAGACCGGCCAGTTCTACAAGATATTCACAAAGACGGAGGGGAAGGATTCCCATTATCACCCTTCGGCAATGACAAATATATCAGATGAGTCCCTGGATGGCTATACGGAAGTATTCGTGTACAGCACTCAGCGACTTATGGATTCCATAGACATGCCCAACATCCACACCGGAGACGTGCTGTGGATAAAACTGTGCTCCACGGACAGAAAGACGTTCGAGTACTGGGATAATTTTGAGATAATGCTGGCCTCCAATGCCTTCAGCATGTTCTTCGAGAACGACCTCGAAAGCAATTTGGACGGAGCACTTGGCTACTGGGCCGGCTACGGAGTGGATAAGGAAGTTAAATTTACAGTTACAGATCCGGATGAATAATCTAGACCCTCATTGCCAGGCCATCCTGGAAGAATACAGGCAGGCAAAACCCGCCTGCGACGATGCTGCAGTCAAGGTCAAGGCCACCCTTGAGAAGGTTTTCAAGAAGTCGGGGCTCATAGTGGCCGCCATCGAATCCCGCGTGAAAACGGAGGAGTCCCTTGCCGGCAAACTTGAACTGAAAGGCTCCAAGTATGCCTCCCTGGCCGATATTACGGATATAGTGGGCGTCCGCGTCATCACCTTCTACATTGACGATGTAGACAAGGTGGCATCGGCCGTGGAGCGCCTCTTCAAGGTGGACTGGGAGAATTCCGTGGACAAGAGAAAGATCCACGAGATAGACAGTTTCGGCTATATGTCCCTCCACTACATCTGCTCCATGGACGGCTTCCCCTACCGCTTTGAGATCCAGATGAGGACGGTTCTCCAGCACGCCTGGGCCAATATGAATCACGACACCGGCTACAAGTCCGGCGTGGAAATCCCCCTGGAATACAGGCGCAGCCTGAGCCGCCTTTCCGGCCTTCTGGAACTGGCCGATGAACAGTTCTCGGAGATCAGGGCCGATCTTGCCGACTACCGCCGCCGCATCCAGGCTCTTGTGGCATCCGGAAACCTCTCCGAGGTCCCCCTGGACGGAGACTCCTTCCGCAGTTTCCTCAATACCAGGCCCTTCGATCCCCTCAACCGCCGCATCGCGTCAATGAACCAGGCGGAGATCCAGGAGGTTTCCCTTATGGGATACCTGGAGGTCTTCAAGATGCTCCAGTGCAAAACCCTTGGAGACATAGCCAAAATCATCAAGGACAACTCTGAGGGCGCCTTCCAACTGGCCTGCTATCAGATTGGCCTTACAGACCTTGATATCATCTCCTCTTCCCTTGGCCCCCAGGACCTCTGCATTGCCTACATTGTGAAAGTGGGCGGCGGAAAGGCCGGCCTCAAGATGCTTCTTGACATCATAAACGGAGTGAGCGATACCAATGTGATGATGGCCGAAATCCTCTTTGAACAGACGTCAAACCTTCCTTTCATGAATCAGTAATGGCAAATAAACCCCTTAATACAGACCTTCTTGACCGTGCAATAATCTTTGCCGTCAAGGCCCACGCAGGCACAGAGCGCCGCGGAAAGGGCTTTCCCTACATCGTTCACCCCATGGAGGCCGTTGAAATTGTGGCCACCATCACCCCGGACCAGGAACTCCTTGCCGCCGCAGCCCTCCACGACGTAGTTGAGGACACGGAAATATCGGCCGATGAAATCAGGGAGGAATTCGGCGACCGCATTGCAAACCTTGTGGTTGCGGAGTCCGACGTTTTCCCGGAGGGCGTTTCAGAGGAAGACAGTTGGCGCGCCCGCAAACAGGCCGCCATCGACCGCCTTGCCGCCGCCCCACGCGACGCCAAGATAGTTGCCCTTGGTGACAAACTCTCCAATATGAGGGCAATCGCAAGGGACTACGCCGTGAAGGGGGATGAACTCTGGAAGATATTCCACGCCCCGGACCCCTCTGACCACGAGTGGCATTACAGGGGCCTGGCTTGGGCCCTCAGCGACCTCTCGGACACCTTTGCATACAAGGAATTCGAGAGTCTTATAGACAGAGTATTCACTAAATGGAATGGAGAATTATGGATGCAATAAAAATCAATCTTGAGGACTATGTTCACTCCGGCGAAGGCGCCAACGGAGAAAGTTTCAATCACCGTACAAACCCGGACATTATGATGAAACTCTACAATCCGGGAAAGGTGCAGCAGCCCCTTGACGAGATGCTTATGGCCCGCAAGGTCTTTGAACTTGGAATTCCCACCCCGGAGCCCGGAGAATACGTGACGGACGGCGTACGCTACGGCATCCGTTTCCGCCGCATAACCGGAAAAGTTTCATATTCCCGCGCAACCGCAGATAACCCCGAAAAAGTGGCCCAGTATGCCTCCGAGTTTGCCCGGATGTGCCTCCAACTTCATAAGGTCCACGTGGACCCCGCCGACTTCGAGAACGTGAAGGACCGCTACTACAGGCTCCTGGAGGAGAATCCCAATTTTACATCGGCCCAGAAGGACGCCATCGGGAAATTCATCTCCGATGCCCCCGACACCGATACCGCCATCCACGGAGACCTCCAGTTCAGTAACCTCATTATGGCCGGAGGCAAGAATTACTTCATAGACCTTGGAGATTTCTGCTACGGGTATAACCTCTTTGACGTGGGAATGGTCTATCTCTGCTGCTGCGTAAGCGACGAAGCCTTCATCAAGGAAGTATTCCATATGCCAAAATCCCTCTCCACAAAGTTCTGGGAGTACTTTGCGCCCGCTTATTTCGGCAAGGACAGGCCCCTAAAGGATATCACGGAGGAGATTCTGCCATATGCCGGCCTCAAGACCCTTATAGTTGAACGAGACACCAAATGCCCTATGCCGGAAATGAGGGCCTGTCTCAAAGGAATAATCTAGCAGTATGGCCAAAAAGTCATTAAAAAAAGAATCCGAGGCAATCAAGAGGGCCGCATTACAGGGTCTTATGATTGTTGTGGTGAGCGTTGTCACGCTTGAGGCAACGTCCCTTCTGCAGTACTACTTCTCTTCAAAGACAATCACTGCGGAGGCCACCCGCCGGGCCGAAGGCCAGTTAAAGGCCACGGAACTCCAGATCCTTTCCGTGACGGAGCAGGTGGAAACTGCCGTAAGGAACGCCGCTTGGAGCGTGGAATATCAGATCGGCAAACCCGACAGCCTTGCCGCCATCACTTCAAGGATGGTGGAACGAAACCCAGTCATCTATGGATCGGCCGTTGCCCTTGTAGACAAGATGGTGGCGCCTTACTCGTTCCAGGACGGGGACCACGTCACAAAGTCCTCCCTTGCAACCGAGGAGTACGATTACCATTCCCAGGAGTGGTTCGTGAAGCCCCTGGAGGCGGGCGCCGGTTATTGGTCGGAGCCATATTTTGACGAGGGCGGCGGAAATGTCATTATGACCACCTACTCGGTTCCGGTATTCGTGAAGGGAAAGCCCGCAGCCGTATTTACGGCCGATGTTTCCCTTGACTGGCTCACGGAACTTGTGGGCAGCGTTAAGGTGTATCCCAACACGTATAACTTTATGATTTCCCGTGCCGGACTCATTATGGTGAGTCCCGCCGAAACCCTTGTGATGCGCCACTCCATCCAGGAAGTTGCCCAAAAGAATGACGGCTCCGAAGTATTTGCGGAGGTGGGAGAGGCTATGCTTGCCGGAAATGCAGGCGACACTCAGTTAAAGTACAAGGGCAAGGTGCTCCGTGTGTTCTTTGACACCATTTCCCGCACGGGCTGGTCTATGTCCATCATCATCCCGGAAGATGAGATTTACGGGGAGTCCAAGCAGGTGGGCTTTGTAGTGATGCTTCTCCAGATCCTTGGTGTGGTCCTCCTCATAGTGATTCTCTATTTCACCATCAAGAACCAGAAGGAACTCAATCAGGCTTCTGAGAGCAAAACCCGCATAGAGGGCGAACTCCAGGCGGCCAGCGACATCCAAAGTTCCATGCTTCCCAAAACCTTCCCTCCTTTCCCCAGCAGGGACGACATAGATATGGCGGCGGCAATTGTGCCGGCAAAGGAAGTGGGAGGAGACCTCTACGACTTCTACATAAGGGACGAGAAACTGTTCTTCTGCATAGGAGACGTCAGCGGCAAGGGCGTTCCCGCCAGCCTGTTCATGGCCGTGACAAGAAGCCTGTTCCGTTCCGTCTCCAACCACGAGCACAGCCCGGCAAAGATTGTCACCACAATGAATGACAGCCTCTCCGAGTCCAACGACGCCTCAATGTTCGTGACCTTCTTCTGCGGCGTCCTGGATATGAAGACCGGCCATATGGTGTATTGCAACGCCGGTCATAACGCCCCCATCGCCCTCACGGACCGCATAGGGAAACTGCCCGTAGACTCCAACATCCCGCTTGGCGTAATGCCGGGATTCGCCTTCACTGAGCAGGAGGCCGATATCCGCTACGACGACGCAATCTTCCTGTACACGGACGGTGTTACGGAAGCGGAGAACATCCATCACGAGCTGTTTGGGGAGGAGAGGATGATAAAGGTGCTGCTCACCCGCCGTTCCGCCAGCGAGCAGATGGCCTGCGTGGCCGAAGCCGTTAGGGAGTTCCGCGGAGAAGCCGCCCAGAGCGACGACATAACGGTCCTTTTCATCCACTATCTGGGGAAGGAGGAAACAGGCGACAAGGTCCTCAAGATTACCTTTGACAACGACATAAGCCAGATCCCGCAACTGGAAGGCTTTATAGATGAGATCCGTGAGGCTACGGGCATTGACGCCGGCCTTGCGATGGGCCTGAATCTTGCTCTTGAGGAGGCCGTCACCAATGTGATGATGTATGCTTATCCAAAGGGAGAGCACGGAAACGCCAACCTCAAGGCAGTGATCAAGGACGGCGCCATAGAGTTTGTCCTCTGGGACAAGGGAATCCCGTTCGATCCCACCGCCGCCCCTGAGGCCGATACAACCCTGGGCGTTGAGGAAAGGGCCATCGGCGGTCTTGGTATACACCTTGTGAGGAATATCATGGACAGCATCTCCTATGAGAACAAGAACGGAATGAACATACTGACAATGATAAAAAACACTAAATAAAAATGGAAGTAAAGATTACAGAACAGGACAAGACCCTGGTGGCGCAGCTTGCCGGCAGGCTTGACACGGCCGTTTCACAGGAAGTATCGGCCCAGTTACAACCCCTTGTGGACAACGCAGACAGAACCCTCATTCTGGACTGCAAGGACCTGGAGTACATCTCCAGCTCCGGCCTCCGTATTTTCCTCACAATCCGCAAGGCTGCTGCCGCAAAGGGCGGTAAGGTGATCGTGAAGGACATCAGCACGGAAATCCGCCAGGTCTTTATGATGACCGGCTTCCTCAATCTCTTCGAGGTGGTTAGTTCCGCAGAGTAATGGCCGACAAAAAGAACGTCTCCCTTCCGGAGAACGCCCACCGGGAACTTGCTCCCGGTGAGGAATACCAGCCCATTCTGAACCCGCAGGAAAAGTACGCGGAAGCAACTCCCTACTCCGTGGGGATGGGTGTCCTGATGGTGATACTTTTCAGCGCGGCCGCAGCATACCTGGGCCTCAAGGTGGGCCAGGTGTTTGAGGCTGCAATCCCCATCGCAATAATCGCTGTGGGCCTTACGGGCGCGCTTGGACTCAAGCAGGGCCTGAGCCAGAACGTCATTATCCAGTCCATCGGCGGCTGCTCCGGAGCGGTTGTGGCCGGCGCCATCTTCACCCTTCCCGCCATCTACATCCTTGGCGTTGAGGTGAATTTCTGGCAGATGGCCCTGAGTTCCCTCCTTGGCGGCGTGCTGGGAATCCTCTTCCTCATCCCGTTCCGCAAGTACTTTGTGAAGGAGATGCACGGAAAGTATCCTTTCCCGGAGGCTACGGCAACCACCCAGGTGCTTGTGAGCGGTGAAAGCGGCGGCTCAAGCGCCAAAACCCTCATCACGGCCGGCCTCATCGGCGGTCTGTATGACTTTATTGTCGCCAGCGTGGGCCTCTGGAGCGAAACCCTCACTTCCCGCGTGGTAAGTTGGGGCGCTATGGTGGCCGATAAAGCCAAACTGGTTGTGAAACTCAATACCGGCGCCGCGGTGCTGGGACTTGGCTATATAATCGGCCTTAAATATGCCCTCATCATATGCTGCGGCTCATTCCTGGTGTGGTTTTTCATCATCCCCCTCATTGGATATGTGCTTCCGGAGGCTCAGGCGGCAGGCCTCAGCCCTGAGAATATCTTCAGCACCTACGCCCGTCCTATCGGCATCGGCGGCATCGCAACCGCCGGTATCATCGGCATTGTAAAGTCGTTCGGAGTTATCAAAAGCGCCCTGGGCCTTGCCGTGAGTGAGTTCAAGGGCGGAAAGGCGGCTGTTCAGAAGGGCGCCCGTACGGATGAGGACATGCCCATGAAATCCGTGGTGTACGGCATTGTGATAGCGCTTGTGCTTATCTTTGCGTTCTTTGCCTTCGGCGGCATTGTGAACAATGTGTGGCAGGCGCTTGTGGGCCTTCTTATTGTGGCCGTCATCGCGTTCCTCTTCACTACGGTTGCCGCTAACGCCATTGCAATCGTCGGCTCCAACCCCGTGAGCGGTATGACGCTGATGACCCTTATCGTAGCATCCGTAGTGCTTATAGCCGCCGGCCTTAAGGGAAATGCCGGTATGGTGGCTGCCCTGGTGATAGGCGGCGTGGTTTGCACCGCGCTTTCCGTCGCCGGCAGTTTCATCACGGACCTCAAGATCGGCTACTGGCTGGGCTCTACGCCAAAGGTCCAGGAAGGCTGGAAGTTCCTTGGCGTGGCGGTTTCTTCCGTCACCGTCTGCGGCGTTATGCTCATCCTTAACAAGACCTACGGTTTTGTGGGCGACAACGCCCTTGTGGCACCCCAGGCCAATGCAATGGCAGCGCTTATCGGCCCTCTTATGAGCGGCGGCGGCGCTCCCTGGCTGCTTTACGGAATAGGCGCGGTCCTTGCCCTCATCCTTAACTGGCTTGGCATTCCCGCGCTGGCTTTTGCCCTTGGCATGTTCATTCCGCTGGACCTGAACCTTCCGCTTCTTATCGGCGGCGCTATCTCCTGGTACGTGAGCACCCGCTCCAAGGATGCGGCCGTCAATTCGGCCCGTCAGGAAAAGGGCACGCTCATCGCTTCCGGCTTCATCGCCGGCGGCGCGCTTATGGGCGTAGTGAGCGCCATCCTCCGTTTTGCCGGCGTGGATATCTTCCTCGCGGATTGGAATGCGCAGTACGGAGAAGCCGTGGCAATTATTCCGTTCGTACTCCTTATTATATATATGGTACGCGCGTCAATGAAAAAATAATCGGGCAAATAACCCGATTCTTTTTTTTTTATTCGGCAAACAGGCCGATAATGTTGAGGATTACCTCCGAGGCTTTCTCCATGCTTTCCAGCGGAACGAACTCCATCTTGCCGTGGAAGTTCAGGCCGCCTGCGAAGATGTTGGGGCAGGGAAGGCCCTTGAATGAGAGGTTGGCGCCGTCCGTGCCGCCGCGTATGGGCTGGATCTTTGCCTTTACGCCGGCCATCTCCATGGCCTTCACGGCTTTGTCAATGATGTGGTAGTGGGGCTCCACCTGCTCTCTCATATTGTAGTACTGGTCCTTGAGGTCCAGTTTCACGGTGCCTTCTCCGTACTTGGCGTTTATGAAATCGGCCACCTTTGACATCATTTCCTTGCGGGCCTCGAACTTTTCACGGTTGTGGTCACGGATGATGTAGGCGAAGTCCGCCTCCTCCACCGCGCCCTTGAAGGAGATGAGGTGGAAGAAGCCCTCATAACCCTCCGTGTATTCCGGGCGTGCCATAACGGGAAGCATGGCGTTGAATTCCTCTCCGATAAGGATGGCGTTTTTCATCTTGCCCTTGGCATAGCCGGGGTGCACGTTGCAGCCCTGGATATGGATTTTGGCGCTTGCCGCGTTAAAGTTCTCAAACTCCAGTTCCCCAATCTCGCCGCCGTCCATAGTGTAGGCGTAATCGGCCCCAAAACGCTTCACGTCAAATTTCACCACGCCGCGGCCTATTTCTTCGTCGGGGGTAAAACCTATCCTGATGGGCCCGTGCTTGAATTCAGGGTGCTCCACAATATACTGGACGGCGTTCATTATTTCCGCAACGCCGGCCTTGTCATCGGCCCCAAGAAGGGTTGTTCCGTCAGTTGTGATAAGGGTTTGGCCGATATAATGGAGCATCTCAGGGAATTCCGAGGGCTTCAGTTCCAGGCCGGGCACGCCCTTTAGCGGAATGGCCGATCCGTCATATTTCTCTACGATCTGAGGCTTGATGTCTGCGCCGGATGCGTCCGGGGCGGTGTCCACGTGGGCGATGAAACCTACGGCGGGCACTTCCTTATTTATATTGGAAGGAATTGAGGCCATCACGTAGCCGTAGTCGTCCAGCGTCACGTCAATGTCCAGCGCCGCAAGTTCGTCGCGGAGCATCTTCAGGAGATCCCACTCCTTTGCGGCCGACGGCTGGGTATCCGACTCTTCATTACTCTGGGTGTCTACGGAAACGTAGCGTAAAAAGCGGTTTAAAAGTTTTTCCATATTATCTGAAATACAATCTTGAGATGTAAATATACGCTTTTTCCGCGGTTTTGGCGGGTATTTTAAGAAAATTTAAAAAAATGTTGAAAAAAGTGTTGAAAAAATTTGTCAGGTTAAAAAAATTGTCTACCTTTGCAGTCCCGTTTGAAACGAGCACCAAAAATGAGGTTTCAAAAACGGCAAAAGTTCATTGACAATACTGAGAGAATAGATTAGAGGTAAAGCAAAAGATAGAAAATTATTAGTCTGTAACTTTGAATACGGAATTTTCGTTGAAAAA
>ONOQ01000047.1 GCA_900319485.1 uncultured Bacteroidales bacterium | reverse complement strand
TGTCATAGAGGTTCTCAAGCCAGTTCTCACCGGCCTTGATTTCATGACCCTCAATTGCCGTAATGATATCTCCGGCCTTGATGTCGGTGTCCATCAGATTGATGGCGCCGCCGGGAAGCACCTCCGCTATCTTTACGCCGTCTCCCTTATACTCAGTATCGGCCAGAATGCCGATATGCCCAAGCCTATGGCCCTGCGTTGCGCGGTAACGGGCGCCGGTATGGGAGCCGTTCAGTTCTCCAAGCATTTCGGAGAGAAGGTCCGTGAAGTCGAAGTCGTTGTTGATGTAGGGGAGTTTTGAGGCGTAGTTGGTGTGGTAGTAATCCCAATCGGCCCCGTGAAGATCCGGCACGTAGAACTTCTCCTTGACCTGCTTCCAGCAGTGCTCAAAGATGTACTCGCGCTCCTCCTGGGGCTTGTACTCATAGTCTCCGGAGAAACTTATGGCCTTGTCCTTGTTGGTGGCAATGTCCAGTTTTGAAAGCTGCGCGCCGCGGAAGATGAAGATGGACTTGCCGTCAGGGGAGGGCGTGAAACTGCCCATAACGCCCTTTTTCACCACGGTGATGTCCCCCTTCTCTATGTCCAGCATACAAAGGTCATAGCCCTTTTCAAGGCGCTGTGTGAAATAGAGTTTGGCACCGTCCTGGGTGAGGTAGTGGTCTCCCATCCTGTTGGAGAAGCGGGTGAGGCGCTTTATTCTGAGATCCCTGTTCTCAAGGTCCAGATTCACCTTTTCAACTTTCTTTGCAAGGGAGTCTTTCTCTGCCTTCTTCTCCTCTTTTTCCGCCTTCTTTTCTCCAAGGAGCATCTTGTCTATATCCTTCTGCTCCTTGCTGCGGCCGAAATCGGCATAAGCCTTGCCGTCAAAGAACATGATGTAGATGTCATCCTCCGCGCCCCAACTGCCGTGGCTGCGGAAACCGTTTTTGTCACTTTCCCAGGTCATTGCCTTGCCGCCCAGGGCCCAGCGGAAACCGCCGTCGGAGTAGCCGCTGCGGGTGAGGTTGGTGATCTTTCCGCTCTCTACCTCGATGACTGCTACATCCTCGTTGTTCCAGCCGCCGCCTTCGGCCCAGTTTGCAAGGATATACTGGCTGTCGGGGCTCCAAGTGAATTCCTGGTCTCCGTCAGTATAGGAGTAGTTTATGTCCTTGAAAAGGCTCTTGGGCTTGCCGCCTGAAGCGGGCATCACCACAAGTTCAGTGCGGTCACGGAGGTAAGCGATGTGCTTGCCGTCCGGGGATACCTGTACCTGGAAGGAAGTCTCTCCTTCAGGGCTCACGCGCTCTTCCTTGAAGGAGGCGCTGTAGGTGAAAAGTTTGTCTTCCTTGTTGGTGAGGGAAGTCTTGTAGATGCTCCAGCAGCCATTTCTCTCACTTGCGTAGTAGAGTTCACGGCCGTCTTTGGAGAAGTTGACACCGCGCTCCTGCTCGGGGGTGTTGGTTATGCGGCGGGTGGTGGCGTAGTCCACGCTGGTGACAAAGACGTCTCCGCGAATGACAAGGGCCACTTCCTTGCCGCCGGGGGATACCGCTATGGCCGATGCGCTCTTAAGTTGCATCTGGTTCACCGATTTATCGGCCTCATCCCTTACGACGGTAATCTCAACCTTGCTTTCCCGGCCGTCCTTAAGGGTGTAGAGTTCTCCGTTGTAGGAGTAGCAGAGTGTGCCGTCATTGGCGGCGGAAAGGAAACGGGCGGGGTTTTTGTCGTAGGAGGTGAGCCTTGTCTTGGCCGACGGGTTGGAAATGCTTGATTTCCAAACGTTTATATTGCTGCCACCTTCCTCTGAGAGATAGTAGAAAGTGTCTCCGTCCTGGCCGATCACAGGATTGCGGTCCTCTCCGTTATAGGTGGTGAGTTTCCTGAAACCAAGTTTTCCGTCCCACTGCCAGATATCCCTTGTTACGGCCGATGTATGGTGTTTTCTCAGGGGATCCTCATAACCCTTCCAGTCCTCGTAGAGGATGGTGCCGTTGGGGCCGAAACTGAGGGCGCACACGGTAAGGGAGGTCACCAGTTCCGGTGCTCCTCCTTCCAGGGAAGTCCTGTAGAGGGCGGGGTCTCCGGGGAAGCCGTCAAACTGAGGGCTCTGGAGGGCGGTTGTGTACCAGTTATAATAAACGTATCCGTCAGGAGAAACCGCAAGGGGAGTCTCGCTTCCGGGCATAGTGGTGATGCGGGCAGGGGTACCGCCCCTCTCCGATGTAACAAAGATGTCCTTGGAACCTTCCCTCCAACTGCTGAAGACTATGCGGCTGCCGTCCGGGGTCCAGACGGGATCTGTCTCATAGGCCTTGTTGGAGGTTATCTGAAGGGCCAGTCCTCCTTCCGAGGGAACCGTATAGATGTCTCCTTTATAACTGAAGGCTATGGTTTTGCCGTCCGGGGAAATGGCGTTATGGCGTACCCACTGGGGTACTTCCTGGGCAACTGCGCCTGCTGCGGCGATAAGGGCGGCTAAAGTGATGAGGATACGTTTCATACGCGTTGTCTATCTTTGAATTTCAAAGATAATAAATAAATTTCAAAATATTATCAGAAAAAAATGCTATATTTGCACAGGGAAAGTCTTACACGACCAGCTCCCTCTGAATCCCCCCAGGGCAGGAATGCAGCAAGGGTAGGAGGTTGTAGCGGTGCGATGTTAAGGTGCTTTCCCTTTTTTTGTTATAGTTCCCCGTTTTTGCTAATACACTGATAACTAAGTGTTTATGTAATTTACTCCTGCTATTTTGAACAGGAGTAAAATGTGTAATTCTCACGTTATCAAGTAGTTGGCGAAAACGGATTATCTACTGCAGTCAGGGCAGATTCCGTGAATGAGATAACTGGAAGAAGCCGCCGTATATCCTTCAGGGATTTCTACCGGTGGCACTGGTACGCTGTGAAGGCAGAAGGTCTTGTGGCAGCGGGTGCAGTGGAAATGCACGTGAAGGTCGTCGTCGTGATCCCCCGAGGCGTGGCAGAGTTCATAGCGCACTCCGTCTCCTGAATCCTCCAGTACGTGCACAAGATGGGCGTCACGGAAGAGGGTGAGCGTGCGGAAAATACTGCTTTTATCCACGGTCTCAAGCCTCCCCTCCAGTTCCATAAGGGACAGAGGCCGGCCGGCCGATGACAACTCACGCGCCACCAGAAGGCGGTTTGGCGTGGGTTTTACCCCGTGTTGTGAGAGGAGTTTCTCCATTATCCCAGAAGTTCTTCAAAAAGGGCCTTGCAGTGGCCGGGAACGATGATATGGTGATTGCCGATGGGCTTTGTGAGGAAGTAACGGGCTTCCTCAGGCTTCACCTTAAGGACCACCTGCGTGCGGCAGAGATTGTCCTCGTACTGGTTGTAAAGGAGTTCTCCCTCTGCGGCAAAGAAACGGTCCAGTTTGCCTGATACCTTGAAAACCGTAACGGGACCCTCCGGAATCTCTCCGTGGATGCCTACCCCGATGCCGGATTCAAAGTGGGTGTCGTACTGCCAGTTACGAACCATATTGAACGGAACGGTGCAGTGGGCAAAGAGGATTTCACCGGTCTCCACATCAATTCTGGAAGGATTCGCTTGAAAGCCGGTAAAGCCGGTAAGGGCCTGGGAAATCATCATCGAAAGAAGCGCCGGGACATCTCCTTCACAGGAGGCGGGGAAGCCGTCGGCATTGAAAGATGCAAGCGCCAGGCAGCCGGTATTGCCTACTGATGAAAGTAAATCAAAGCACCTGAGTGTAAGTGCATTAAGTTTATGATTCTTAACAAGTACTTCAAGAGCGTGATATATCTGTGTAGCGCCCGGATAAGAGGCACGGACATTGTCTGCCATAGGCACTTCAGAAGGGGCGGCATCGGCCTGAGCGCGTCCAATTTCCTGAAGCAGTTCCTCCATAGGGATGGATTCCAGACGGGCGCCTATGCGGTCCATCACTGAAACGGGATCCGCGTGACTGGAGATGAGCCAGTCGGAGGGCTCTCCTATTACGCCCATGCGTGCTCCCTGCAGTTTCTGCCTTGCAATGGCAACGGTCTCAAGGGCTTTGATACGGCTCCTCAGATACTCCGGGCTGCCGTGAAGCACCTCACCCTTAAGGCCCTGCTGGCCAAGGTAAGAGAGTATTTCCAGAGATGCCGCCAGGGAGTTGCTTTTTCCGGATGTAAGAAGGTAATACCTACTGATACCTCTTGCAAGCATTTCCGGCAGAAGACCCTTGAAAATGCCCTCTGCGCCACCTGTACGCACATAAATAATATCAAGGGTATGCGTACCGAAGTCCTGGAAGGAACTGCCACGGAACTCAAAGTTGCCGTCAGGAAATATGCCCGAGAGGAATTGGTCGCTCAGGCGGCTTACTTCACTTTCATTGTGAAGGCCGGAGGTAATGGTGTAAACTGCTGTCATAATACAGTTATATGTCAGGTGATCGCTACGCCAACGAGGGCGTAAGGTGGGACTATTCCACCGTAAGGGAATCGAAGATGAAGGGGAGGACGTCATCCACGCAGTGGAACTTGCGGATGCGCTTGGAGCCCACAAGGATGATGTTGAAGGGCTTGTTGTGCTTTTTCTGATACTCTGCCATCACCTGGCGGCAGGCGCCGCAGGGGGAGGCGGGACTTTCACACAGCACTCCGTGGTCCGAGCCCGCTATGGCAAGGGTGTCAAAGGGAATATCCGGGTAATTGGCACCTGCATAGAACATAACCGTGCGCTCTGCGCAGAGGCCCGAAGGATATGCGGCGTTTTCCTGGTTTGCGCCTTTCAGTACAAGTCCGTTTTCCAATTTGAGGGAAGCCCCTACCTGGAAGTGTGAGTAAGGGGAGTAGGAACCTTTCTGGGCATCCAGAGCAGCGGCTACCATCTCCTGGTCTTCCGGGGTCATCTGGGACGCGGAAGAGAATTCCTCGTAGTTTATGATGTACTTTTTGTCTGCCATAGTGCCGAAAGTTAGTAATTAAAATTCATCTTTCAAAATCTCCTGCAGCGCAAGGCCGGCAAGAGTGAAGCCGAAAATGCCCGTTATAGGCGCCAGGGTGCCGTTTGCCACGGCTTTCCCGGGACCGGGATCCTGCTCCGGACCAAGGTTCGGGAGCACTTCTTCGTCGTAGACGCAGAGGAAGGGTTTTGCGGGAAGAGTCTTTGCCTGGCGGAGTTTTTTCCGTAGGGCAGACCCCAGGGGGCATCCCCTCACGGAGAAGAATTCGGCCACACGCACCTTCCCGGGGTCAATCTTGCAAGCGGCGCCCATAGATGAAAAGAATGCTCCGGGGGCGGCCGATGCCTCCAGGATAAGCGCGGCCTTGTCCTTCAGGGAATCTATTGCGTCGATGATGATGTCATAGCCGTCAAGGCCCCAGGTGACGCCGGCCTCATATCTTTTATGAAGCGCAACCACCTCACACTCCGGACTGATGTCCAGAAGCCTTTCCCGCAGCACTTCCACCTTTGGATGTCCTACGGTAGATGAAGTGGCAGGTAACTGCCGGTTTATATTGGTAACGTCCACGCAGTCCGGATCCACAATGGTAAGATGGCCGATTCCGCTTCTTACGAGGGATTCCGCGCACCATCCTCCAACCCCGCCGACGCCGAAAAGGATAACCCTGGCCTTGCCAAGTTTTGCAAGTCCTTCAGGCCCCACAAGGCGTTCTACGCGGGAAAAGGCGTTCATCTCAAAAACTTGTTGAATGCCTCGGGCAGGGGAGAAGTGAACCTTAGCGTCTTTCCCGAGAAGGGATTACGGAAGACAAGAGTATGGGCGTGGAGGGCAAGGCGGCGGATGGGATCCCACTGAGCGCCGTATTTCTCATCACCGGCTACGGGATGACCAAGTTCCTCCGCGGCGTGAACGCGTATCTGGTTTTTTCTGCCGGTTTCCAGTGAGAACTCTACCTCCGTATAGTGGCGGGTGCGTTCCAGCACCGTATAATGAGTGATTGCAAGTTGCCCGTCCCTGACTTCCTCCGGGTAGGATTTCATCTTCATGGACTTCTCATTCTCCACCAGCCAACTCTGGACGGCGCCGTGATCGGCCTCCAGTGAGCCCTCAAGCCAGGCAACGTACTTTCTTTCGCTCACAAGTTCCTTCCACTTGCTCTGGAGGATGTCCTTTGCTCGCTCGTTCTTTGCGAACACCAGAACGCCGGAAGTGCCTTTGTCCAGGCGGTGGACTATCCACACCTTGGCGGTGGAGCGGTCCGGGGCAACGCCGGAGATGATGTCTTCCTTCCTCTGCATACGGGCGTTGAGTTTGATGTATGCGTTGAGAAGGGAATAGAGGGTCTTTTTCTCCTTGCCGGTAGCGACGGTGAGCATTCCTGAGGGCTTGTCCACCACAATGTAGTTCTCGTCCTCGAAGTAAATCTTCACCCCGGCCTTTTCCACGGTCTCACGCGCGTCCGAGCGCATTGCGCGGGCAATGGAGATGCCCTTCGGGAGCACCGTTATCCTGTCTCCCTTGCGGAGAGGATGGTCAAATGCGGTAACTCCTTCCCCGTTCACCTGGATCTGGCCCTTCGATAGCATAGTCTTTACGCTTGTACGGGACCTGTCGGGGAACAGAGCCAGGAGTTGTTCAAGAAGGGGGCCGGCCTCTGGGGCCCTGTATTGCTGTCCGGTCATTTTTCTACTATGTATTTATGAAGACGCTTTGGCAGAAGCGCCCTGAAATGGTCTTTCATGCCCTTGGGAACAAGGATCTCTTCAACGCCCTCGCAGTCGTCGAAGGCGTCCTCGCCAATTATTTCCAGGGACTTACCAAGGGTTATTTTGTAAAGGTTGATGCAGCCCTGGAATGCCCTGGGGCCGATAACCGCGCATCCGGCGGGGATATTTATGGTTTCAAGCTGCCAGCAGTCAACAAAGGCCGATTCCCCGATGAAAAGAAGGCTTTTGGGGAGTTTTATGCCGATTATCTCCCCGCATTCGGCAAAGGCGCCGTCTCCAATGTGGGAGATTGTGCCGGGAAGGTGGATCTTCTCAAGGAAGGAACTGCGCTCTTCAAGGGGAATTTCCTCTCCAAGCCTTACATCGGCCATATAATCCTGGAAGGCGAAGACGTTGTCGCAGATGACCCTGCAGCCTTCTTTGACCGTGACTTCACTTGGGAAATTCTCCGCGTCCAGAAGCCTTGTGCCGTCCTCAGAGTAACTGAGACAGTTCTCGTCGTCCCAGAAGTCCCTCTCAAGCTCCTCCTTGGAAGGCGCTGTGGGGACTGCCAAAATTTCCGGGATTGTCATCTAGAAATTCTTTACGTACTCGATGTCTTTCTTCAGCATTACCTTGGGCTCCATCTTTGCCACTTTCTGGAAAAGTTTGAACTGGTATGCCGGAGAGAGATAGACCTTGTGCTCGTTCTTGCCCTTGCGCCACCACTTGTAGAAGGCGATGGGATCCGTGTCATAGGGGATGCGGGCCTCCACTTCCGAACTGAATCCGGGGAAATCTATGAGCATCTTGAGGCCGGTGATGCGGCGGTAATACTCATAGTCCGCGCGGCGGAGTTTGGATACAAGGGGAGCGAAAACCTCCATCTGGTCCACCTGTAAGGTTTTCTCTTTCACTATCATACGGTGGATACGGACGGGGTCCTTCAGGAGCCATTCCCCAATCTTCCATGTCTCCGGACCGTTTTCACAGTCCAGAGTCAGAAGATCCTGGGAAAAGTAAATTTTTTCTGCTTCTAGAGGATATGTATCCATCTTATAATACCTTACATCCGCAAATATATGAAAAAATTTCCTTTTTTGAGAATTAATTTTTATATTTGAGTGATGAAAAAGTGCATCAACCTTTAATAATTAATAATTTACTATGGCTTACAAAATCATTGACATCCAGGGAATCGGCCCTGTTTATGCCGAAAAACTTATTGCAGTAGGCATTGAAACCGTAGATCAGCTTCTTGAAAAGGGCGCCGCTCCCAAGGGCCGCAAGGAACTTGAAGACAAGACCGGTATCCGCGCAGACCTCATCCTCACTTGGGTAAACCACGCAGACCTATTCCGCGTAAAGGGTGTAGGCCCTCAGTTCGCAGAACTCCTTGAGGCAGCCGGTGTGGACACCGTTAAGGAACTCCGTAACCGCAACGCCGCAAACCTGGCCGCCAAGATGCTGGAGGTCAATGAGGCAAAGCACCTTTGCAAGCGCACTCCCGTGGAGAAGGAAATCCAGAAGTACATTGACGAGGCCAAGGCCCTTGAGCCCGTTGTAACTTACTAATCCTTCTGTTAATACACAAAAATAGGTCCGCCGTTCAGCGGACCTTTTTGTTTTATGTCAATTAATAGTTCTGTGCAAGCACCTGGAAGTAGGACTGTGGATGGTTGCACACGGGGCATACATCCGGGGCCTCCTTTCCAACAACGATGTGGCCGCAGTTGGCGCACTGCCAGATTGCGTCTCCGTCCTTTGAGAATACCTTCTTGCCCTTGACGTTCTCAAGGAGCTTGAGGTAACGCTCCTCATGGTGGCGCTCAATCTCACCTACCATCTCAAACTTGGCGGCAATCTCATCGAAGCCTTCCTCACGTGCCTCACGGGCCATACGGGCATACATATCCGTCCATTCGCAGTTTTCACCGGCGGCAGCGGCGGCAAGGTTGTCGGCGGTTGTGGGGATGTCTCCGCCGCAGAGGTACTTGAACCAGATCTTGGCGTGTTCCTTCTCATTGGCTGCGGTTTCCTCAAAGAGGGCGGCAATCTGTACATAACCTTCCTTCTTTGCCTTGGAAGCGAAGTAGGTGTACTTGTTGCGTGCCTGGGACTCACCGGCGAAAGCCTCCATAAGGTTTGCCTCGGTCTTGGTGCCCTTCAGGGGATTGACTTCCTTGAAGACTCCGCTCTTCTTGCATTTAGGACATACTTCAGGGGCTTTGTCACCTTCGTGAACATAGCCGCATACGGTGCAGACGAATTTCTTGCTCATAGTATTTGTAATTAATTGGTTATTCTATCTAGCAAAGATATGCATAAAAAACACCAAGTGCAATAGGGTGTGAGTGAAAAAACATCATACATGGAAACCGAAGGAATTGAAGAATATGGTGTAGTACCTTAGAAAATATGTAGAGTTCCTTGCCCAAAGTGATAGCCAAAACCTAGTGTTTCTATTTCCTGCCCGGGCATCGAATAATTAAGATTATAATAACTGCAATAGATTAATATTTAATATATTATGTATATGGGCGCCAGTTAGAAAATAAGATTCTATTTCCTGACTATGCCGCGTTACAAGTACTTGTGAGGCAGGTGCTGTTGTGGGCGAAAAGTGTAAATACAATAAAAATATCTACTTTTGTTGAAAATTTTGTTTGGATTACGGCTTTGAAAAATCTCATATTGGTAATTGCTGTTGTTGCTGGAGGATTGTCTTGTTCAAGGGGAAATTCGGTGGTTGATCCATATCTTAAAGCATTGGATCAGGAAATTGCCCTGCGGGACGTGTACGAAAAAGCAAAAAAGGAGAGGATCCGGATGATGGAGTCTTCGCTGAAGATTGTCGGAAATGAGCAGAGTGAGTGGGCCCTTACCACACAACTGTTTGAGGAGTATAAAAATTACCAATATGATTCCGCCTATGTCTATGCGCATAAGCTACAGGAATTTGCCATTAACTCCGGACGTCGGAGTGAGATTGCCAAAGCACAGATAGCACTCTTGCATTGCTATAAAAGCGTGGGGTTTTTCAACGAAGCCGTAGATGTAATCAGGTCTTTTGATGCTACGGATGTCCCGGAATATTTGTGTGGAGATTTCTATTTCCTGTGCGCTGAAACTTATCAGAACCTGAGCTCTTATGTGGAAGGAACGGCAACACTCTCCAAAGAGTATGATGATAAAAAACAGATGTACTATGACCTGGTTCTCCAGTGTGCCGAACCAGATTCGTACCTCTATGGATATGCACTTTTGGAGAAAGAACTATCTGAGCATTACAGTGATTCTCTGGCAATACACGGGCGCCGGGCGTTTATAGACTCAAATACCTGGGATGATCATCAAAAGGCCGTGCAATACTCCATTTTATCGGAGGCATACAATGCGCTGACTTTATATGATGAAGCTGTCATTTATCGGGCTCAATCGGCCATATTCGATATCCGTTCCTGCACTCATGAGACTACATCGGCAAAGATTCTTGCCGGACATATGTACGCCCGAAACTTGATTGACAGAGCGCATCGTTATATTCAGCAGGCACAGTACGATGCAGAATTCTACAATTCTAGGCTTAGGAAGACCGAGATCAATTCTCTCCTGCCAATTATTGAGAACAGCCGTTATAATTGGCTTAAGAACCAGCGATTGTGGCTTTTCATTGTGCTTTGCGCTATAGTCCTTCTGCTGGGAATCTGCCTGACGCTATTGTTGATTCTACGATCCAGAAACAGGAGTCTTGCCCAGGCGCATGAAGAGTTGGAAGAAAAAACCAAACTCCTCAGAGACAGCAATGATTCGCTGACGGTGGCAAATGAGAAGCTCCGTGAAGCCAATGAAATCAAGGACCAGTACATCATCCAGTCCTTGTATGGCAATACTGCCTTTGTCAATGAGGTGAATGAAGCGGTCAATGAAGCGGTCCGGGACATCACGCTCAAGCGCCCTGATGAAGCAAGAACCACCCTGTACCATATTGGCATCAAGAAAGAACGTGCCAGGATTGCGGCAAGTTTTGATACAGCATTCTTGAAACTATTCCCCAACTGGTTGGATGAGTTCAACTCCTTGTTCCCAAAGGAGTCACAAATACGTCTTGCAGAAGACGGAACCATGCCGATGGATGTCCGCATCTTTGCTCTGATGCGTCTTGGCTTTGACAATGCGGCTGAAGTGGCCGAGTATCTGAATCTCTCCATCGATACGGTGTATGTTTACAAGGCCCGGCTGAAAGGCAAAGCCCTTGTAGACAAAGAGGAATTTGACAGCCGGATAATGGCTATTCCCAAGCACTAAAGGCGTCTTAATTCCTCACAGGGGGATTGTTTTCAAACTTATTGTGTATTAATTACTTGCGTTAAGCTTGCGCCTTATTTGTCGGCTTAATTCCTTCTTTTCCCATATATAGAAGGGTAACTTTGGGCTGAGCAAATTGCAAAGTTTTAACCAATAATTAATACGTATGATTTTACCCCTTAAAAGAGCTACTGCCCTGGCTTTGACCTGCGTGTTGTGCTTATTCCCTCTGCGAGGATGGGCCCAAAACGACTCAGTCCAGGGCGTTGTTTCCGATGCGGCAAACGGAGAGCCTGTACCCGGTGTCGTTGTCATGGTTCAAGGAACGAACAATGGCGTTAGTACTGATCTGGACGGTCACTATGTCCTTCCGCTGAAAGGTCAGAAAAACCCCGTCATCGTGTTCCGCTCTATCGGCTATTCAACACAGGAAATTGCCGTGAATGGCCGTACTACTATCGACGTATCACTCTCACCGGATATGGAATTTCTGGATGAGGTGGTTGTCATCGGTTATGGTACCTTGGATAAAAAAGAACTGACATCGGCAATTTCACATGTCTCCAGCAAAGAATTCCTTGCCACCTCCGGATCCGACCCGACCATGATGATTCAGGGTAAGGTCGCCGGAGTTTCCATCGAGAATACCGGTGCTGCAGACCCGAATAACAATGCCAGCATCCAGGTCAGAGGTATTTCTTCCAGAAATGCCGGTCTTGGACCGCTTATCGTCATTGACGGTATCCCCGGCGGAAATCTGACCAATATTAATCCAAACGACATCGAGTCTATCGATATCCTGAAAGACGGCGCCGCCTCTGCTATATATGGTACGCGCGGTAGTAATGGTGTCGTCCTCATTAATACCAAGAAAGGCGCCAAGGATGGTGCGTTCCACACTTCTTATGAAGTGGTGGCCGGAGCTAACGTTATGGTGAAAGATCTTGACATGCTCTCGGCTCAGGAGTTCCGTGAAAAGAAAGTAGCCAGCGGTTCCGCTGAAGACTTTGGCGGCAATATAGACTGGCTCAAGGAGGTTAGCCGTGTAGGTTTCTCACATCAGCACACCATCACCCTTTCCGGAGGCAATATGGATAACAATTTCCGTGTAAGCGCAGATTACAGGAAAGCGAATGGCGTTGACAAGAGGTCGGAGAGAGAGGAGTATGGCGCCCGTGCCAGCTTCAACCATAATTCAAAGAATGGCCTGTTTACTTTCATGGTTAATCTTGCCCCCAGGCTTGTTAAAAGCAAATCGGCCGATTGGAATGTGTTTCATTATGCTATCGAGGCTAACCCTACTTCCCCTATTTATGACCCTCAGGATCCGTCCAGATACTTCAGTTTTCTTGGTCAGCGTGCTGACAAGAACCCTGTGGAGATTATCAATACGGAGCTGAATGACCATGAGTACAAGCTCCTGGACTGGGACGCAACGGCCAGACTTAATATCCTTCCCGGCCTGTCCACCCAGGTAACTTATTCTGATCAGTATATCGGCAGTGTCGGAGGGTACTTCATCCCTTCTACTAACAACAAGACCAACAGGTCCGAGGCAAGCCGATCCTATGACCAGACGGAGAAGCACGCAATTGAATGGGTAACCAACTTCCGGAAATCTTTCGGTAGTCATAATCTGAAGGCAATGGCCGGTTATTCCTGGCAGACTATTATGAACAGCGGCTTCAGTGCGGCCAATAAGGACTTCGCCAACGATGGAACCACTTATGATGCACTAAGCCAGGGTGAGTGGGGTATTGAGGAAGGTCATGACGGATCATCATCTTATAGAAATGACTCCAAACTGATTGCCTTCTTTGGCCGCGTCAATTATGACTATAAGGGCAAGTATCTGTTCACGGCATCTCTCCGCTATGAGGGCTCCTCCAAGTTCGGTGCCAACAATAAATGGGGCTATTTCCCTGCCGTTTCTGCTGGATGGCGTATATCTCAGGAAGATTTTATGAAAGGATGTTCCAGTTGGCTTAATGACCTGAAACTCCGTGCCGACTTCGGCGTAACCGGCAACCAGGACTTTGACAGTTATAAATCCCTTAGTACGATGACCGGTTACGGGCAGTACTACTATCAGGGTAAATGGTTTACTGTTTGGGGCGCTTCCAAGAACGTCAATCCTGACTTACGCTGGGAGAAAGGCATCAACTGGAATATCGGCCTTGATTTCGCAGTGTTGAATAACAGGCTGAGCGGATCCGTCAACTACTTTAACCGCACCCAGCAGGATTTGCTTGGCGACTACAACGTCTCTATTCCTCCATATCTTTTCTCGACCACATTTGCCAATGTGGGTACGATGAAGAACAGCGGCGTCGAGATTGAGCTCCGTGGTACCATAGTCAACACTAAGGATTTCACATATAATGTTACTCTAGTTGGCTCCACTATGGATAACCGCTTCGTCTCCTTCTCCAATTCGGATTACAAGGGGCAGAAGTTCTACTATGTTGCGCCAACCGAAGATCCTTTCCCGTTCCACTATCTACAGCGAATCGAAGAAGGAGAGCGGGTGGGTAACTTCTATATGTGGAAGTTCGCAGGATTCAACTCGTCCGGAGAATGGATTATATATGACAAGAATGGAGATTACAAGATCGGAATGGACGCAACGGATGAGGATATGCAGACAGTGGGTAACGGCCTTCCTAAGTTTACTGCCAGTTTGTCCAACTATTTCCGTTACAAGAACTTCGACTTGAATGTGTACTTCAGAGGTGCTTTTGGTTTTAATATCTTCAATGTCCACGAGTTCTACTATGGCATTCCTGGTATGACCAGTAATGTAATGAAGCTTGCCTATACCAAGAATGCAAACATCAAGGAGAACCCGCTTGTTTGTGACTACTATCTGGAGAAGGGTGATTATGTGAAGCTTGACCTGGTTACTTTAGGCTACACCTTCAACCTTAACAATAAATATATCGACAACTTGAGGCTTAGTGTTACCGCTAAGAACCTGTTTACTTTCACGTCATTTACTGGTGTGGATCCGTCTACCTACAGCACCAATGGACTGACTCCGGGAGCTACCGGTTCACGCAACTACTATCCCACGTGCAGGCAGTTCCTGGTGGGCCTCCAGATTAGTTTCTAAAAGAATAAGCAAGTATGAAAGCATATAGATTTTATTTAGCCATCATTGCTATCGGCATATTCGCCTCTTGTACGGATCTGTCCGAGAACCTGTATGATCAGGTGGGTTCGGACAACTATTACAATACGGAAATGGATGTCATAAGGGCTGTCAATCGTCCTTTCGAGCACGCTTACTGGAGTGTTCAGCCCAGACAGGTTCTCCAGGAACTGACGTCGGACCAGATTGCCACCTGGAAGAAAGATGACTGGTGGGAAGACGGTGGTAAATGGAGCCGACTCCACTATCATACCTGGACCATTGAGGAAGAGTATTTCAAGAGCGAGTGGGAGTCTTGCTTCCAAGGCATTATGCAGTGTAACTACATAATGGACGACCTTGCAAAATTGGACTGCAAGAGTCTTGGGATGTCACAGGAAGCATTTGATGCACTTGCTTCACAATGTCGTGCGCTCAGGGCCTGGTTCTATCTTCGCCTTCTTGACGAGTTCAGGAATGTGCCGCTGGCTATCAGCTCAGATGTCACCAAGAATACCGAAACAAATGTCAGTCCGGATAAACTCTTTGAGTTCATTGAAACCGAACTGAAAGAATGCGTGAATCTTCTCCCTGTCAAAGCCGGCGCTGCCGGTAATGGCATCAATCAGGGTCAATGGAACAAAGCCTCTGCTGCGGCTTTGCTAGTGCGTCTGTATTTGAATGCCGATGTCTATATCGGCACAAAGAAATACACGGAATGCGCCGAAGTGGCAAAGAAAATCATCGGCGGCGAATATGGAGCCTACTCTCTGGAGCCCACCTGGGATAAGGTCTTTGACTGGAATAATGAGAACTCTCCGGAAATCCTCTTCGGCTTCCCTTCTTCCAAGGGCTACATCCATTATGTGTATGCAGGTGACACTTTCTGGTGGACCGTTCCTGCACGCCAGGTGAGTTATTATTTCGGCGATGTGGAGTCGATGTCCATCAATGGAGACCATAACTGCAAGTATCGCCTGGCTCCAAGCTTTACGCCCGATGACAAGCCCTATACAACTCAGCTTGGACGTACCGTTGCCAAATTCAAGAAATATCCTGAGGACTACCGCCTGAAGATGTACAAGAATCTTGGAAACAGCACCCGAGAAGGTATGATGCTCTTCGGTTACCTTGAGTATGAGAATGGCGGCTCTACAAAGAGAGTTACCAGCCCTGAAGGCGGTTATGACCTTTACCTCAGAGATGCCGTAGCCCAGTTTAAAGGCACAGCTCCCGGAGATTATCCTTCCGACCTTACATCTGACATGACTCATGGTGACCATAATAGTGGCTGGGGTTATATCAAGTATCCCTTCTATGCCGACAATGATGAAGGTCAGCTGGAGGCTGACTGGGTGGAAATCCGCCTGCCAGAGATCTATTATTCCCTCGCCGAATGTGAATTCCGCAACGGTAATGTGAATGAGGCCGGAAAGCTGCTTAACACTGTTAGAAAGCGTAATTATCCTGCATCGGCCGTGAATGATTATCTCTACCAGCCCGATGGCCCCGTAGTCCTGGATGAAAACGAACTGCTGGATGAATGGGGGCGTGAATTCCTCTCTGAAAGCAGGAGAAGGACCGACCTCATCCGCTTTGGAGTATTCTGCAATGGCGTTTGGTGGGACAAGAATGCCGATCCTGACAATCATACGATTATCTTCCCGTTGCACAGAGATGTGCTGAATGCCAATCCGAAACTAAACCAAAATGACGGTTACTCAAGACCTGAATAAGAAAACACTTTATTATCAACAATTTAAATCAATCAGTTATTATGAAAAAAACTGCATTCATGGCTATCCTCTGCGGAGCACTGGCCATTGTCTCTTGCAAAAAGGCAGATGACAACAGCGACAACAAAATTATCCCTGACGTTGAAAAAGAGTACACTGAGCTCTATGCCCTGGGCGCTTCTGTGAACAAATGGGATTCCATGGATCCGGAACCGATGAAGAAAGTCGGCAAGAACCTCT
>ONOQ01000057.1 GCA_900319485.1 uncultured Bacteroidales bacterium | reverse complement strand
TACCGCGCTCATCTACCCTGACTGGCATCAGGGAGAACTTGACGGCTTCACAAGGGCCGATTTCCGTAAGCGCATCTGCGGCCTTCTTCCCGCCATCAACGAGGAACTCCCCAAGTACGCCCAGATCAAGAAGATTTAACTGATGCCCGAAGACTTCGAGCGCACCCCCAAGAAGAGCATCAAGCGTTACCTGTATCAGAGAAACTAGGCCGATGGACATCAATAAATTTGACAAGAGTTACCTGGAGATGGCCGAGGTATGGGCCCAGAACTCATACTGCAAGCGCCGTAAGGTTGGCGCCCTCCTTGTGAAGGACCGCACCATAATCTCCGACGGCTACAACGGCACTCCCTCCGGTTTTGAGAACATCTGCGAGGACGAAAACGGCGTCACAAAGCCCTATGTCCTCCACGCGGAGGCCAACGCCATCACCAAGGTTGCAAAGAGCGGCAACAGTTCCGAGGGAGCAACCCTCTACGTCACCGCCTCTCCCTGCGCCGAATGCGCCAAACTCATCATCCAGTCCGGCATTTCCCGCGTGGTCTACAGGGATGCCTACCGTCTCACGGACGGAATAGACCTCCTGAAGCGCGCCGGAATCACAGTTGAACAGAAATGCGTCAATGAGTAAAAAGACCATACAGATCCTTCAGATAGTAGTGGGCGTCATATTCGGCGCCCTTATTACTCTGACGGTTGTCCGTTACAGGGAGTCCCAGCACCTTGTGACCACAAAATACAAGGACTGGCAGAAACTGAATGCCATCCTCCAGGTTGTTGAGGGTAACTACGTGGACACCTTCTCCAAAAACGGCCCTACGGATGCCGCGGTGGCCGCCGTCCTTGCCAGCCTTGATCCCCATTCCGTGTATATGCCTCCCGTGGAGCGCAATGCCTCGGAGGAGGAACTGGCCGGCAATTTTGACGGTATCGGCATACAGTTCAACGTCCCCAATGACACGGCTATAGTTCTGGAGGTAATCCCCGGCGGTCCGTCGGAGAAAGTGGGCCTTCTCCCCGGAGACCGCCTCCTCAAAGTAGATGACAAAGTGATTGCCGGCGTGAAATTCCCCCAGGACAGTATGGTGCGCCGCATAAAGGGCCCCTCCGGCACAAAGGTAACCATCACAGTCCAGCGCCAGAAGGAGGTAATCCCGTTTGAAATAACCCGCGGAAAGATTCCCCTCCACAGCGTTGACGCCGCGTTTATGCTTACGGACACAATCGGCTACCTCAGGCTTGGGAAATTCTCCCGCACCACCTACGAGGAATGTCACAAGGCGGCCCTGGAACTCAAGGACAAGGGGATGAGGCACCTTATCTTCGACATCCGCGACAACTCCGGCGGCTACCTTGACCAGGCCCTCCTCGTGAGCAACGACTACCTCTCCCGCGGAGACACCATCGTCTATATGGAAGGCCTCCACAGGCCACGTGAGGTTTTCAGGGCCGATGGCAGGGGAGACCTCAAGGAAACGGGCCTCAGCATACTTATAAGCGAGAATTCGGCATCGGCCTCCGAGATTTTTGCCGGCGCGGTGCAGGACAACGACAGGGGCACAATAATCGGCCGCCGCTCTTTTGGAAAGGGCCTTGTGCAGGAACCGTTCGTCTTTACTGACGGCTCCGGCCTCCGCCTCACCGTGGCAAGGTATTACACTCCTTCGGGCCGATGCATCCAGAAGCCCTACGCCAGCGCCCGTGAATACAGTTACGACATCTACAACAGGTATGTGGACGGGGAAGTTTTCAGCGCCGATTCAGTGCGCCTTGATACAACCGACGTCCACTACACCCGTAGCGGCCGCATCGTCTACGGCGGGGGAGGCATAATGCCGGATATATTCGTTCCGGTGGACACAACCAGGGTTTCACAGTATTACATAGAGTGCAACCGCAAGGCCGCCCAGATGAGGTTCGCGTCGGCCGTGTTTGACCGTAACTCCGCAAGGCTCAGGGAGATAGACAGTTTTGCCCAGATGGACCGTTTCCTGAAAAGTCTCAATCTGAAAGTGGAATTCCCCGCTTTTACTTCAAAAGAAGGCATCCGCTGCACCGAAGCGGAATGGGATGAAACCGCTCCCTACCTTGTACCGCAACTTTATGCATTGATTTCCAGGTATTCAAGGCTTGGTGAAAACGCTTTTTACAAGTATTATCTGCCGGTCGACTACACCGTCCAGGAAGCCCTAAAGGGGCTTGGTGTCAAGGAGCCCCGGTAGTTTTTTGTGCGATTATTTTGGGAAAAGTGTAAGTTTTTAAAAAATTTTTCATATCTTTACCGCTCTGAACCATAGTTTGGGGCGGTATTTTTTAGGCTGTTTGCTTACAGTTTGAAAGCCAATCCAAGGGTTCGGATTAGGATTTGTTATAATAGTAAGTGTATCAAAATAATCCTGTTATGAAAATTGTTAAAATTGCAAACCTTGCAATTACAGTAATCCTGGCCTCTTTCGCGCTCGCGTGCGTAAAGGAACAGCCCAAGGAGGAAACCCCTGAGGCTCCGGTCAAATTTACTGTAGAGCTTAACAGCACGGCCGATGCAGAGTATGCAGAGGTGGTTGTGCGCCACGACGGCCTGAAAGACGCAACGTGGTTTGGATTTGTGACCAAGGATGTGAACTCTCCCGTGGAGGATCTCATCAAGGCGCAACTTCCCAACGTAAACGCCAAGTCTCTCCACGTGGGCAACGTCCAAACCGTTGCGCTGCGCAATCTGGAAGAGTATGTAAATTACCGTTATGTGGCATTCGGCGTCAACGCAGACGGAGAACGTTACGGTGAGCCCGGAAACCTGGCTTTCAATACGTCTCCTGTCTTTAAGGTCATCTTCCAGGCCGAGGCCGATGAAATTGGTTCCCATCAGGCTTCCTTCTCTGTAAGCCACGACGGAATCGATGTCCTCACCTATATGGCATTCGTCACCGACGACAAGGAGAAGGACGTCAAGACTCTGGTCTCGGAGAATTTCGCCACCCTTGTTGACAGTGATAATAAACTCAAAGAAGGCGTGGAGCTTCTCAAGGGAACTTCCGGAGTTGTTTCCTTCGAGGATCTCACCCACGAGACAGATTACCGTTTTATCATCTACGGTATTTATGACAACAGCGGCACCGTGATTTCCTACGGTACTCCCGCAGAGGTCGCCTTCACAACGCCCATAGACCTTTCAATTGTGCCTTTCAGCGCCACCCTTTCCAATATCACCACGGAAACGGCAACAGCAGCAGTCACTTATGACGCCAAGGCCGATGACCTCACTTGGTACGGCTTTGTGACAGAGGACCTCACGTCCCCGGCCGCAACGCTTATCGCCTCAGCTGTCAGTGGTCTTAATGAGTCAGACCTGAATACAGGCAAGGACAAGTCGCTTGACATAGACGGCCTTACCGTTGAAACGGATTACCGTTACATTGTGACAGGTGTCAAGGACGGCAAGGCATTCGGCGTTCCCGCAGATGTGAAGTTCTCCACCCTTTCAGAGGCTTATGTAAACTGCCAGTTTACCGTTGTCGCTTCTGATATCACCCCTTACGGCGTCACCCTTACAATTACTCACAATGGTCTTGAGGATTTCAAGTATCACGGCTTCTTCACAGAAGACCTTGATACACCTCTTGCAGATCTTGCAACCCCTGCAAACGCAGACAGCAACCTTATGACCGGCCTTGAGAAAGTTGTTAAGGTTGAAAACCTCAATGCTCTTACCAAGTATCGCTATGTTGTTATCGGCCGATACAACGGAAATGAGTATGGTCATCGCGGTGAAGTTGTGTTTGAAACCACCGACAATATGGTTTCTATGTCCTACGAAGAATATATCGGAGAGTGGAAACTTAACGGACAGATATTCTCCATAACCCAGAAGGAAGCGGGCGTAAGCTTCAACATAGACGGCCTGCCCGGTTCCAGTGCAGCCCGTTGCGGAACATCCACACTTGAGGGTCTGTACGATTCTACAAACGGTTTCCTCTATGTAATGGATCAGGATCTTGCCCAGTACAATGATCCTTCAACCAATAACTATGGTCCGCTCCGTGATTTCTATGCCGGTGCAAAATGGACAACTATGAGCAATAACACTCAGCGTTATTGGCCCATCTATCCTTTCCGTTCAGATGACAAGTCTATGATCTTCAAGTTTGTCAAGCTGGATGACGGTTCATTCGCCATTCGCGGTGCTGAAGGCGTGGAAGCCTCAGTTTACGGCTGGGTTATCCTTACTGGCAGCAATGCAGGCGGTGGTAACGCATACAGCGGAGAGATTATTTTCCCTGCAGCAGTCACCAAGTTTGACAAGCAGGCAGCTTCATACAATGATTTCCTTGGCCAGTGGAATTTCAGCGGTGCAATCATTACAATCGCTCCAAAGGAAAATGGCAGCACATATGCCATAACGGGCATTCCCGGTCAGGATTCTATTTATGGTGATAGCAAGGAGGTAATAGCCAACTACGATTCCGTACATCACGAGTTCTACCTGATGGAACAGAAGCTTGGTTCATTTGATACCGCTGATGTTTCTGCATTCGGTAGTAACCAGTATGGGGTATGTGACGATTTCCTCTCCGGATATTTCCCTTACAGTTCAAGCGGTTATTTCGCATATCCTTTCAACACAGATGCACCTTCACGCATTTTCACCGCCTACCTCAATGGGGCAGGAGAAGTGGAAATCATCCCCGGAAGTTGCTCTTATGGCACTTTCTCGTCATTTGATTTCCTCTGGGTGATCCGCGAAGGCGAAAACGCCGGCAAGGGTAATAACTACTCCAATCCCGATAATGGTGTGGTTATCCCCGAGAAACTTGTCAAGGCTGGCGCTTCTTCATCAGTATCATCATTGCCAAAGCCCTCTGCAACCACCACTCCGGCTGCAGGTACGCGCGCTCCGCAACCTTCGTTCTTCTCAATTGCTAAGAGATTTTTTCTCGCGGCATTCCTGATGGTCCTCGCTTCTGCGGTGGCACAGGCCCAGCCCAAGACGGTGACTGGTACTGTGCTCTCCGCGGCGGACGGCCAGCCCCTCGTGGGTGCTACCGTGACCGTTGACGGGAATACGAAGTATTACGCGATCACCGATCTGGACGGTAATTTCCAGATTAACAACGTGCCTTCCGGCGCCAAGTACATCATAGCCTCCAACCTTGGCTACAAGGACGGTCAGGTGGCTGTGGCCGCCAATGTCCGCATCGCCCTGGAGGAGGACGCCAACGTCCTTGAAGCGGCTGTTGCAACCGGTATGTACACCGTTGACCGCCGTCTCAACACCGGTTCCACGGTGAAACTTGACGCAGCGGAATCCAATATCAGCGGTATGGCCGATATCTCACGTTCCCTTGAAGGCCGCGCCGCCGGTGTGTCCGTCCAGAACGTGTCCGGTACATTCGGTACCGCCCCTAAGATCCGCGTCCGTGGCGCAACCTCCATCTACGGCTCCTCCAAGCCGCTGTGGGTTGTGGACGGCGTCATTATGGAAGACGTTGTGGACGTCAGCGCCGATGACCTTTCATCCGGTGATGCCAACACCCTTATCTCCAGCGCAATCGCAGGCCTTAACTCAGACGATATCGAGAGTTTCGACATCCTGAAGGACGGCTCCGCCACCTCTATATATGGCGCGCGCGCGATGGCCGGCGTTATCGTCGTCACCACAAAGAAGGGTAAGGCCGGCCAGAGCCGTATTAGTTATACCGGTGAGTATACCTACAGGCTCAAGCCCTCTTACACCACTTTCAACATTATGAACTCCCAGGAGCAGATGGAAATCTACCAGGAGCTTCAGCAGAAAGGATTCCTAAATTATGCCTCTACGGCAAATGCCTCCCAGAGCGGTGTATACGGAAAGATGTATCAACTTCTTTCCCAGTACAACCCTGCAACAGGTACTTTTGCCCTGGACAACACTGAGGAAGCCCGCAACGCTTACCTGAGGGCCGCCGAATACCGTAATACGGACTGGTTTGACATCCTGTTCAACCACAGTATTCAGCACAATCACTCCGTAAGTGCTTCCGGCGGTACAGAGAAAGGTAACTACTACGCTTCAATGTCAATTATGCAGGATCCGGGTTGGACCCTTCAGAGCAATGTTCAGCGTTATACCGCCAACATCAATACCACTTACAAGATCAGGGAAAACCTCTCCGTGGGCCTTATCAGCAATGCTTCCTATCGTAAGCAGCACGCCCCCGGAACCCTCTCCAGTGATACTGATGAGGTGTTCGGTACCGTAAAGCGTGACTTTGATATCAACCCTTACAGCTATGCCCTGAACACCTCCAGGACACTTGATCCCAACGAGTATTATACCCGTAACTATTCTCCGTTCAACATCATTCACGAACTTGACAATAACTACCTGGAACTCAGTGTGATGGATTTCCGTATCCAGGGTGAGGTCAAGTACAAGCCCATCCAGCATCTGGAACTGTCTGCACTCGCTGCATACAAGTACACCGGTACTTCACGTGAGCACTATATCACAGACCAGTCCAACCAGGCTATGGCTTACAGGGAGATGTCCACGGCAACCATCCGTGATTCCAACCCGTTCCTATATGAAGATCCTGACAGGCCTTATGACCTTCCTATCAGCATCCTTCCTTACGGTGGTTTCTTCGAGAGGAATTCCAACGAGATGAACGGCTGGGATGTCCGTCTGTCGGCAAACTACAGCAATACATTTGCAGGAGCCCACATCCTGAACCTTTACGGAGGTATGGAAATCAACAGCATTGACCGTCACGGTACATCTTTCACCGGCGCCGGTATGCAGTTTGATATGGGTGAGCTTGCAGCATTTGACTACAAGTACTTCAAGAAACTGCAGGAAGGTGGTTCACAGTACTTCTTTATGACCAACACCCACGACAGAAGTGCTGCATTCTTCGCAAACGGAACCTATTCATACAAAGGCCGTTACACCCTTAACGGAACCATCCGTTATGAGGGAACCAACCGCCTTGGTAAGTCCCGTACAGCCCGCTGGCTTCCTACCTGGAACGTTTCAGGTTCCTGGAACGTCCACGAGGAAGAGTGGATGAAAGGTGCTTATCCCACCATCTCCCACCTCAGCTTCAAGGCTTCATATTCCCTCACCGGTGACCGCGGTCCTTCTTCCGTGACAAACTCACAGGTTGTCATCAGGGCCAATACCCCGTTCCGCCCTTTCACAAGCGTACAGGAAACAGGCCTTGAAATCGCAGACCTTGCCAACTATGAGCTCACCTATGAGAAAAAGCACGAGTTCAACATCGGTATGGAAATCGGCCTGTTTGACAACCGCATCAATTTTGTGGCCGACTGGTACACCCGTAATAACTTCGACCTTATCGGCCCCGTCAATACACAGGGTATCGGTGGTGCAGGTATTACCAAGTATGGTAACTCCGCATCCATGCACTCAGACGGTGTAGAGCTCTCCCTTTCTACCACCAATATCAAGACAAGGGATTTCAGCTGGACCACAAGTCTCATCTATTCACACTCCCGCAATGTTGTAACAAAGTTGGAAAACACTTCCAGGATACTTCCTATGGTAAGCGGCTCCGGCTTTGCAATGGAGGGTTATCCCGTGAGGAGCCTCTTCTCCATTCCTTTCACAGGTCTTAACGAAGAAGGTCTTCCCACTTTCATCAACCAGAACAAGGAAGCAACTGTCGCAGACTTCGACTTCCAGGCCTCAGACCCTGAGAAACTGGAATTCCTGAAGTACTCCGGAAGCGTAGATCCTACGGATGTGGGTTCCTTTGGTAATATCTTCTCCTGGAAGGGCTTCAAGCTCAATGTGTTCATTACCTATTCCTTCGGTAATGTGGTTCGTCTTGACCGCGTGTTCAAGAGCTCCTACTCAGACCTTGATTCAATGCCCCGTGAATTCGCAAATCGTTGGGAAGTTCCCGGAGATGAGGATTATACCACTGTCCCCGTTATCGCTTCCAGCTGGCAAAACCGCGTTTATGTTGAGGACGGACAGTATCTCAGCCGTGCCTACAATGCATACAACTACTCTACGGACCGTGTAGCCAAAGGTGATTTCATCAGGCTCAAGGAACTGTCCATCGCTTATGACTTCCCTAAGTCTATTGTAAGCAAGCTTGGCATTGGAAACCTTGGACTCAAGCTTCAGGCAACCAATCTGTTCCTCTTTTATGCCGATCCTAAGCTTAATGGCCAGGATCCGGAATTCTTCAACACCGGCGGTGTTGCCCTGCCTATGGCAAAGCAGTTTACTATGACTCTTAAAATTGGACTTTAATTAGACGGCTCATCAATATGAAAGCAAAATACATTTTCGTTGCATCTCTGATGCTCTTGGGCCTTGTTTCCTGCGACAAGTTCCTGGATACTCTTCCTGACAACCGGACAGAGCTGGACAGCGCTGAAAAGATTCGCAGCCTGCTTATGTCGGCATATCCCCAGACAGACTATCTCGGGTTCAATGAGATGATGTCTGACAACGCAGACTGCATTGGAGAAAATAATCCATATACAATGCAGATCTTTGACCAGATCTGGTCCTGGAGTGACGTGACCGAAGAATGGTTCGAGTGCCCTGCCTGGGTATGGGAACACAGTTATATGGCCATCGCCGCAGCAAACCAGGTAATTCTCGCCATCGACGAAGGCGGCGGCCCGGAGGCAATGGGTATGGAGGCAGAGTACGCCGAGGCCCTTATGTGCCGTGCGTTCTCCCACTTTATCCTGGTGAACACCTTCTGTATGAACTACAACCCCGAAACCTCAGGTGAGGACCTCGGCATTCCGTATATGACTCACGCAGAAACAGCCCTGAATCCCAAGTATGAGAGAGGTACCGTTGCTGGAGTCTATGAGAATATAGACAAAGACATTCAGGCAGCCCTTCCCAATATATCGGATGCCTATTATGCTGTTCCTTCCTATCACTTCACCCAGCGTGCATCCAATGCATTCGCCGCCCGTTTCTACCTCTTCTATCAGGATTGGGAGAAAGCGGAGAAATATGCAAATGCCTGCCTTGGCGCAGAGCCTCAGCTGCGTGACCTCAAGAAGTTCAGCACCATCACCAGGGACAGGGACGCTTGGGCAAACCAGTATATAGACCCTTCAGAGAAGGCAAATCTCCTTATGCTTGGTTCAAACTCCCTGTATGGTCGTATCTCTACATATCCTTACGGCTATTCCGACAAATATTCACACGCCCGTTATATTGCAAACAACGAGGACCTCTTCGCCGCAAATATCTGGGGCAACGAGGCCGGTTTCAGCGGTTCATCCAATCTTTATTATATGCCCCCGGCACAGTACAGCGGCAATAACTTCGACGCCGTATTCAGCTGGAAGGTCAATGAGCACTCCAAGATTGCCGATGCAGTTGCCGGAACTGTAACTCCTTATGTTTTCTTCCCCGCCCTCACAGTTGATGAGACTCTTCTCATCAGGGCCGAAGCCCGTGTGATGCTTGGTAAATATGAGGAAGCTGCAGATGACCTCACTATGTGGATGCAGAACACCATCAAGACAGATGTAGTCCTGACTCCCGAGAAAATCACAGAATTCTACTCAGATCACATTGTTCTTGACAAGGACGGTAATCCTGTGAAGGACGTAAATGGAAACGATGTTCTGTTCACATACGCTACCTGGGATAATTCCACCATTAAGAAGCACCTCAATCCCGCATTCAGCATCGGCGCTGAGAATGGCGTCCGCGAGTGTATGATTCAGTGCGTCCTTGGCTTCCGCCGTATTGAAGGACACGCACTTGGCCTTCGCTGGTGGGATGTCAAGCGCTATGGAATTGAAATCTGGCGTCGTACTTATGGCAGTGACGGTACTCCCGCCCGTCTTGACGACACTCTGCTCAAAGATGACCCCCGCAGGGCCGTTCAGCTTCCCAGACAGGTTATTGAGGCCGGTCTTGAGGCTAATCCCCGTAATAAGTAAAAGGAGGATATGACTATGAAACGTTTATTTAAGTTATTCGCAGTATCTGCAGCAATCGTTGCAGCCTTTGCTTCCTGCCAGAAAGAAACCTTGAGCGATGAAAGCGTAATCAAGGAATCCCGTGCTGAAAAGACGGATTTTGACAAGTGGCTTGATGCCAATTTCCTCCTTCCGTACAATATTGATTTCAAGTATCGCTATGAACTTATGGAGTCCAACGTCGCGTATTGGACCGTTCCCGCCGATTACAAGCAGTCAATTGTGTACGCCCATCTTGTGAAGTATCTTTGCGTGGATACATATGATGAGGTTGCCGGAACAACCTTCACCTGCAGTTACTTCCCTAAGTTGTTCTTCCTGGAGGGTACTTTCCACTACGACAACAACGGTTCTATGATTCTTGGTACCGCTGAAGGTGGCCGTAAGATATTCCTGGGCGGTGTAAATCAGCTCAACGCATATCTTGAAGATGCTATCGCTACCCAGAATCCCGCTACCCTCAACGAGTTCTATTTCAAGACCATCCACCACGAGTTCACCCACATCCTCAATCAGACCAAGAATTTCTCGTCCGATTATCAGCAGGTCACCGGAACTGACTATGTGCTTGGCGCCTGGAATACAACCCACCGTTCAGACTATCTCAAATATGGTTTCATCTCTCAGTATTCACAGCACTCAGACAAAGAGGACTTCGCCGAGATGATGTCTACCTATATTATCAACACTCCGGAGCAGTGGAATCAGTGGCTGACCGATGCCGGGGCCGATGGCGCTGCCAAGATCAGGACAAAACTTGAGTTTGTGCGCAGCTATATGCTTGATTCCTGGAACATAGATCTGGATGAACTCCGTGAAGTTGTTCTCCGCCGTACTTCCGACATCCTTGCCGACAAAGTGGATCTTGAAGATTTGACAATCTAAGAAACCTATGCATATGAAAACAAGATATATTTTCCTTTTAGCTCTCATTGCGGCAGCTTCTCTGGTTTCCTGCCAGCAGATGGAGAAGCCCGCCTTCGAGGATCCGGCTTCCACCCGTATGGAAAAGTTCCTGGACAATTTCCAGAATGTGCTTTCCAACCCCAAGGGCGGAAACGGATGGTATATGGCATACTACACGGAGCAGGACAAGACTATGGGTGGCAGCATCTATACCATCCAGTTCGACAAACCTGCAAAGGGTGAAGCAACCATCTTCCACGAGGATGTAACACCCGCCGCAGGCTGGGGCGACAGCTGTAACTACAAGCTTTCCCGCGACGACGGTCCAGTTCTGTCATTTGATACCTACAATGTGGCTATGCACTATTTCTCAACTTCTTCAAGTGAGTATTACCAGTCACGTGGCGGAGACTTTGAGTTTGAACTCATGAGTGCCTGCCCGGACTCCGTAGTGATGCGCGGCAAGCGTTCACGCAACATCTTCAAGATGTATCCCCTGGAGGAGGCTCCTGATACCTATATCCAGAAGATTCAGCAGATGGATGCAGATCTTACCCTGGGCCTTGTAGAGGCAGAAATCACCGGTGGTCTCATCCAGATGCAGCTTGACCTTAACAACCGTACAATCATCATCGGCCGTAAGGGTGCTTCAGAGGATGAACTGGTAAGCGTGCCTTACATTATTACCCCTACCGGTTTCAGACTCTATGAGGCTCTTGATTTCCAGGGTGTCATATTCAAGGACTTCGTATTTGACGCAGATAATCTTTCACTTCAGTCAAACGGAATCACCTTCAATATGGTCATTCCTGAAGGCTTTATGAAGTACAACCGTTATCTTGGCAAGTACGTTATGACAACCGGAAGACTCGGTAGTTTCAATGTTGAGATTGTAGAGGATGTTCATAACCGCAGTTACCTTCTCAAGGGACTGCATCCCCAGTTTGATGTCAAGCTTGTGTACAATGCCGGTCAGGGTGCTCTTAACTGGTTCACTCAGTCTGTGGGCCGCACTGAGGAGGATCACGAGATGATTCTCTGCGCCTGGTGCGTGCTGAACGGTCAGAGCGGTACATTTACCTGGGCAACCACTGCCGGTATGCGTTCAGTCGTGGACAACCCTGATATTGACAATTTTGTCCTCACAATGGCAGACTTCGGAACAATGAGCGGTAATCAGGTGGATTCATTCATCTTGTTTGACTATACTGAATACAATGCCAGCCAAACCGTCAACACCGGTTTCCCTGCATCCTGGAATTTCCCTGGAGGCAACTTCCGTCTTTACGGTCCTTTCACTTTCACCAAAATTGTAGAGTAACAGCGTTATGAAGAAGATTATTACATTTGCAAGCATAGCTCTTATCGCGCTCACTGCTCTTTCATGCCGTAAGGCTACTCAGGATGTTCCTGCAAAGTACCAGACCACTCCAAAACTGGAGTTTGAAGGCCCCGGCGCCCTTGAGTTTAAATCAGAAGGCGGCGAAATCTGCCTTGAATTCAAGACAACTGCCCCCCTGGATGTCAAGGCATCTTCCGATTGGGTGGGAACAGAGGTTCGCGGTCGTTTCGTGTATATCTCTGCGCCTCTGAACAATTCCATCTATACCCGTTACTCCACTGTGACCATAAAGTCCGGAGAACAGTCCTGCAGCCTTCAGGCCAAGCAGCGCGGTACTCCCAGCGACTTCTTCTGGGAGCCGGAGTATGAGTTTGACTATAATGGCGGATCCCTGAAACTTAAGTTCCACAAGGTAGATGTCACTGTCCGCCTTGACGTTGAGGGTCAGGACTGGATTTCAGTTACTGCCGGAGATGAGGAACTTGTCATAGATGTTGCCAAGAACCCCAATTCTGAGGCTCGTGAAGGTTCTGTGACCTGGAAGGCCGGAGATGATGTACGTAAGGTCGTTATCAAGCAGGCTGGAAATCCTTCCGGCGGCAGTGGTGACAACCCCGGCGGCGGCGACAACCCCGGCGGTGGCGATGACCCCGGTGAGTTTAAGGCAACCTATGAAGACTGGGTTGGCTCTTGGACCCTTCCTGGCAGAACCCTGACATTCACGGCTTCGGAAGATTACCCCGGCGAGGCATTGGTTATGAATGATACCGGTTATGGTGAACTGGCCGATTATTTCCAGCCTATTGTGATCTTTGATGAAGAAAGCGGAGACATATTGTTTATCTGCCAGAAAGTGTTCGAATACGACATCGATGAATACTATTTTATCGGTGTTGACGGAAACAATCTTCGTTATGGCGACGAAGAAAATGGCATCTTGGCAGTGGGAACAATGTCCAAAGCAGGTGTGGCCACTATAGAGCCTATTCCTTATAAAGATACTCAGGGTAACGATGTCGCCGCATCCGCTCTCACTGTGTTGGATTACCAGACAGAAGACAACACCGACTACGCAGCCGGGTGGTATGGTTTGAATGATGTTGAAGATTTGAGTATCCCTGCAAATATAAGCAAGGCCGGTACTTCAGCAGTTCCTTCATCCGTTAATACCAATAATCAGGTGCCCGCTATTTTCAAGAAATCCTTTGTCCGCTTCTATAAATAGCAGATAGATGAAGTTGAATGTCTGGTCCGTCGCAATCCTGGCAGCGCTGACCCTTTCCTGTACAAGGGAAATGCCTCAGAGCACATCCATTCCGGCTCAAAAGCCCGGAATGGATGCGCCGAAGGCTGCATACACGCTGCTGGATAACCCCAGCATCGTGCCAGGCGTCGCCATAGTATATCTCAGCGAGGACCTTACCGCCAGCCTTGAAGCGGGTGCGTCCATAAGTACTCTGGGCACAAAATCCCCCGAGCTTGGTTATCTGGTGTCCCGCGTGGGCGTTTCTTCTTTCAAGCGCCTTTTCCCGGATGCTGGAGAATTCGAGCCACGTACGCGTGCCGAAGGCCTTCACCGCTGGTATCTGGTTGAATACAACCGCAATGTTTCCCTGGCCAGCGCCAAGCCTCTCCTTGAAGCAGTGCCGGGTATCCTGAGCGTAGAGCCTAATCGCGTCTACAGGCAGAATGTCACCATCAATGATCCATACTGGAACCAGATGTGGGGACAGAACAATCTCAGTTACCCCGATTACGATGTCAACTGCAAGCCGGTATGGGATAATTACACTATGGGCAATCCCAATGTGGTAGTCGCTGTAATAGACGGCGGAATCCAGTTGGATCATCCTGATCTTGCCGCCAACGTTGCAGCCAGCGGCCATTACAACTATGTCCGCCGAAACTCTACCATTGTCCAGCATTCCCACGGCACTCACGTTGCCGGCACCATCGGAGCCGTAAACAACAACGGCACAGGTGTGACCGGAATTGCCGGCGGTAACGCTGCCGCAAAGAAAGGAGGAGTCACCCTTCTGTCCCTTCAGGTGTTCGAGACCCGTGACAACGGACAGGATGTGACTGCTCCCAGTTTTGCAACCGCCATCAAGGAGGCTGCAGACAAAGGCGCCCATATCTCCCAGAACAGTTGGGGTAACTATTTTGACTTTGACGACAACGGCAGGATAGAGGGCTATGAGATGGACTACGCAAGATATTATCATCAGAATCCTGAGCGCTCTTTTACCCAGGCCGTGGACTACTTTAACAAGTACGCCGGTTGCGACAACTACGGAAACCAGTTGCCGGGTTCCCCTATGAAGGGCGGAGTAGTTATCTTTGCCGCCGGCAATGAAGATATCCCTTACGGCTCGCCGGGTAATTATGACGGCTGCATCTCTGTAGGCGCCATCAATAAGAACGGTACCAAGGCCAATTTCTCCAATTATGGAGATTGGGTGGATATATGTGCGCCGGGAGTGAATATCCCCAGCACCTATTCTTCCGGTCAATATAGGAATCTGAGCGGCACTTCTATGGCCTGTCCTCACGTATCCGGAGTAGCAGCCCTTATTGCTTCATATTTCGGAGGTCAGGGCTTTACTGCCGATGAACTCAGGGCAAGGCTTCTTGGCGGTGCAGTGGCTATTGCTCCTACAACCGGGGCCAAACCCATCGGACCGCTTGTGAACGCCGAAGCATCATTCTATATGAACGGAAGTTCCGGAGCTCCTGAAAGCGTGAGTGACGTTGTTCTGGAAGCAACGGGCCATAACATCCGTGTAAGCTTCTCCGCAACTGACGCATACGCTTATATGGTGCTGGCTTCCACTAAGGAATCGGCCCTTCAAGGTGTGGATTATCAGAACCCTGCATCGGACATCATTTACGCCACAAAGCTTACTTCCGCCTCCGACGTTCCCGGCACACCTCAGTCTGTGGTACTTGCAGGCCTCAAGCCTACCACAAAGTACTATGTTGGGGTTGTAGCATACAGTTATGATAAAAAGTATTCAGACTTGTCACCTATTGTAAGTCTGGTTACTGATGAGAACCACAGTCCGGAGATAGAGGTGACCAATTATCCCAATGGCGGTTTTACATTCCGTCACCACGATATTGTAAACCTTCCCATCAGGGTGTCAGACCCTGACGGAGATGCTTTGTCGGTAACTTTCGATCCCCGCGGAAGCAGGGCCGCACTGGAATCCAACAACGGCTCTCAGGAACTGTATATCTTCAAGCTTATGTGTCCGCTGGTCCTGGAACCGGGGTCTTTTATGGCCGTTGTGAGGGCAGTGGATGAATTGGGTGCAGGCGAGGTAAGGACCATTCAATTCAAGGTGCTGCCAAATTCAGCCCCTGTGGTCCTCAAGGATGCACCTATAGTTCTTATGCAGGAGAAGGATCAGGAGACTACCCTCAAGTTGGAAGAGTTCTTTAATGATCCCGATGAAGAACCGCTTATATTCCGCGCTTCTTCCAACAATAAGGATGTGGCGGTGGCTCAGGTCTCAGAAGATGGAGTCCTTTCCATCAAGGCCGTCTCGGAAGGCCTTTGTAAGGTAAAGATTTCTGCCGAGGATCACGACGGAGCAAGGGTGGAAGCGGTTGTCACGGTACTTATGCGTCCCGTCGGTTCTCCGGATATTTCTCTGGAAGGGGATACTGTCCTTTCGGATGGCTCCATTACCATAATCCCCGGCATTGAACCGGATTCCGCCACGGTGCGCGTCATATCGGCCTCCGGAGTTGTGGTCTACGAGACCGTTTGCACAATAAGCGCTGCAAACCCTCTTGAACTTGAACTTAAGAACCTGGCTCCCGGCATTTATACCGTGGAGGTTACCTACAGGGGACAGGTTTACACTTATACTATAGTCAAACGATGAAAGTGCGGCACATCATACTTGCAGCAATCGCTCTCTCACTGTCCTGGAACGTCGGGGCTCAGGAGAGCGTGCCCGCCAACGAAGCCTTCGATTTCCTGGGCTTCCCTCGCAGCGCGGATGCAAGCGGTATGGCGGGCGCCGGAAGCGCAATGACTTCCTCTCCGGCCGTGCTTTCCACGTTCGGCAATCCTGCTGTGCTGCCGGTAGCGGTTGGCAAGGTTGACGCAGGCGTCATTTACAGCCACACCCTTTCCAATAATGTGGGCGGCGGCATCGCCGTGCGTCTCGGCAAGGGATTCGCCATCTCCGCAGCGGTTGTGGACCAGATCCATCCCGTGAAGGATTTTGGCGGCTCATACGGCAGTTTCGCGCCCAATGACCTCATTGTGGCAGGAGGCGCCGGAATATCGTTCGCCGGTCATTTCAGCCTGGGCCTCTCGGTAAAGTACGTCCAGCAGAAGCTTATGGCCGATTATTCCCTGTCCTCCGTGGCACTCACGGCAATGGCACAGTACCGCCTGGCTGGCCTCAACGTTGCCGCCGGCGTAGCCAACTTTGGCGCCGCTGTCAAGTCAGAGAGCGGGCAGGAGTCTCCGCTTCCGGCATCGGCCCGTCTGGCAGTTTCCTATGAACTGGCGCTTGGCCCCGGCACCCTTGGCGCGGCACTTGACGCAGACTATTATTTTGCAGGTAAATTCGGCGTTTCCGCCGGACTCCAATACGGCCTTTGGGATATGATATATGCAAGGGCCGGCTACAGATTTGCTTCCCAGGGAGCAGTTTATCCCTCTCACCTTGCCCTAGGGCTTGGTTTCAGATGGAACTGGCTGTGCCTGGACGTTTACTATTTGACTGCCAATGCGCAACTTGGCAACAGCCTCGGCGCAGGACTCAGTATACGGTTTTAGACAATAATTATTTATAACCCAAAATATTATTAACTTATGAGAAAATCCATTTGGACTGTACTGTTTACAGCGCTGGTAGCGCTTGTAGCGGTAAGCTGCGCCAAGGAAACGGACCTCACAGATGTCAAGAACAAGATTGATGAACTTGACCAGAGGGTTACCGCCCTTGAAAAGGCAGTGGAAAAGATCAACAAGGAAACCGTTCCCGGTTTCGAGAACTTGGTGAAAGCCCTGAATGAAAAACTCACGGTAGTATCTGTCATCGAAGGTACCGATGGTGTAACCATCACCTTCTCCGACGGCACCACCTCCGTTATTACCAACGGTAAGGACGGTAAGGACGGCGCCGACGGTAAGGACGGCGAAAACGGTAAGGACGGTGAAGACGGTAAGGATGGTGCTGATGGTAAGAACGGTGAGAACGGCAAGGACGCCCAGGCTCCCGAGATCAACATCACCCTCATCGACGGCGTCTACTACTGGACTGTCAACGGTGAACTCCTTAAGGACGGAGACGGCAACCCCATCCCTGTCAGCACTCCCGGCCCTCAGGGCGACAAAGGTGACAAGGGTGACAAAGGTGACCAGGGTGAACAAGGCATCACTCCTCTGTTCGGCACCAGTTCCGAAGGCAAGGTCATCGTCTCCTATGACAACGGTGAAACCTGGAAGCCCCTCGGCTTCAGCGTAATCGACGGCTCCGCCTTCACATCGGCCTACATCGATCAGGACAAGTCCACCGATGACTACATTGTGCTGGTTGTAGGTGAGACCGAGGTCCAGATCCCCAAGGAGAAGAACTTCTCCCTCAAGATCAACTACGAAGGTGACCTCTCCGCTGTAGGCGCCAACGCAGGTGACAACATCGCCATCGAGTATGAGGTTGAGGGTGCTTCCGATACCGACAAAGTTACCGTAGATGTTCTCAGCGCTACCGCCGGCATCACCGCCACCATCCAGAAGGTTGACGCTCTCCACGGTTACATCCTCATCGGCGTTCCCGCCGCAGATCCCGCTGCCGATCCCGCAAAGGTTTCCGGCAAGATCTTCGTCTTCGCCGACAACAACAAGGGTAAGACCAACATCAAGGTCATCTCCCTTGAGGAAGGTGAGATTTCCGCAGTGGCCGATGTCTCCGCTCAGGTTCCCGCCGCCGGCGGCGAGATTCCTCTCACCGTTACCACCAACAAGGAGTACAATGTGAACATCTCCGACGGT
>ONOQ01000087.1 GCA_900319485.1 uncultured Bacteroidales bacterium | reverse complement strand
ATAGTGCCAAAGTGAGCAAAAATCAATTTGCCTTAGGCGTCACGGGACGGATAGTGTAGCCCAGATAGCGGTCTGCCGGCCCCACGTTAATCTCGTATATAAGCAAAATACTGGTTCTTGAGTGAATCTTTTTCATTTATCACATCGGCATCCAGGTATATTCAGCGCTATAGTTTCAGATGCACCAAGATTAGCAATTTTTTAGTAAATTCGCAGAAACAACTGAAATTGATATGATTAGGCTCAAACTTTTCCTTGTATCCCTTATTGCTATGGCTTCTGTTACCACCTATGCCCAGGAGCAGCCAGGAAAGGCTGTCCTGGACAATATCCACGCCCGTAAGAGCGTTCGTACCTATACGGATGAGGACGTTACGCCGCAACAGGTGGAAACTATCCTGAGGGCGGCTATGGCTGCACCTTCAGGGATGAACGCGCAGCCGTGGCGCTTTGTAGTGGTGAGAGAACAGGCAACAAAGGAAAAACTTGCCGGAGGCTTCAACAAGATGATTGCAAAGGCACCCGTGGTGATTATCGTGTGCGGCAAAACCACCGGCGCCATGGGCAAGGAGAACCGCAACTGGACGGCAGATTGCGCCGCCGCAACGGAGAACCTGCTGCTTGCCGTAGAGGCCATAGGCCTTGGAGCCGTCTGGACCGCCTGTTATCCATACGATGAAAGGATGAGCACCACCATAGAGGCTCTTGGACTTCCGGACAACGTGAAGCCTTACTGCATTGTTCCCGTGGGCCATCCCGGCGGCAAGGAAAAGCCCAAGGATAAGTGGAAACCTGAAAACATCCACTTTGAGAAGTGGTAATGAACCACCTTGGGGAAATCATCTCTCTTGGCGTAGCCGTTTCCTGGACCATCACCGCCTGGTTTGCCGCCAAGGCAAGCCGGAGGGTGGGGGCAATGGTCACAAACGTACTGAGGCTGGTCCTGGCTGCGGTTTTTCTTGGGATAATCCTGTGGGTGACAATCGGTCATCCATATCCCGTTTATGCAGATAAAAACACCTGGCTGTGGCTAGGTCTCTCTGCCCTGGTTGGCTATGTATTCGGGGATTATTGCCTGTTCAACTGCTACCTTTATATTGGCCCCAGGTTTGGCCAACTTCTGATGACCCTGGCGCCTCCAATGGCTGCAGTTGCCGGCTGGATAATGCTTGGGGAAACGCTGGGCTGGAAGGCTATCCTGGCTATGGCGGTTACGCTCCTTGGCATAGCCATTTCCATCCTCAGCCGTGACGGAGGCAGTCACCATTTCAAGTTGGACCTGCCGCTTAAAGGCGTTCTGCTGGGGATTGGCGCGGGAATTGGCCAGGGCGTAGGGCTGGTTCTCAGTAAGATCGGTATGCAGTACTACGCCGCCGCCGTTCCCGCAGATGCTCCTTCCCTGATGGAGGGGATGCTACCCTTTGCTTCAACCATGATGCGGGCCATTGTTGGCGGCATAGGATTCTTTGCAATCCTTCTGCTTCAGAAGGACTTTGGTAAACTCCGGAGCGCAGTGAAGGACCGCGTTGCAATGCGTTACGCTACCGTTATCACTCTCTTTGGACCTGTCCTTGGCGTGTCCCTTTCCCTTATGGCCGTTCGCTACGCCAATGCCGGAATAGCCTCAACGCTTATGGCCCTCACGCCCGTAATCATCATCTTACCGGAGGTCCTCATTGAGAAAAAGCGCATCCGCTTCAAGGAGATTGTGGGCCTTGCAGTTACAATCGCGGGTGTGGCGCTGTTTTTCCTGCTGTAGTTACCGATAGAATGCCGGGCCTGTTCAGGCTCAAAATACTTGTCGTTATGTGTTTCTGGTATAAGTGGCTTCGCCGGCTATTATATGAGTGATGAATTAGTTCTTTTTCAAAACCTCATCCAACGAGATCAGAGGTAAAAAGGTGATGCTGGATTTTGATCTGGCAAAGTTGTACCACGTGACTACCGGGAATCTTAATCAAGCTGTGAAAAGAAATATAAATAGATTCCCTTCAGATTTTATGTTTCAGCTTGATTTAAAGGAGTTTACAAACTTGAAATCACAAAATGTGATATCAAGTTGAGGAGTCTATACGGTCACAAGTTGGGGTCTTGAACATCTTTGCATCACAATAGTTAACTCATCACAATCTGTGACGAGTTTCAATAGGACAAAATCAGCTTACCGTCCGTTCCTTAAAAACGGCAAAAACCCGGATGGAATGAGTTTCAATATACAAAGAAGTAGCAGCGACTAACCTCTGTTTGTTTTATATCTGTAGGCATATAAGTTATTGAAAATCAATGTGAGGTCACAAAATGTGACCTCAAGTAGAGGAGCCCCAGATCTGCGGTCACAAGTTGTGATCTTGAACATCTTTGCATCCCAACTTTCGTTGGCCTCTTGCCCTTCTTCGGTCCTTATCCAGACAGCATCTTCAGTCGGGAGGACCAGTACTAGAGGATTAGTTACCGTGAATTATTCGACAAGTTAATCGACTATTACCCAACCAGACGACGAACTCAATTCAGCAATGGAGTAGTCGTATGAATAAATATTTGTGCCAACTTCTATCCTGATTGTCACAAGGTATCCGGCATTAAGAGCCACGGCTTCTCCGGGAAAGTTTGAGGGAACGTTATGCAAGAGAAGTAAACATCGTCGTTGGCGTTATTGATTACAATCGTATGGGACGCGCCTGTTTCAAACTCAATATTCGGATTCATTTCCGGGAAATAGGTAACATCCTGCTGATTCAAAACAAAGGATGCTGTTCCTGCCATAAACTCGTTCTCTTCTACGGGACTTACCAGGACTTTCTTGAGAATTACGTTTGAGGTGAATCTGAACAAATCAACGCAAGGCTTCATATATACACGGGCCACCTGTGGAATATCGATTCCGCCATATGAAGCTAATGCCGCGTAATATGGGATGACTTGAGGAGTAGTCTGATCTGCTTTAATAGTAGTTTTTGCCCTTGCTATATGCCCACCACTTTCAACTGAACCAATGGGGTATGTCAGAACATAAGACTCTTCCTTGGGGACGGCAACGCCAATAGCTCCGTAGAACTGTTCAAACCGCTGAAGCTTGTATGGTTTTCCATTGACACCTATTTCAACACCTTCAGTGAAGGGGTCTCCGTTAGAGCTGTAAGTAGCTTTTGTTTGCTGAGAGGCAATCATTATGTACTGAAGATCGGCACCCTGCTTGTATTCCCGCTGGGCAAGAACTTCTCCGGAATCATCCTTGAAGATGACATGCACAACGCGGTCTGACTGGCTTGCATTTGCCGGTATCTGGAAAGTGATATGGTACGTAGGCCCAAATACCTGCTCTTTTGTGGCTTCAGCCCCCTCAATATCAATCTCAACTGTAAAGTTAACTGATGCCAGCACATCGAGACCTCCTGAAATCGCATCTGGTGAATCAACTGGACTGGAAACCACATTGCCCGGATCAGGAAGGAATGGGAATGTTTCGTGATCGATGATAAGGAACGGTGAATCGTAACGACTATCCAGATGTCTCCAGAAAGCAGGGATGGTGCTGACGGAAAGATTCTTTTCCTTATAGTAATTTGCCAGATTTTCTATGACGGTGAACGGGTTGATTGTTTGGGCCTTGGACATTACTTTCTGGACAACGGTTGCAGGCAGCTCGCCACCTGACTCCAGTTCGGAAGCAATCTCCTGGATAAGGGTGGTAACTTCCGCGGCGCTGCGACCGCTCTGTACCATGCAAGCGAAAGCCAGGAGCATACCGTCGGCGTCGGTGGTGCCGGTGATGTCCATGTCGTCAAAGTTGCCTACTGTTCCGGTGAAACCTAGAGCCTTCAGCAGCTCGCCCTGAGCCTGAGAAACAGCTTCGGAATAAGATTCTCCGTCCTTAAGGAGTTTCTTTACGCGAGGCCTGATGGCCGTTGTCATCAGATTGATGTTGGCCTTGGTATCATCTGCGTTCACGAAGGCTTCAAGATAAAGAGGGTTGGTTGATGTGGTCCCCTCAATCTCATTGAAGTAGTAACCTTCCGCCCTGAGTTCAAAGAACGGCGCTGCCGTCTTCCCTGCAATGCTGAACGCTCCGAGGTCATCGGATATGTTTGCAGGGAAGCTTTCACCTGTGGCTACTAGGTCGGAGCCTATGGCAAAAGCGGTCACCTGGGATCCTTTCACGAATTGGCCTTTCTGGGCAAAACCAGAGAGAGTACGGTCCTTGGAAGTTGAACTTTCGGCATCTGAATACTTCTCGCAGGCAACGAGGGTAAATAATGCCGGAATAAGTATGGCAAATAGAAATCTCTTCATTTGTAAGAGCTTACTCTAGTATTCATAATTGTCCGC
>ONOQ01000049.1 GCA_900319485.1 uncultured Bacteroidales bacterium | reverse complement strand
AATAATAGGTCACCCTCATGGAGATTATGGATTAGCGTTGGGGCTCAAACCATTCCCGAGAGAGTTAAAAGCGGCTAATAAAGGTTTGAGAGATGGTGATTTATATTATTTGAAAAATGGAGTGCCTGAACTACCATATAGGAGATTCCTAATCCGCAAAAAACAATAACTAAATATGATTGCAACACTTGTAACTGACTGGTCCATTGGGGACATCTGCAAGGGATTCCAGTACAATGAATACGAGGGCAAGGGCCTCTATGGCCTTTCCGGGAAACTGACAATCCAGCCGGAGTTCCAGCGGCATTATCTGTATGCGGAAAATGGCGGCAAGAAGGAAGTGGATGTAATCCAGTCCGTTCTAAATGGCTATCCTCTTGGGCTCATTTACTTTTCAAAGGTGGGTGAAGATCGTTATGAGGTTCTGGATGGCCAGCAGCGCATCACTTCCCTGGGGCGTTTCGTCACTGAGAAGTTTGCGTGGATTGACCGTGATGGAAAGCCGTGGTATTTCACGGCCTTCAATAAGGATGAGCAGGAGAAGTTCATCAACACCAAACTGCTTATCTACGTATGTGAGGGCACTGAAAGGGAGATCAAGGACTGGTTCCGTACCATCAATATTGTAGGTATTCCGCTTAATAATCAGGAAACCCTGAACGCCGTTTATTCAGGTCCGTTTGTTACCAAGGCCAAGGAGGAGTTCTCCAATTCCAATAACACCAATATCAACAAGTGGAGGTGTTTCATCCCCGGTACCGCCAAGCGGCAGGACTATCTAGCAGCGGCGTTGGAGTGGGTCAGTAAAGGAAATGTTGAGGAGTATATGGCCGCGCACCGATACGATGAAAACATTTCTGAACTCAAGGCGTATTTCACCTCGGTTATTGACTGGATTACGTCTGTCTTTGACTTCACGCCGGAGAAAGAAATGTGCGGTCTTAAGTGGGGTGAGTTATATGAGCTTTATCACAAGGTGGCTTTTGATCCGGAGATTGTTGCGGCCAAAGTCCGTGAACTGTATGAGAGTTTCTATGTGAAGGAGAAGAAAGGTATCTTTGAGTACATTCTGGATGGCTGCCAGAACACCAAACTCCTCAATGTCCGCGTGTTTGATGAGCCCACTAAAAAGGCTGTGTATGCACGCCAGACGGCGCTGGCTCAGGCAAAGGGCGTGTCAAATTGTCCCTTGTGCGCCATTGGGCACGATGCCAACCACGCCAAGATCTGGGATCTCAAAGATATGGATGCAGACCACGTCACCGCCTGGAGCAAAGGTGGCGACACGTCAATTGAGAATTGTCAAATGCTCTGCAAGACTCATAATCGGGCCAAGGGGAATAGGTAATGAACGTATGATAAAAGTAGCAGCAACTTACCGTAATGGTGAAGTTGCTGCTACTTGTAATTACGTGCTAATACCCGTCATTTATATTAAAGGACTTCTACCTCTTCTGAGATGGTCTCAACACGTGGCGCTAACACTTTTGCACTAACACTGAGGCTCTTAGCTCCCAAGAATTTACCATTGCCCAAATTGGATGACTCTATTACCTTTGATCCTTCGTAAAGAGCATTATCTTTGCCCACGACGCTGAACGAATAAGTATCGTCCAGAGTGATATTCTCATTACGTAACGAAACGTAGTAGATGTTGCCGGAAGGATCAGAAGCAGAAGTAACCGTAAGGGAGCCGACTTCAGATGCCCAAGTACTACCATTATAAGTACGTTCACGGACAATTTGATTCCTGTTGGAAGAAATCGTGAAGGATTTTACTGCGATGGCTTCACCTGCGCCTCCTACTTTGAACCCAAAACGATAGACACTCTGCTGAGATGCGAATGCTGCATCACCCGTGGTAACGATTTTCTTATTACCAGCATCAATGCTAGAAACAGACAAGGAAGCGGTGGCATAGTCAAAACCTGTTGATAGCTCTCCTGCTTCTGTAGGTTCGGAGCCATCTTGATCCATATATGTCCATTTTTCATCGAGCCTACCAGGGAAAAGGAGCATTAATGAGCTGCTTTCACCAAGTTCCTCCGGTTTCTCAATTTCTCCTGAAAGAGTTGCCGAAGTATTGGGACTTCCGACAGTAGCCTCTAATGTACCCAGAAGAGTTCCACCAAAGTAAACGGACACCTTCTCCCCGTCTTTCCAATAACCTTTCAACGTGGTACCATCCAAAGCCAAAGCTTTTGTATCAATCTCCTTTGAAGCCTTGACTGTTATTTTCCAGCCATTCTTATCAATTGGATTGTTATCTGTTGTTGCCTGCTCCTCAACTTTTTGGCAACCAACCAGTGCTATGCCCAGAAGGGCAGCAAATATGTAAATTTTATTGCTTTTCATTTTGATGTCCTCCTATTCGTTAACAATATAATAAGCCTTGCCAGCAGGAATTCCGGTTCCTGTATATTTATAATATCCCAGAGTGCCACCAGAAACGCCCAAAACATATGGCGTTCCTACAACACTATACGTGGGGGTAGGGGCATCAGCTCCTACAAGGATATTGGCTCCACCATTCACAGAAATAGAAGATGCATCATCACTCTTTGTAAGAGTAATTGCTGCAGAGTCTGCTTTGATAATAACAGCCGTACCCGCAGGAATAACGCTGCCGTCTGTACCCAGTATATAAAGTTGCTTACTTGCATTCAATGTGAATGCCTGAGCACCTTCGGGCAGATTATAACGTGATTCGCCATTATAGAATGTTGCCCAATAGAATCCATTGTTAAGCGAGGCCGTAATATCAATCGTCTCAGGATTAACAGCCGGCTTTGTTAAATTAATGTTGCCAAGACCTACGTTACCAGAAGACCTAGTTGTATATACCCACTTTATATAGCGAACATTGGAGGCAAGGTCGTTAATTGATTTTTCTTCCTCACCACCTTCTAATGTTGTATACGTGGCCACGTCAGAATATGATACGCCATCAGAAGATACCTGAACTTTAAATGTACCACCAGAGAAACCATTGCCTTTGATATTAAAGCTAAGAGCTCCAGGATTCTCATTAATCTTAAGAATCAGATTATCGCCTGCGCTATCAAATTTTAACTTGGTATTCACGACTGAATAATCTGAACCAAGTCCAGTATGGCTTAAGCCATCTTTATCGTCAATGTCAGTCTTACCTCCGTTAAAAGAGAATGGAAGTGTTGCATATGATAGCGGAATTCCATTCTGGCTGAAAGTTACAAGATTAGAATAGACATAATCCTCATCACCTAAGGCATATACCTTGAGATACGTAGAGCGAGTAGCACCAGAATTTTCTTTGATTGAATATGATAGACTGTAGTCGCCACCACCAATGTCCGAAATATCTGTAATAATCCAGTCGGGCTCAGTGATTTCATCATCCTCGGCGTTATAGTACTGAATAGCGAAATCTGAGGCATCAGATATAGTCAAACCACTAAACCCAATAGACAAAGATCCTTCACTTTCAGATGTGGATGCGATAACTGTGTCTGGATCAATAGTGATGCTTGGTGCAGGTGCTGCATATTTAGCAAGGTTAATTTTACCCAAAGCTACGTTGCCACTTGATTTACTCGTATAAATCCATTTGATATAGCGTATTCCCTCCGACAAATCATTAATAGTTTTTGTTTCTGGAGAACTACTTAACGTTGTATAAGACGCAATGTCAGAATAAGCGGATCCATCGGCAGAAGCCTGCACTTTGAATGTACCACCGGAGAAACTGTTGCCCTTAATATCAAATGTAAGAACACCGGGGCGCTCTGAAAACTGAAGGATAACATAATCTCCTGTTCCATCAAACTTTAGTTTTGGTGAAGAGCCATAGTCGCTTCCCAGACCAGACTGACTTAGACCATCCTCAGAAGCTATACCTGATGATCCTTCATCATAGGTGAAAGGTAAAGTGGCAAAAGTGGGGGTTTCACCTCCACCGGAAGCCGTATAATTGATCGTTATGCTCTCAAAATAGCATGCATTTCCAGGAGTAGTCAGGGAAAAGAAAGAATAATCCTTTCCTGAAAAATCAAAAGTCATCGTCAACGCAGTCGACGGAGAAGTAATCTGGGTTGTTGGTTTCTCTGTAGTGCCGCCATATATAGTAATAGCTCTGGCTGTTCCAGTTTGAACTACAACGATAGATGTAATAGTTCCGGGAATTGCATCAATATTATAAACGGAATTTACAGTGCTTTTTTTAGCTTGGATATTTGTGTTTTTCATCCATTGTGTAAACTTGAATGTAACACCACTCACATCAAATTCCTTATCTTGATAAGAACCCGAAACCCCTGAATTATTCGTATTAATAACAATACTATCGGCCAAAGCAGTAATAGTTGAAAACAAGCCAATGACTGCAATAAGGGCGAATTTATAGACAGTATTTGAAAATAATTTATTCATTAGAAGTTCCTCCTTTTAGTCATCAAGAGAAATCTCGTCACCATAACCACCTCTAGTCATAGTGAAATCCTGTAATGCCATCATAACCTTAGGATCACTAGGTCCTTGAAGCACATTGCCCTCGGCTTGTACTACGAGGGTTTCTGTCTCGGGAGACAGATAAGTTTGTTTTTGTTTGTTCATAGATTAATGGATTTAATTGATTGATAATCGGCATAAGATGCCCGATCGGGTCGGGCATGACGTAGAGAACGTCGGGCATGACAGGAAACGGGACGCGCCACACCATCCCTTAGTATGTGGCTAAGGGCACAGCAAGGCATAAAAAAAGAAACTAAGTGACGCATCTCTAACTTTCCAAGCCGCGAAGTTAGCAATTTACTTTAGTAAAAGCAAGGAGAAATTCACCTTATTTCAGCATTTTTGACATAGCGTCCAGACAGCGCCGCTTCTGCTCAAGATTTGGATGGACGTAAAGATTAAGCGTGGTACTGATGCTCGAATGCCCAAGAATTGCGCTAACTGTCTTATAATCACACTTGCTCTCAATACACCGCGTTGCAAAACTGTGACGGAGCCCGTGAAAACGGATAGGCGGAAGCCCCAGTTTTTCCGTGAGGCGCCGGAAGTAAGTCCGGTAAGTCCGGGGCTCAATGGGAGTAGGGGAGTTGGAGAGAAGATAAAAATCGGCCTTCACAATTTTCCTGATAGGACGGATATACGCCGCGAGTTCCCTCGTGAGCGGAATCTCCCGGTTTGAATTCACCGTCTTGGGAGCATCCTCAATGAGTTCCGTGTGGCCGTCAATGTAGATTCTCTGGATAGTCTTACTGACACGGATCACACCGCATTCAAGGTCGATATCGGCCCAGCGGAGAGCGCAGATCTCCCCAATCCGGATCCCGGACGACAGGCAGATCAGAATCCCCAGGTTCCGGAAGGAAAAATGCTCCCTGACATAGCACATAAGCCTTCTCTGGTTGGAGACCGACATCACCTCTATATCCGCCTTCTCCCTCTGAGTAGGGAACACCACGTCAATCCTCCGGTCAGGGAAAAGAGAGTTCTTTGCCCCAAAGCGGAGAATCATTTTCAGCACCACAAGGATGTCCTTCACCGTCTTGAGGCTCAGCCCCCTTTCCAGTTCACTGTTTACAAAATCCTGGACGTCATTCTCCTTCACTGCACACTTTTCCCCCAGGAACGGGATGATGTGTGAGCCGATAAGGATGCAGTAAGTGGCGTAAGTGGATTTCTTGACATACTGTTTCTTGTGGCTCAGCCATGCCAGGGCCACGCTTTTGAAGTTTGTGTTTTCTTCCATAATAATAAGGTTAAAGCATCAAATCAAAGAAAAAATTTACTATCTTAGCACCATTAAAACCAGAACCTGTCAGATATGCGTACTTTGTTAAAAAACGGTAAAATCTATGACGGCACCGGTGAAAGTGCCTTTATGGGTGACATTCTTGTGGAGGATGAAAAAATAGTTGCCGTGGGCCCGGAAATTGATGAGAAGGCCGATGAAACCATAGACCTGGGCGGCCTCAGCATCTCTTCCGGCTTTTTTGACGCCCATTCCCACAATGATTGGTTTGCCATCAAGAAAGAGCCCCTGAAGTACTTCGAGCCCTTCATCCGCCAGGGCATCACGTCGTTCATCGCCGGAAACTGCGGTTTGTCCGCTATGGGGTTTGAGAAGGATACGCCATATCTGGACAAGGTAGGCGCCGGCCTCTTCCGCTACGACTCCACCGCCAAAGGCGTGTATCCCACAGTAAGCGCATTCTTCAACGCCATAGACCGCCGGAGCCCCTGCAATATCGCAACCCTGGTAGGCCACTGCACGGCCCGCACAAGCGTTTCCGGCTGGGAAAGCCGTGAACTTGACCCGCAGGAGAAGGAACGGATGCTGGACCTTATGGAGCAGGGCCTCAAGGAGGGCGCCTGCGGCCTTTCCCTTGGGATGATGTATGAGCCGGGCCGATACACAAGCGTGGCGGAGACCCGTGACGTAGCCCTTCTTGCCGAAAAATATGACCGCCCGCTAACCGTCCACGCCAGGGCGCTGTCGGCCATAACGATGGACTATCCGTTGTTTGGCAGGGCGCATAACCTCCGCGCTCTTGATGAACTTGTTCAGATGGCAAAGGGCACGCACCTCAAACTGCAGTATTCCCACGCCATCTTTGTGGGCACAAGCACATTCAAGACCAAGGATGAACTTCACCGCATCCTGGACAACCTCCGCAAGGAAGGCATAGATGCGTGGTTTGACATCTATCAGGAAACTCTTGGCGTTTCCGTCATGACAGTGTTCCTGCCCAGTTGGTACCAGGAACTGCCAGAGGAAGAGCGCCGCAAGCCTGGGAACAGGATTCGCCTTGCAACCGTATGCAACAACCTCATACTCAAGATGCTGGGCTTTGGCTGGAAGGACATCCAGATAGCATATCTGGGCCCCGGACTGGAGAAGTACGAGGGAAAGACCATTGCCCAGATAGCAAAGGAATGGGGCAGGTCCTGCTTCTACACATACCTGGAACTGGCAGAGATGTCGGGCTTCAAGGGCCGCGCGAATATGGGCCCCTACACCACCCCTGAAATCATCGAGTGGCAGTCCAAGATGGATAATGTGCTCTATATGACCGACGCCTGGGTGGAGGACCACGGCATCCAGAACCCCGCCATCTACGACTGCTTCCCCAAGTTCATCCATTTCTCCCTGCTTGGAAAGGGAGACACTATGCCCCGCACCATCCGTAAGATGACGGGCGGCGTCGCAGACCGCTTCTCCATTTCCGGTCGCGGCTACGTCAAGCCCGGATATTATGCCGATCTGACCGTCTTCGATGAGAAGGAGATGGCCGAGGCCACCCCTGACCAGGAACAATCTTTCGGCATAAAGAAGGTATTCATAAACGGAAAGCAGGTGCTCTCTGACGGAAAACTGGACACGGAAGCCCTGAAGACCAGCGGCCACGCCCTCAGAAGCAGGTAATCCACGCTTTACAGCGCCCTTATCTGGGCGTCCATCCACTCTATTTTGGAGTGGAAACCGTTCTGGACGGGGCGCACCTCGCCGGAAAGGGAGAAGTATTCGTTGTTCCAGAGGGAGATGTCGCGGTTGGCGCTCTTTTTAATGAGGCTCACCATATCGTTCATATACTCCACTATATCAACGTACTTGTCGTTCCCCAGGAGATTGCTCTTATAGATCTCCCACCTCCGTTTTACGGTTTCTACAAACGCGGGATCCCTGAACAGGTACTTGAAATAGTACATATCCTTGGAGTTGAACTTCTTGTCCATAAGGAAAAGTTCCTGGTCCCAGAGAGGGCCCGCCTTTAACTTGCACACCGTGCCGGGAGGGCTGTCAACCCCGTCACGGCCCTTGTAGAACTTGACGCTGCGGGGCTTGTAGGCCTCGTAATTGGCAATAGATTCAAGCACAAGCCACCAGTCGGCAAAACTTTCAACGTCCAGATAATCGGCATAATGACTCTCCTCCTTTGTGCCGATTTTCTTTATCTCCGCTTCCATCTCATTAATGTAGTTACGGATATAGTTGAACTGGGCATCCTGGAGGCTGTCGTCCGGAGATTTTATCTGGACCGGAAGATTGAATCCTGCCGATTTAAACTTGAACTTCTCGTCGTAAAGTTCGTCGTACTCAAGAAGGTATCCGCCGCTGACGGCAGGGTACTCTGTTTCATCGGCCTTAAGTTTCTCAATATTCACGCGGTCCTTGTCAATCTTAATCTGCTCGCAGAGATAGTAGAGCCCCTGGAATTTACCGTTGAGGACCAGTTCCACGAACTGCCCCCGGGGAGCCCAGCCAAGGGCCGTGGCGCGGCGCGTGCACTCGAACATTAGGGGATTCCCTATGAATCCGCGGTACTCCGCAAGGAGCACCCATCTCTTGTGGGCGGGCATTCCAAGCACCTTCTGGCGGTTTTCCAGTTTTACTGCGTAAGGCTTCTTTGGGTACATCTCCCAGGTCCAGTTGCCCCTTCCGCGGATGAAGGACCGCCCAAGATCCGTCATCTTCCCGTCCTGCCCAAGGATGCGCATGGAGGAGCCCCTCCAGGTGGTTTTGCTGGATATGGCCCTGGGGGTATCCGTGGTAACGATTGCCACCGGGAGATTGGTGTCAATCACTATTACATTATAGGTGCGGGTTTTCCCGTCCTCTTCCTCAATTCGGTAGTTGACCCCGTTTCTGAAACTTGAGAAATTGTTGGCGGTGACCCCGCTCTCCTGCGTGACTCCGTTCACCGAAAGAGTCCTTCCGGTATCGTTGAACTTTGCAACAAGCGTCTTGAGGTCCGTGCCTCCGGGCACAAAGACAAGGCAGCCGGTTTTGGTTGTATCGGCCGGCCTGTACTCCCTGCCGTCTGCAATTATGCGGAAGTCAAGTGAATTTGAAGGGAAAGCGTCCTCCTCCTGAACGTGCGGCAGTTCCTCCGGCTTGCAGGCCCATAGAAGGGCTGCTGCAAGGCCGATTAAAACAAGCCGCCGGGACGCCCTTTCCATTTAGAAACTAAGGCGAAGGCCAACGCCGTTGCAGGTGGGGCCGAAGGAAAGTTCCATCTGAGGGGCAGGCTCAGGCTCCGGCAGGGACTCATTGTACCTGTCCACCAGTTTACTCATCTTGACGCTGTTCACCACGGTGAGCGGAATACCTGCGATGTGAACGCCCAGGCCAAGGCCCATCGCTATGAGACCTCCGGTTATGATTGGTTTCCCTGCATCGGCACCCTTCTGGGCGGCCTCAGAGGCCGATTGGTTGGCCTGCTCCTCACCTCCGATGCTCCCCACGGTGGCTCCGGCGACAGCCCCCATGGTGGCGCCAAGGGCCGATGTAAGGGCGCCGATGAGGACCGTCATAGCGCCTCCGGCGGCAATGGCGCCGCCGCCCGCTATCATGGAGATACCGGCGGTTCTCCATCCGCGGGCCCTTGCCCACTCACCGGAATAATCCTCCCCGTCAATATTTGACATTAGAATATTTGCCTCCTGATGACTGAGTTTTTCTCCGTCGATTTTTATGGTGCAACCCTTGCGCTCTGCGAGTGCGGGATTAGCATACTGGGCATAGGCCGATACTGTAGCGACCAGTAAAACCAATACTGTGATAATCCTTTTCATATGGCAAATTTACATTTTTTCCGGAAATCTTCCTATATTAGCAGATTGAAAGAAATACTAATCCCGAAACTAATGATCATAAACTCACCCGATGCCCTTGAAAGCATCCGACAGGAAGCCCTGAAGGCCCTGTCTGTCAGGGAGGAAAGCAACCTGGCCTCTTCCACGGAGGCCGCAGGCCTTGAGAAAGGCACGCCGCATATGCAGATCCTCTGCTGCGGCGGTACCGGCTGCAAAGCCTCCGAAAGCGCAAAGATCGTAGAGAATCTCCGTGAGAGCCTTAAGGCCCACGGCGTAGAGGACAAAGTGGACGTGGTAGTTCCCGGCTGCTTTGGCTTCTGCGAGAAAGGCCCCATCGTGAAGATTGTCCCGGACAACACCTTCTACACATCCGTCCGCCCGGAAGACGCTGAGGAAATAGTGGTGTCCCACATAATCGGCGGCAACAAGGTGGAGCGCCTCCTCTATCAGGATCCCGGAACAGGGGAGCATATCTCCGATTCCAAGCATATGAACTTCTACCGCAAGCAACTCAGGATTGCCCTCCGAAACTGCGGCTTCATCAATCCGGAGGATATCCGGGAGTACATTGCCCGAGACGGCTACAAGGCCCTGGCCGACAGCCTCCAGCGCGACAGCCTTGAGGTTCTTGCCGATATAAAGGCCTCCGGCCTCCGTGGCCGCGGCGGCGCAGGTTTCCCCACCGGAGTGAAGTGGGAGATTGCCCGTAAGTTCGACGCCCCGGACAAATACGTTGTCTGCAATGCCGATGAAGGAGACCCCGGCGCATTTATGGACCGTTCCATAATGGAGGGAGACCCGGGCTCCGTCATCGAGGCTATGATGATCTGCGGCTACTGCATAAACGCCCATCACGGCCTTATATATATAAGGGCCGAATACCCCCTGGCGGTGCACCGCCTGAAGGTTGCAATCGGCCAGGCACGTGAATACGGCCTCCTTGGAAAGAACATCCTTGGGACGGGCTTTGACTTTGACATAGAGATCCGTTACGGCGCCGGCGCTTTTGTGTGCGGCGAGGAAACCGCCCTCATCCACTCCATGGAAGGAAAGCGCGGTGAGCCCACCCTGAAGCCCCCGTTCCCCGCAGAGGCAGGTTACTTTGGCAATCCCACCAACGTGAACAACGTTGAAACCCTGGCAAACGTTCCCGTCATCCTCACCAAGGGTCCCCAGTGGTTCGCTTCAATCGGCACGGAAAAATCAAAGGGCACAAAGGTGTTCGCCCTTGCCGGCAAGATCAACAACGTGGGCCTCATAGAGGTTCCCATGGGTACAACCCTCCGTGAGATAATCTACGACATTGGCGGCGGCGTGAAGGGCGGCAAGAAGTTCAAGGCCGTCCAGACCGGCGGCCCCTCCGGTGGTTGCCTTACGGAAAAGCACCTGGATATCCCCATCGACTACGAATCCCTTGCCGCGGCGGGCTCCATGATGGGCTCCGGCGGTATGATTGTGATGGACGAGGACGACTGCATGGTGTCCGTGGCAAAGTTCTTCCTGGAATTCACCGTGGACGAGAGTTGCGGAAAGTGCACCCCGTGCCGTATAGGCAACCGCCGTATGCTGGAAATCCTTGACAAGATTACCCAGGGCAGGGGAACTATGGAAGACCTTGACACCCTTGAGAACCTTGCAAAGGTGATCAAGGACACCGCCCTCTGCGGCCTTGGCCAGACTTCCCCCAACCCCGTTCTCTCCACCCTCGCAAACTTCAGGGAGGAATACGAGGAGCACGTGCGTGACCACGTGTGCCGCGCCCATAAGTGCAAGGCCCTCCTCACTTATACCATAGATCCTGACCTCTGCAAGGGCTGCAGCGCCTGCGCGCGCGGCTGTCCCGCCGAGGCTATCACCGGAGAGGTCAGAAAGCCCTTCTCCATCAACTCTGAGAAGTGCATCCGCTGCGGAATGTGCCTTTCCAGGTGTAAGTTTGGAGCAATTAAAGTTATTTAATCCCGCACGCTATGGAAAATATGATTACCCTAACTATAGACAACAGGGCCGTAAGCGTGCCCAAAGGAACAAGCATCCTTGACGCGGCCGCTACTATCGGCATAAATATCCCCGCCCTTTGCCATATGGACCTGAAGGGCACATGCGTCAAGAATACCCCCGCATCCTGCCGCGTATGCGTGGTTGAGGTGGAGGGAAGGCGCAACCTGGCCCCTTCCTGCGCCACAATGGTGACGGAGGGAATGGTGGTACGCACAAATTCGGCACGCGTAGTGCGCGCCCGCAAGACCGTTGCGGAACTAATCCTTTCCGACCACCCCAACGACTGCCTTACCTGCCCCAAGTGCAATGACTGCGAACTCCAGAAACTGGTCACCCGTTTCAATATCCGCAGGATGACCTACAAGGGAGAGCAGAGCGTGAGGAAGAAGGAGGAGACCCCGGCCATAACCCGCAACATGGACAAGTGCATCCTGTGCCGCCGCTGCGAGACAGTGTGCAACCAGGTCCAGACGGTGGGCGTGCTGGGAGCCGTCCGGCGTGGTTTTGAAACCACAATTGCTCCCACCTTCGACCGTATGTTCAAGGATACGGACTGCACATACTGCGGCCAGTGCGTGGCGGTGTGCCCCACCGGCGCTCTCACGGAACGTGACAACACGGACAGGCTGCTGGACGACCTCTGCAATCCGGATAAGATTGTGATTGCACAGCCCGCACCGGCAGTGCGCGTGGCCCTTGGCGAGGAATTCGGGATGGAGCCCGGAACAATAGTTACCGGAAAACTGGCTACGTCCCTCCGCTACCTTGGCTTTGACTACGTGTTTGACACGGACTTTGCGGCCGATCTTACCATCATGGAGGAGGGCGCGGAGATCCTTCACCGCCTCAAGGCGTTCCTTGGCGGTGACAAGGGCGTGAAACTCCCCATAATGACTTCCTGCTGCCCGGCGTGGGTGAACTTCTATGAGCACAACTACCCGGATCTTCTGGAATATCCTTCATCGGCCAAATCCCCGGCCCAGATGTTTGGCGCTATTGCAAAGAATTACTGGGCCCAGAAGATGGGAATTCCCCGCGAGAAACTGGTTGTGGTGTCCATTATGCCCTGCCTTGCCAAGAAGTATGAGTGCGAGCGCGAGGAATTCTCAGTTAACGGCAATCCCGATGTTGACTACTCCATCTCCACCCGTGAACTTGCTCGCCTTATCAAGCGTTCAAATATCGACTTCAAGAGCCTTCCGGATACGGACTTTGACACTCCTATGGGAGAATCCTCCGGCGCCGGCGCCATCTTCGGCGCAACCGGCGGCGTGATGGAGGCTGCCCTCCGTACCGTGTATGAGGTTTACACCGGAAAGACTCTGCCACGCCTGGAATTCCAGGACGTCCGCGGCCTTGACGGCATCAAGGAGGCAACACTAGACCTTAACGGCTTTGCCCTGAAGGTGTGCGTTGCCCATACCCTTGGAAACGCCCGCTACCTTATGGATAAACTCCGCAAAGGTGAACTTAACTATCACGTGGTTGAGATTATGGCATGCCCCGGCGGCTGCATCGGCGGCGCAGGACAGCCCTACCACCACGGCAACGTTGAGGTTATCAAGGCCCGCGCCCGCGCCATCTACCGCGAGGACGAGGGTAAACCCATCCGGAAGAGCCATGAGAACCCTGATATCCAGCAACTTTACAAGGTTTACCTTGGAGAGCCCCTTGGAGAACTGTCGGAGAAACTCCTCCATACCCGTTATTTTGACAAAAGCATCAAGTAGTTATGAAAGTATCGTGTGAAGCGCTCCGTCAGGTGGAGGCCATCTGCCGGAAATTCAATAATGATCCCGGTGAACTCATCAGCATCCTTCACGAGTGCCAGAACACCCTTGGATACCTCCCTGAGGAAGTCCAGAGGGTGATTGCCCGTGAACTTGGCATCCCTGCATCTAAGGTGTACGGCGTGGTGACGTTCTATTCTTTCTTCTCTATGGTGCCCAAGGGAAAATATCCCGTTTCCGTGTGCCTTGGAACGGCCTGCTATGTGAGGGGCTCGGACAAGGTCCTGGAGGAATTCAAGAGGGTACTTGGAATTGAGGTCGGGGAGACCACCCCGGACGGAAAGTTCTCCCTGGACTGCCTCCGCTGCGTTGGCGCCTGCGGCCTTGCCCCGGTGGCAACAATCGGCGAGAAAGTCTACGGCAGGCTCAACCCCTCCGACATAAAGAAGATCATTGCGGAATTTGACGCCTAACGTCATTCCCGGCCCCGACCGGGAATCTCAATCCTTCCAAGGATACCCTGTAAGGCCGCAATGGCTATACCGTAGTTAGTGATTGGCACTCCCTTGCGGAGTGCCTTTTTTATGCGGGACTGTACCAGCCCCCGCCCGGCAACGCATGCCCCGCAGTGGATTATGAGGGAATAGCCCTCCAGATTCTCAGGGAAGTCATTCCCGGCGGCAATCTCAACCTCTACACGGGCCCTTTTCCTTAGGAGCGCGGGGATTTTTACCCGGCCGATATCCTCGGAGTCAGGGACGTGGGTGCAGGCCTCGGCTATGAGGACGCGGTCTCCGTCCTTGAGGTTTTCGATGGCCCTGGCACCCTCTACATATGTTTTTATGTCTCCTTTGGCGCCGGCAAGAAGAACTGAAAAAGAGGTGAGGGGAGTGCCGGCAGGAATTGCCGAATTGACGGCTGCAAACACCTGGGAGTCCGTAATCACAAGGTCAGGGGCCATTTTGATGGCTTCAGGAAGGCTTTCAGGCGTGCAGCACACGGGGATGCATCCGCGGTCCAGAAGTTCCCTGAGGACCTGTACCTGCGGGAGGATTATCCTGCCTTTGGGTGCCTCTGAGTCCTGGGGCATCACAAGAAGCACTTTGTCTCCGGTTTTTACAAGGTCCCCGGTAAGGAACCTTTCCTCCTCCTTGGGAAGGGCCTTTCTGATACGTTCCAGAAGGGATTCTATGGATTCTCCCGGTGTGTAGTTGACTACCGGGATATCGGCATCAATCTTAGGGAAAGGCGGAAAAACTATGGCTATATCGGCCTCATCAAGGACGGAGAGGGTACGGCGCATACGTTCAGGCCCAAGGACTGTGGCGTCCTCCAGGCCGGGGGTGTCTATTATGATGCAAGCACCAAGCCCCGGCAGTTCCACGGCTTTTCTTACGGGGTCAGTGGTGGTGCCGGCAACGGGGCTCACAAGGGAGACTTCCTGCCCGCAAAGAGCATTGACAAGCGTTGATTTTCCGCTGTTTACAGGGCCTATTACCGCTATGTGAATGCGTTCCATACCTTAGAATCTAAAATCCCTGGCGCCTTCCTCAATCTCCTTGAGGTGACGGACGGTTATCTCACGGGTGCGCTCGAGGGGGATATCGGCCAAAGACTTCTCTATGAGGGCTTCGCCGGCGGCGCGGGTTTCCGGGGAAGCGTAGTCCATAAGGTACTCCTTAAGCGTCATAAGGGCGTTGGGCGTGCAGCAAAGGCCGATTTTCCCGCTCTTGCAGAGGCTCATGAAGCGGTCTCCGGTGCGGCCTTCGCGGTAGCAGGCGGTGCAGAAGGAGGGGATGTGGTCGTTCTCCAGGAGCCAGCGCACGACGCTGTCCAGCGGGCGGGTATCGGCAATGTCAAACTGCGCGGTTTCGTCGTGGCGCTCCACGGTGGTGTAACCGCCCACGCTTGTTCTGGAGCCGCCGCTTATCTGGGAGATGCCGCAGTGGAGGAGTTGCTCCCTCATACGTGCGCTCTCACGGGTGGAGATTATCATTCCGGTGTAGGGGACCGCAACGCGGAGAACCGTGTGGGGACCCACTCCAAAGCGCGCCTCAAGGTGCTCTGCGTGCATAAGGAGGCCCACCAGTTCATAGCGGTAGCCGGAAAGGCCGAAGAGAACGCCTATCCCAACATCGTCGCAGCCGCCTTCCTGGGCGCGGTCCATAGCCTCTGTGTGCCACTCGTAATTGCTCTTGGGGCCCGTGGGATGCAGTTTCAGGTACTGTTCCCTGTTGTAGGTTTCCTGGAAGAGGATGTATGTGCCTATTCCCGCAGCCTTCAGTTTACGGTAACTCTCAACGTCAGTTGCGGCGATGTTCACGTTCACGCGGCGGATGGAATTTCCGCCCTCGTTCACGGAATAGATTGTCTTGATAGACTCCAGGATATACTCAAGGGGATTGTTCACGGGGTCCTCCCCGGCTTCAATGGCAAGCCTCTTGTGGCCTGTCCGGATAAGCGCCCGCACCTCCGCCGCAATCTCCTCCTGGGAGAGTTTCCGGCGGGGAATTGTCCTGTTCTTATAGTGGTAAGGGCAGTATACGCAGCCGTTTACGCAGTAGTTTGAAAGGTACAGCGGGGCAAAGAGCACAATGCGGTTGCCGTAAAAGCGCTGCTTGATACTTGCCGCAAGGGCATAGATTTTCTCTTCAAGCGCGGGGTCATCGCAGTCCATAAGGATTGCGGCCTCACGGTGGGTTAGGCCCTTTAGAAGGGCCGCTTTCTCTAGGATTGCGGCAACCCTGGCCGGGTTACGGCTTTCACGCGAAGCCTCCTGGAGACTCTGAAGAATCTCCTGGTGGTCTATGAATTCCTGCGCGTATGGCGATGAAGGATTATACATTTTTATACATCGGTTTTTCCCTTATAAAGGTCGTATTTCCTACGTTCCGTAAAGGGAGTGTAAACGTTCATTATTACATTTGCCCCGGCCCGGATCCCAATCTCCTTGCCGCCCGGAAGGAGCGTCGCCAGGGCCGTTGTGGCGGGGATATTTGCTTCCGGAAACATAAGCCGCATAATTGCAAGGAGCCGGAGAGTTGTCTCCGCGCTTCCTGCCGGGCAGTTCTCAAACGGCGTCCCTGACTGAGGGATAAAGGGGCCGATACCTATCATATGCGGGCCAATTTCCTGCATAAGCCGGAGATCAAGAATTAGATCCTCAGTGGTTTGCCCGGGGCTTCCAACCATCATTCCCATCCCGGTCTCATAGCCAAGGCGCTTTAGTTCCCTGATGCAGGAAAGGCGGCTGGAAAGCCGCATTCCGGCGGGGTGAAGACTGGCGTAGTGATCCGGATTTGCGGTCTCGTGCCGGAGGAGATACCTGTTGGCCCCGGCCTCCTTCAGGGCAGCATAGGTTTCAAATGGCAGTTCTCCAAGGGACAGTGTTATTGCGGCCGATGGAAAGCGCTCCCGTATGGAGCGCACCACGCTCACAAGCCCAAGCGCCGCGGCGGGGTTCTCCCCACCTTGAAGCACAAAGGTGGGAACGCCGTCCTTCCAGGCGGCCTCACAACACTGAAGAATCTGCTCCGGCGTAAGGGAATAGCGGGGGACACCCGAACGGGAGCGGCGGATGCCGCAGTAGAGGCAGTCATTGCGGCATACATTGCTCCATTCTATGAGCGCCCGCACAAGAACTTCCGGGCCCTTTACCTTGAGACACACTTCCCGCGCCGTGTCCTTGAGCCTCCCGGAAAGGGCGGCGTCAGGGCTCTCCAGCAGTTCCCGGAGGGCACTGTCAGGGAGATTACGGGTATTTTTAAGTGTCTCAATCATTTTAACCCGAAATTTACGCATTTTCCTCAACTTGTCAAAATGAAGTGCACCTGTCATTCTGAGCGAAGCGAAGAATCTCCTTTTTTATTCGTATCTTTG
>ONOQ01000055.1 GCA_900319485.1 uncultured Bacteroidales bacterium | reverse complement strand
AAGCGCGATTCCGGCTTCTCCCTCTTCTATATGGCCATCAATATCGGCGCCCTCTTTGCCCCTACCGCAGCCATCAGGATCAGGGAATGGGCTATGACCCTTGGCTTTGACGGAAACGCAGCATATCACTTCTCCTTTGCAGTGGCCTGTGTATCCCTCATCGTGTCAATCGCCATCTACTACGCCTTCCGCGGCTGGTTCAAGCACGTAGAAGGCGGTCACGCAAAGGGAGAGAAGGCCCAGGTTGTGGACACCCTCACCCCGGAGCAGACCAAAAAGCGTATGGTGGCCCTCTTCCTGGTGTTCGCCGTTGTCATCTTCTTCTGGATGAGTTTCCACCAGAACGGCCTCACCCTCACCTACTTTGCCGATGAATTCACGGAGAGAAGTTCTTCCGGCATTGCATCTATGCCCTTCAACGTATTCAACCTTGTGGCAGTGATTGCCATTGTGTACGCCCTCTTCTCCATCTTTGACAAGGAGACGTCCAAGAATGGCAAGTGGATCGGCGTCGGCGTGGTGGCCCTTGCCTGCGCATACCTTGTGTGGCAGTACACCCGCCTTTCCGGCAGCATAGAGATCAGCGCCCCTATCTTCCAGCACTTCAACCCGTTCTATGTAGTTGCCCTTACACCTGTCTCCATGGCCATTTTCGGCGCGCTGGCGGCAAAGGGCAAGGAGCCCAGCGCTCCCCGCAAGATCGCATACGGTATGCTGGTTGCGGCCGTGGCCTTCGGCCTTATGGCGTTCGCTTCTATCGGCCTTAACACCCCTGCATATCAGGCAACTGTGCGCGGCGGCGTGGAAGAGACCCTGGTTTCTCCCTACTGGCTTATCACCGTATATCTTATCCTCACCTTCGGAGAACTTCTCCTGAGCCCTATGGGCATCTCCTTCGTGTCCAAGGTTGCCCCGCCCAAGTACAAGGGTATGATGATGGGTATGTGGTTTGTTGCCACCGCCCTCGGTAACTTCCTTGTCCAGGTTGGCGGTCACCTCTGGGGTCCCCTGCCCCTGTGGGTTGTGTGGAGCGTATTCCTTGGCGTCTGCGTCATCTCCGCCATCTTCATGTTCTCCATGATGAAGAAACTGGAGGCTGCCACGGAATAACGTGCCGCGAATGTATATAATATCAGGTCCCAACGGCTCCGGGAAGACTACTGCTTCTTACAGCATTCTCCCGGAGCTGCTGGACTGCAGTGAATTTGTAAACTCGGATGAGTTTGCAAAGCACCTTTCGCCTTTTGCGCCGGAGGGGGCCTACATCACTGCAAGCCGCCTGATGCTGAAAAAGGTGCAGTACCTCTTTGACCGCCGGGAAGACTTCTGCATAGAGACCACCCTCGCTACGCGCGCCCTTATCAAGATGACGCGCAAGGCCCAGGAACTGGGATACTACGTGACGGTGCTCTACCTTTGGCTGGAGTCCCCCGACATGGCGGTCCAGAGGGTAGCAAACAGGGTTCTTGCGGGCGGCCACGACGTCCCGGAGGAGACCATCCGCCGCCGCTACCGTATGGGCGTGTACTACCTTTTCAACGGCTATATGCAAACCTGCGACAAATGGATCCTGGCCGATAATTCCCGCCCACCGTTTGCAATCATAGCGGAAGGCACCAAGAAGGGTTTCGCCATACGTGATATGGAAAAGTACCAGAAAGTGAAAGCCGTGATAAGCGACACATCTGAGCCTCTCCAGCACACGGAAAATCCTGCAGAACTCATAATCAAGGAACTCTCGAAGGCTCCCCTCGCCCACGACGGCGTTCCCTACCAGAGCACGGATGATACAGAGTAAGCAGTATTATTTAGACATATTCAAGGTGGATGTCCCGCTTCTTGACGCCGTCATTGCAGAAGGCCTCAGAAGCGGCGGAAGTTACTCCGACCTATACTTTGAAAACACCAGTTACGGCTCTCTCCTCCTGAGGGACGGCGCCGTGACTTCCGGCGGCTGCCACATTGATTACGGCGTTGGGGTACGCGTCCTTTCCGGGGAAAAGACCGGCTACGCATATTCAGAGAGCACCCTCAAGGCCGATATCCTTGCCTGCGCCCGCGCCGCCGCCCAGATTGCCGACGGTCCCTCGGACGTAAACCCCTACGGCACCCGTAACCCCAGCCGCGGGGAACCCAATCCGGCCGCCGACCGCTATCCGGTTCAAAAGAACTGGAGGGAACTCCCAATGGCAGGCTTTCTCCCCTTCCTGCAGGCCCTGGACGCCGATGTCCGCTCCAGGGACAACCGCATCCGAAAAGTCATAGTTAACCTTGCATTTTCCGTAAGCGATGTCCTTATGTACAACAGCGCGCGGGAACTCAAGTATGAGACAAGGCCGATGGGAAGCATTTCCGTAAGCGCCGTCTTTGAGAGCGGCGGCGCCGTGGAGAACAAGTCCACCTCCCGCAGTTTCCGCTGCGGGGCAGAGATGCTTTCCCCCGCCCTGGCGGAAGAAATAGCCTCCGACATAGTAAAAGGCATAGACGACCGCTTTGCCGCCAGGCGTCCCGAAGGCGGCCGTATGCCCGTAGTGATGGGCGCCGGCGCTTCGGGCATCCTTCTCCACGAGGCTATGGGCCACGCCTTCGAGGCCGATTTCAACCGCAAGGGCACTTCCATCTTTGCCGACAAAATGGGCACCAGGATATGCCCTGAAGGCATTAATATAATTGATGACGGCACTCTCCAGGGAAACCGCGGATCCCTCAACTTTGACGACGAAGGCATCCCCGGACAGAAGACCTATATGGTGGAGGACGGCGTCCTGTCGTCATATCTCCACGACCGAATATCGGCCGCCCATTACGGGGTAAAACCCACGGGTAACGGCCGCCGTGAAAGTTTCCGCTACGCTCCCATTCCAAGGATGAGGTCAACCTATATGGAAAGCGGCACGGCCAAAGCGGCAGACCTGATTGCAGAGGTACAGAAGGGCATTTTTGTGGATGAATTCTCAAACGGCCAGGTGCAGATAGGGGAAGGAGATTTCACCTTCTACGTAAAGTCCGGCTATATGATAGAAAACGGCCGTCTCACAATGCCCGTCAAAGATATAAACATAATTGGAAACGGTCCCGCGGCACTTGCCGATATCCGCGGCGTGGCCGATGACCTTGTGGTGGATCCCGGCGCCTGGACCTGCGGCAAAGAGCAGTCCGTGCCCGTGAGCTGCGGCATTCCCACCGTACTTATCGGCAACCTAACTGTAGGAGGTCAGTGATGATGGATATAAAGGAGTTAAATAAAACGCTGGAATTTGCGCTGGAACAGGGTGCGCAGCAGGTGCGTCTTACCTACAGCAAATCCGTGATGAATCTCACGGGAATCCTGAACGGGGAGGTGGACAAGACCGCCTATGCCCTGGACCAGAGTCTGCAACTCCAACTCTTTGTGGACGGAAGGTTCGGGACCTTCTCAAGCAACCGCCTGGAAGAGAAAGAACTGCAGGCATTTATCCGCAGTTCCATAGATACGGTAAGGATGCTGGAGCCCGATGAGTTCCGGAGCCTTCCGGAGCCGGAGCGCCTTGTGAAGGATGCCGTCACGGGACAGGAACTTGGGCTCTACGATCCTTCCTATGAAAGCCTTACATCGGCCCGGAGGAAAGAAATGGCGCTTGGATCCTCCTTCTGGTCCAGGAAGGAAGAACTGGAAAACGGCTTTACCGTTATTGCAGAGGAAGGAGAATACTCCGACAGCCTCTTTGACAGCATCACCATTGACTCCCAGGGCCTATTTGCGCGCCATACGGAGACTTCCTTCGAGATTGGCTATGAGGCCACCGTGGAGGACGCCCACGGCAACCACTACTCAAATTTCTGGTGGGACGCGGCGCCCCTTCTTAAAGACCTCAAACTGGACACCTGCTCAAAAACCGCCATCGAGCGCGCATCGGCCGCCCTTTTCCCGGTGGAGATTGACAGTTGCCGCACTAACCTTATAGTGGACTCCGAGTGCGCCGGAAAACTGGTCACTCCCCTTCTCAATTCCCTTGGAGGGTTTGCAGTTCAGCAAAAGAACTCTTTCCTTGCCGATAAACTGGGGAAGAAGATATTCCCGGAGAGCCTTTCCATAATAGACCTTCCCCGCGTTCCGGGGCAGACCGGCTGCCGCCTCTTTGACAGCGAGGGCGTTGCCACAAGGGACCTTCCGGTAATTGAGAACGGCGTTGTGAAGACCTTCTTCATTAACACGTATATCGGCCATAAGATGGGCGTTGAACCCACCATTGAAGATGCCACCAGGGTGAAACTGATGCCCATCGGTGACTGCATCACCCAGGAGGAACTCCTTAAGAAGATAGGAGACGGTATCCTTGTCACCGGCTTTAACGGAGGCAATTCCAACGCTGCAACAGGCAACTTCTCATACGGAATAGAGGGCTTTCTCATCCGCGGCGGAAAGAAGGTTCATCCCGTAAGGGAAATGCTCATAACCGGAGATTTCATATCGCTTTGGAACAGCCTTGTGGCTACGGCCCGTGACGCCCGCCCCTGCATGTCCAAATTAATCCCCACCCTTGCCTTTAAAGACGTATCATTCAGTGCCTAAAACAGCTGTTGTCATACTGAACTACAATACCAGGGAGTACCTGAGGCGCTTCCTGCCGGGGCTCATCGCATCCTGCGAGGGCCTTGACGCAGAGGTTATTGTGGCCGACAACGCATCCAGGGACGGTTCCCTTGAGATGATGGCGGAGGAGTTTCCTTCCGTCAAGACAATTCCACTGACGGAAAACTTCGGCTTTACGGGGGGATATAACCGTGCCCTTTCGCAGGTCCGGGCGCAGTATTACGTCCTCATAAACTCGGACGTGGAGGTTCCCGTGCACTGGCTTAAGGTACTCCAGGACTGGATGGACTCCAATCCGGACTGCGGCGCCTGCGGGCCCAAACTCATTTCCTTCAATGAAAGGGACACCTTTGAGTATGCCGGGGCGGCGGGCGGCCTTCTGGACCGCTACGGCTATCCTTTCTGCCGCGGCCGCATAATGCAGAAGGTGGAGAAGGACCACGGGCAGTATGACTCTCCGGCCGATGTCCTCTGGTGCTCCGGCGCCTGCCTTATGGTAAGGGCGGAAGTATGGAATACACTGGGAGGCCTTGACGACCGCTTCTTTGCCCATATGGAGGAGATAGACCTATGCTGGAGGATGCAGTTAAGGGGCTGGAAAGTGACTGTAGTGCCTGAGTCCTACGTCTATCACATAGGCGGCGGCACCCTCCCCAACGAGTCTCCCTTCAAACTCCGCCTCAACTTCAGAAATAACCTGCTCCTGCTTGAAAACAACCTTCCCGCAACGCTTAATTCCCGCTTCAGGGCCCGTGTGCGTATACTTACGCGTATGTGCCTTGATTCACGGGCAGGAAGTCCTTCTATGACGCTGTGGTCCAGGCGCACAGGGAGTACCGTAAACTGAGACGCCCCGGGGAAATACCCGCGGAGCGTCATAAACCAGTTGGCCTATACAGAGGCTGGATTGTGCCTAAAGGTCTGTTCTAGGGACGTTTATAGCCGTCGGCCTCACATTTTGCCGATATTGTCTTGATGCGGGTGGCAACATCCGGATGGGTGGAGAAGAGATTGCTCACCGGGCCGCTCATTGAACTTCCGGACACTTTCTGAAGTTTCTCAAATGCCTGAACCATAGTCCAGGGATTGCGCTTTGCGGCCACAAGGAAGGAATAACTGAATTCATCGGCCTCGCTCTCCTGCTTCTTTGAATAATGGGCCTCTATCATAGCCTGGCCGATAGCGCCGAGTTGGGAGTCAGTGAGGGCGGCAACTTTGTCCGACGTTGCGGCAAGGCCCTCGAAGGCAGCGCTTGTGAGGAGGCTCCGGCGCATCTGCTGATAGGTGTGCTCCAGCGCAACGTGGCCAATTTCGTGGCCGATAACCGTGAGGAGTTCTTCATCCGTCATGAGGTCCATGATGCCGGTGTAAACGCGTACAGAGCCGTCTGCGCAGGCGAATGCGTTCACTTCAGGATTCCTGTAAACCTTGTAGTTGAGGGGCTGGTCTCCAATGTGGGTGAGCTTCCCAACAAGGTTATTGAGCCTCTTGGTATAAGGATCCGTTGCCGGGAGCACTGCGCTCTGGGCGTCCAGTTGGGTGATGTACTGGGAAACATAAGCCTGGACATCGGCCTTGGGAAGCGTAAGCGCCTGGGCGGCGTATGCCCCGCTCTGGAGAAGCCTCTGGGAGTTCACATTCTGGAGTGCGGCGCAGGAAACCATTGAAAGTGCCGCGGCGACGATGACAAGTAAGCGTTTCATATCTAAGGATTCAATTTCCACAAATTTACAAAAATTAATGGAAAAAGCGTATCTTTGTGGATGAATAAACGCTTTAGGGTATGAAAATCATCATCGAAGGAGCAGGACAGGTGGGAGCGCACCTTGCAAAGATGCTCTCCAACGAGTCCAACGAAATAACGGTCATAGACCCGGATCCGGAGCGCATCCGCTCCCTGAGCCAGACCGCCGACGTAGCCACCATCCTTGGCGGCCCGTCGTCCATCCCGGAACTGAAGGAGGCCGGCTGTTCATCGGCCGATCTTTTCATAGCCGTCAATCCCCTCCAGCCCCAGAGCGTGAACATAGTGAGCGCCCTCCTGGCCAAGAAACTTGGCACCAGGCGCGTTGTGGCCCGCGTGGACGACGAAGACTTCCTGTCCCCGGAGAACAAACTCCTTTTCAAGGATATGGGCCTTGACATGATGTTCTTCCCGGAAAAGAGCGCCTCCGATGAAGTGGACGATATGCTCCGCTCCACGGCTTCCACCGACACCCTTGACTTTGCGCGCGGAAAACTCCAGTTGGGCGTATTCAAACTGGACGACGACTCCCCTCTCCTGGATATGACGGTGGCAGAGTTCTCGCAGGCCATCACTGAACTTCCAAACGGGGCCGAATTCCGCATTGTGGCTATCTCCAGGGGCAATTCCACCATCATCCCAAAGTCAGATTCCACGTTCAAGTACAACGACTACCTCTACATAATCAGTTGCCGTGACGGGATGCCCGCCCTTATGAAATACCTGGGGAAGGACAAACTGGAAATACGCCGCGTGCTCATTCTTGGAGGAAGCGAGATAGGCCAGATGGTAGCCGCCCGCCTTGCCGCCCGCAAGATGGACGACATAAAGATAATAGACATCAACCCCAAGCACTGCCGCTTCCTTTCGGAGGTTCTTCCCGACAGCGTGAGCGTTGCCTGCGGAGACGTCCGCAACGCAGATTTCCTGAAGGAAGAGGGAATGAATTCATATCACGCGGTCCTTGCGTTCACCGGCAGCGACGAAACAAACATCCTCTCCTGCGTGGTTGCAAAGAAGATGGGCGTTTCCCGTGTAATAGCGCAGGTAGAGAACCTGGAGTACATCCGCCTGGCGGAGGATATGGGCGTAGACAGCGTCATCAATAAGAAACTCATCACCGCCAGCCGCATCTTCAAGTTCACCCTCAGTGACAAGGTGCGTTCCGTGCGCTACGTGAGCGGCACGGACGCAGAGGTCCTTGAGTACACCGCCGCCCCCGGTTCCCGCATCACCAAAAAGCCTCTTAAGGACATAGAATTCCCGGCCGATGCAATAATCGGCGGTATAATCCGCGGCGGAGACAGTTATGAGACGCATAGCCATCATATTCCTCTCACTCTTTTTAGCCCTGGACCTTATGGCCCAGACCCCCATTGTGGCCCCGGATTTCTCGGAGCCCACCATGGTTTCCCCGGAATACTTCGGCCCCAACGCATTCCCCGTGCCGGATATGTCGGACGGCCGTATAAAGCCGTACATATACGCGGAACTTGCGGCCGATTACTGGAAAGGACGTGTGGCAGACGGAAATGACCACACGTGGGACGGCTTCATCCGCCTCCACTTCCCTCTCTGGACCAAACGCGCCAGCCTGGAGGTGTGGGGTCCATTTGTGGAGCACTGGTCATACTCTGATGCCGTGGCTGCTTACAGGCGTGTAGGAGATGCCCGGAGCCAAAAGAAGAGCTGGGACTCAGGTGACCTTTACGTTGGCACAAACATCCAGGTGCTGGTTGGAAAGCCCAACACCCTCAAGCCTGACATTCTCCTTCGGGCCGTGCTTAAATCGGCAATGGGAAACACCTTTGAGCAGGCGCGCTACTATGACTGCGGCGGCTATTTCTTTGACGGCACCATTGCCTGGTCAAGGGCCTTCCAGTACAGTTACGTGATGGAAATAAGGGCCGGCCTCAGCGGCGGATTCCTCTGCTGGCAGGACGGTCTTGCAAGGCAGAACGACGCTGTCCAGTACGGCCTCTTTGCCAGCGTCTCCACCTGGGGCTTCACCTTTATGGCCGATTATTCCGGCTACATCGGCTGGCAGAACGACGGGGACCGCCCCCGCCGCCTCCGCCTGAGACTGGACGGCAACGCCGGCCGCTGGCGTCCGTTTGTCCAGTACACCCACGGCTTCAAGAACTATCCGTTTGACGGCATCCGCATAGGAACCGGTTTCTGCTTCTAGCCCTAACCGGCTGACAAGCACGTTTTTATACCCTTTTTGCGCTTATCGCCGGCATTTTGCCGGAGATGAGCACGTTTTGCCCCTATTTTTGTGCCTGTTGTTCTTCTCCCCGAAAATGCGTATATTTGTAAGTTAAATACAGATACAGAATGAGTATACAGTCAGATAATATTGAGAAACTGGTTCAGCGCCGCGCAAAGGCACGCCTCGGCGGCGGTGAGAAAAGGATTGAGGCTCAGCACGCAAAGGGCAAACTCACTGCCCGGGAGCGCCTTGACCTCCTTCTTGATCCCGGCAGTTTCGAGGAATTCGACATGTTTGTCCAGCACCGCTGCACAAACTTCGGGATGGACGCCTCCCACCCTGACGGAGACGGCGTTGTGACCGGCTGCGGCACCATTAACGGCCGGTTGGTCTACGTCTTCGCCCAGGATTTTACCGTAAGCGGCGGCTCCCTTTCAAAGACAATGAGTGAGAAGATATGCAAGGTCCAGGATATGGCCCTGAGGGCCGGAGCGCCGTGCATCGGCCTCAATGATTCCGGCGGCGCGCGTATTCAGGAAGGCATTGACGCCCTTGCCGGATACGGAGAGATATTCGAGCGCAACATCCTTGCAAGCGGAGTTGTCCCCCAGATAAGTTGCATAATGGGTCCCTGCGCCGGCGGTGCGGTGTACTCCCCCGCCCTCACGGACTTCACCCTTATGGTCAAGAACACATCCTACATGTTCCTTACCGGCCCGGCCGTTGTAAAGAGCGTCACAGGTGAGGTTGTGGACCAGGAGCAACTGGGCGGCGCGTCAGTCCACGCCAGCAAGAGCGGCGTAGCGCATTTTGCCGCAGAGGATGAGAAGGAAGCGATTGCAACCATCAAGGAACTCCTTGGCTACATCCCCCAGAACAATATGGAAACCGCTCCGTTCAAGGAAACGGCAGACCCCGTCAACAGGGTTGACGACGCCCTCAACTCCATTGTTCCGGACAACCCCAACAAGGCATACGATATGTACAGCGTCATCGGGAGCATAGTGGATGAAGGCAAGTTCTTTGAAATCCACAAGGAATTTGCAAAGAACATCATTGTGGGCTTTGCCCGCTTCAACGGCCGCAGCGTGGGCATAGTTGCCAACCAGCCCAAGGTAGTTGCCGGTGTCCTTGACATCAACGCCAGCCGCAAGGCCGCGCGGTTTGTCCGCTTCTGCGACGCCTTCAACATCCCTCTCGTAACCCTTGTAGATGTTCCCGGCTTCCTTCCCGGCACCCAGCAGGAGTACGGCGCCATCATCACAAACGGCGCAAAACTCCTCTACGCTTACGGTGAGGCCACGGTTCCCAAGGTCACGGTCACCCTCCGCAAAGGCTACGGCGGCGCCCACATTGTGATGAGTTGCAAGCAGCTTCGCGGAGACATCAACTACGCCTGGCCCAGCGCACAGATTGCAGTTATGGGGGCAGACGGTGCCGTAAACGTCCTCTACGCCAAGGAAATCAAGGCAGACCCTGAAAACGCAAAGGCCATCTTCGAGGAAAAGAAGAAGGAGTACGAAGACCTCTTCTCAAATCCCTACCAGGCCGCCCAGAAGGGCTACATTGACGACGTAATAGAGCCCCGCAACACCCGTTTCCGCGTAATCCGCGCCCTGGAGCAACTTTCAACCAAACGTCAGGAAATCCCCGCAAAGAAACATGACAACCTGCCTCTGTAACATAGTTCTCACTGCGGGCGCAGACCGAATGGCCACCACAGACCCCCACGGCTGGACTCTCACCATAATAAGCGTGGGCGTGGTATTCATTGCCCTCATCATCCTGTACGGCCTGTACAGCCTCTCAGGAAGGATTTTCTCCGGAGAACTTAAGGCCGATGCCAAAAAGGCCGCACGCGCAGGAAAACGCCTTACCCGCGCAGTCATGCCGGGCACTGACCGGGAATCTCCGGATGAGGTTGCAGCGGCAATAGCCCTTGCCCTTGACATGGAAAATGGCGGAGACACGTACGCAGCCATAGCCACTGCCGTGCACCTGTATCTCTCAGACACCGTCCACGACACAGAACCCGGCATTGTGACCATCACAAGAAAGGATTCGGCCTGGAACAATAAGGAACTCACTTTTAGAAGATTACCAAGATAGTTATGAAAGAATATAAATTCAAGATCGGCGGAAAAGATTACGCCGTCAAAATAGGAGAGGCCAGCGGCCGTAGCCTTACGGTGAATGTAAACGGGGCCGATTACGAGGTTGAGCTGGAGAACGAACTTGCTGCGGCAGGAGACACCTCCGCCGGAGCATTTACCCGGACAGGGTTGCGAAGCAACGCGGAGGCGGAGGTGTCTCCTGCTGCCGCCGAAGCAGCACCCAAGGCAGCTCCTGCGGGCGCGGGAAAGACCATCAAGAGTCCGCTTCCCGGCATCATCATCAGCATCAACGTGAAGGAAGGCCAGGCCGTAACCCGCGGCCAGAAAGTGGCCGTCATAGAGGCCATGAAGATGGAAAACGACATCCTTGCCGAATGTGACGGCACCGTCACCGCCATCCACGCGGCCAAGGGAGATTCCGTCCTTGAAGGCGCAGACATAGTAACCATCGGCTGATGAATACAATCTTAGACAGCCTCCAGCAATTCTGGCAGTACACGGGATTCGCCAACTGCACCTGGCAGCATCTGGTAATGATCCTTATCGGCCTTGTATTCATTACGCTGGGAATAGTTAAGAAATGGGAGCCGCTGCTTCTGGTGCCAATAGGCTTCGGAATGATTGTGGGAAACATTCCCCTTTTCTTTGACCCTGCAACGGGTGCGGGCCTAAGGATTGGCATCTATGAGGAAGGGTCCGTCCTCAATATCCTCTACCACGGCGTAAGGAACGGCTGGTATCCGCCGCTTATCTTCCTTGGAATAGGCGCAATGACGGATTTCAGCGCGCTCATTTCCCAGCCAAGGCTTATCCTGATTGGCGCCGCGGCCCAACTCGGTATCTTCGGCGCATATCTTCTGGCGCTACTTTTTGGGTTCCTTCCCAATGAAGCCGGCGCCATTGGCATCATCGGCGGCGCAGACGGCCCCACGGCCATTTTCCTGAGTTCCAAACTTGCCCCGGAACTGATGGGCGCCATCGCTGTATCGGCCTATTCATATATGGCCCTGGTGCCAGTTATCCAGAAGCCCATTATGCTCCTCCTCACCACAAAGAAGGAGCGCCTCATCCGTATGAAAAAGCCCCGTGAGGTAAGCCAGAGGGAAAAGATCGTGTTCCCTATCATCGGCTTCATCTGCACGGCCTTCATAGTTCCCAGCGGCCTCCCGCTTCTGGGGATGCTGTTCTTCGGCAACCTCCTCAAGGAAAGCGGCGTCACAAAGCGCCTTGCTGCAACCGCCGGCGGGCCCCTCATTGACGTTGTCACAACGCTTATCGGCCTTACGGTTGGCGCATCCACCCAGGCCGATGTATTCCTCACAGGCCGTTCCGTCCTTATCTTCGGTCTTGGCCTTGCATCCTTTGTGATTGCCACAACCTTCGGCGTTGGCTTTGCAAAGTTTATGAACCTGTTCCTGCCGGAAGGTAAGAAGATCAACCCTCTCATTGGCAATGCAGGCGTTTCTGCCGTGCCGGATGCAGCGCGCGTTTCTGAGACCGTGGGCCTGGAAGCAGATCCCTCCAACCACCTCCTCACCCACGCCATGGCTCCAAATGTTGCCGGCGTAATAGGATCGGCAGTGGCCGCAGGTATTCTCCTCAGTTTCCTTGGATAATGAAAGCGCGTTCCCTCATACTGGCTGCCTTCGCGCTCGTTACGGCTTTTTCCGCCGCCAATGCCCAGACAATGGACCTGGAAAGGCTGGAACTGATTGACAGCGTGATTGTTGACGCCATTATGCAAAAGACCATCCCAGGAGCGGTTGTGGGCATAGTCAAGGACGGGAAGATGGTTTATGAAAAGTCTTTCGGCAGCAAGGCCCTCCTTCCTGAAACGGAGCCCATGACCACCCAGACTATGTTTGACCTTGCCTCCCTCACAAAATGCCTTGGCACCACCATAGCCGTCATGCAACTTGTGGAGAGGGGCAAGATCCGCCTTATGGACCCCGTGGACTTTTACCTACCCAAGTTCAGGGACTGGCGTGATCCCAAAACCAGGAAACTGGAAAGGATAAGGGTGCAGCACCTTCTTACTCACTCCTCCGGCCTGGAGGCATTCCTTAAGGACGTCCCCGGATTTGTCAAACAGTATGGAGAGGGTAATTCCGAGCGTCTTGTCCAGTACATCGCGGAAGAATCCCCAAGGGCATTCGCTCCAGGAACGGACGTACTGTACAGTTGCTTCAATTTCATAATGCTCCAGCAGATAGTGGAGAAAGTGACCGGGGAACGCCTCTCAGACTATCTCCAGAAGAATGTCTTTGACGTCCTGGGCCTGGAGCATACCTGTTTCTTCCCTCTGGACGGCAAGCCCATAAAGCCGGAACTTGCAGATTTATGCGCCCCCACTGAATTTGTGGGAGACACCCTCCTTCTGAAGGCGCAGGTACACGACCCTACCGCACGCCTTGTAATGAGGGGCAATTCCGGAAATGCCGGAATGTTTTCAAACGTAGAAGACATAGCAGTCATCTGCAGTGCCCTGCTTAACGGCGGGGAGTGGAATGGACGCCGCATCCTTTCGCCCCAGACGGTCAGAAAAATATTCGAGGTTCCCACCTGCAATGACCCCAAGGTAGCCCGCGCCCTTGGCTGGGACACATACTACAGGGAGCCCTTTATGTCAGGAGACATATTTGAGACGAAGAACCTGAGGGGCCACTCCGGCTATACCGGGACTTCCGTCCTCATAGATCCGGACACCGACACCATTTTAATAATCCTCACCCACAGGGTTCACCCCAAGGATAAAGGCTCCGTCAGCCGTATGCGCGGAATCATAGCGTCCATCACGGCATCGGCCATAATTGAATGAATATAACCAAACAATAAAGATATGGATAAACTCCAGGAACTGACCCAGAAACTGTACGAAGAGGGTCTTTCAAAAGGAAAGCAGGAAGGAGAGGCCATCCTCTCCAAGGCCAAGGCAGACGCCGAGGCTATTGTGAAAAAGGCCACTGAAGAGGCTGAGGCCATCCTTTCAAAGGCCCGCAAAGAGGCCGATGACCTCCGCGTAAGGGTGGAGGGAGACGTAAAGACTGCATCGGCCCAGGCCCTCCAGGCAACAAAGGCCGACATAGAGTCCCTCATCATCGCAAAAGCCGTGGAGCCCGCCGGCGCAGCCCTCAAGGAGCCCGGTTTCCTGAAGGCCGTCATCACAGAGGTGGCAAAGCGCTTCAGCGCAGAGGAATCCCAGGACCTTTCCCTCATCCTTCCGGAAGCGCTCCAGGGAGAACTCGAGCCCTTCGTAAAGGGAGAACTTGCAAAGGCGGTTGGAAAAGGCGTAGAGGCTTCCTTCTCAAAGAAGGTTGCGGGCGGCTTCTCTATCGGCCCCAAGGACGGCAGTTATTTCATCAGCCTCACGGAAGAATCCTTCAAGGCCCTCATCGGGGAATATATGCGCCCCGCTACAAAGAAGATCCTCTTTGGCTAGTGTATGAGCAATTTCGAGTACATTATCGCCTCCCTGCCCTTCCTCACGCTGGATTACAAGTATGAGGACGGCCACAAATGGGAAAGCGTGATAGAGGAGATAAAGGAGAACCTGGGAGAAAAGGACTCGGAGGTCCTTGATACCCTCCTTGACGGATTCAGGGAGGATAATCTCAATGCCGATTTTTACGCAAAGGTCCTCTCCCACCCCGTGAAGTTCATAAGGGAATACTTCCGCTATGACCTCAACCTCCGCAACGCCAAGGTGAGTTACATCAATAACGCGCTTGGCAGGGCCGCGGGACAGGATATCCTTGACGGCAGGGGTGAGGAAACGGATGAAGGCCTGGACATAGACGGCTACCGTTTCACCGGCGGAGAATTCAAGGAAGAGTCAAAGGTTGAGACCGCGCTGGCCCTTTCAAGCCTTCTTGACAGGGAGCAGGCCCTTGACGACGTAACCTGGGAAGTGATTGACTCCCTTGGCACCTTCCACTATTTTGACATCACGGCAGTTCTCTGCTATGTTGCCAAACTCCACATAGTGGACCGCTGGCTGGAACTTGACGAGCAAAGGGGCCGCGAGAAATTCCAGAAACTGGTTCAGGAAGTGCGCGGCACATTCAAAGGAGTAGAATACAAAGAAAAGTAAACTTATATGAAAACGAAAGGAATTGTAAAGGGAATCGTCTCCAACCTTGTTACCGTAGAGGTAGACGGCCCGGTTTCCGAGAATGAGATCTGCTACATCACCTCCGAAGGAGTGAAACTGATGGCAGAGGTAATCAAGGTTAACGGAAACCTGGCATCCGTGCAGGTGTTCGAGAGCACCCGCGGCGTAAAAGGCGGCAATGAGGTTGAGTTCGAGGGCAGGATGCTGGAAGTCACCCTTGGCCCCGGCCTTCTCTCCAGCACATACGACGGTCTTCAGAACGACCTTACCACTATGACGGGCGTATTCCTGAAAAGAGGAGAGTACACCGATCCCCTTAACCGTGAAAAACTTTGGGACTTCACTCCCCTCTCAAAGCCCGGCGACACAGTTATTGCCGCCGACTGGCTTGGCGAGGTGAAAGAGGGCTGGCTGCCCCACAAGATTATGGTTCCCTTCAGTTTCAAGGGTTCCTACACCGTTGAATCCGTGAAGGAGGCCGGTCAGTACAACGTAGACACCGTGATTGCCGTCCTCCGCAACGAGGAAGGTGAGAAGGTGAACGTAACCATGACCCAGAAATGGCCCGTGAAGGTTGCCATCAAGGGCTACAAGGAAAAGCCGCGTCCCAACAAGATTATGGAAACGGGCGTACGCGTGATAGACACCCTCAACCCCATCGCGGAAGGCGGTACTGGCTTTATCCCCGGCCCCTTCGGCTGCGGAAAGACCGTCCTTCAGCACGCCATCGCAAAGCAGGGTGATGCCGATGTAATTGTGATGGCCGCCTGCGGCGAGCGCGCCAACGAGGTTGTGGAAATCTTCACGGAGTTCCCTGAACTCATAGACCCCCACACCGGACGCCACCTGATGGAGCGTACAACCATCATCTGCAACACCTCCAATATGCCAGTTGCGGCCCGTGAGGCATCCGTCTACACCGCAATGACCATCTGCGAGTACTACAGGGCCATGGGCCTCAAGTGCCTCCTCCTGGCCGATTCCACCTCCCGCTGGGCACAGGCACTCCGTGAGATGAGTAACCGTATGGAGGAACTTCCCGGCGCCGACGCCTTCCCCGTGGACCTGTCGGCCATTATCTCCAACTTCTACGCCCGCGCTGGTATGGTGGTCCTCAATAACGGAGAGACAGGCGCCGTCACGTTTATCGGCACTGTTTCCCCTGCCGGCGGTAACCTCAAGGAGCCTGTTACGGAAAGCACCAAGAAGGCCGCCCGTTGCTTCTACGCACTGGAGCAGAACCGCGCCGACCAAAAGCGCTACCCTGCCGTGGGCCCTCTGGAGTCCTATTCCAAGTACCTGGATTACCCTGAAATCCGCCAGTATCTGGATGAGACAGTTGAGCCCGGCTGGGTTGACAAAGTGCTTACCGCCAAGAACCTCATCCGCCGCGGCAAGGAAGCCTCCGAGCAGATCAACATCCTTGGCGACGACGGCGTCCCTATGAGTTACCACGTGAACTTCTGGAAGAGTGAACTGGTGGACTTTGTTATCCTGCAGCAGGACGCATTTGACGCCATTGACGCCCTTTGCCCCATCGAGCGCCAGCGCTATATGCTGGACCTTGTCCTGGAAATCTGCGCGAAGGACTATGACTTCGAAGACTTTGAGAAGTGCCGTGAGTTCTTCAAGACACTCATCAACGAACTCCGCCAGATGAACTACTCTGCCTATGAATCAGAGCAGTTCAAGGCCTACAATGACTCCGTTAAGAAAATGATCGCATAGCCTTATGAACAAAGCATACCAAAAAGTATATACAAAACTGGAAGGCATTACAAAGGCCACGGTTTCATTACGCGCAAAAGGCGTCTCCAACGACGAACTTGCAGTAGTAGGCGGCCGCCTTGCGCAGGTGGTGCGCATCAAGGGAGATGTCATCACCCTGCAGATTTTCTCCGGCACTGAAGGCATCCCCACAAATGCGGAGGTCACTTTCCTCGGAGAGCCCCCTACCCTGAAGGTGAGTGACCAGCTTGCCGGCCGATTCTTTGACGCCTACGGCCATCCCCTTGACGGAGGCCCTGAGATTGAGGGCGAAGAGCGCCAGATCGGCGGTCCTTCCGTAAACCCCTACAAGCGCCGCCAGCCCTCGCAACTCATCCCTACGGGCATTGCCGGCATCGACCTTAACAATACGCTGGTCTCCGGCCAGAAGATCCCGTTCTTCGCAGACCCCGACCAACCCTACAACCAGGTTATGGCCGACGTAGCAATCCGCGCCGATGTAGACAAGATTATCCTGGGCGGTATGGGTCTTACCAACGACGACTACCTCTACTTCCGCCACCGTTTTGAGGAGGCAGGCGCCCTTGACAAGATTATCTGCTTTATCAACACCACGGAGAATCCCCCTGTGGAACGCCTCCTGGTGCCGGATATGGCCCTCACCGCCGCGGAATACTTTGCCGTGGACAAGAATGAGAAGGTACTGGTGCTCCTTACGGATATGACCCTTTATGCCGATGCCCTCTCAATCGTATCCAACCGTATGGACCAGATCCCTTCCAAGGACTCCATGCCGGGCTCCCTCTACAGCGACCTAGCGAAGATCTACGAGAAAGCGGTGCAACTCCCTACGGAAGGATCCATCACCATCATCGCCGTCACCACCCTCAACGACGGAGACATCACCCACGCCATACCGGACAACACCGGTTACATCACGGAGGGCCAGTTGTTCCTGAGGGCCGATTCCGACACAGGTAAGGTCATCATCGATCCTTTCCGCAGCCTTTCCCGTCTGAAACAACTTGTGCAGGGCAAGAAAACCCGCGAAGACCACTCCCAGGTTATGAATGCATCCGTGCGTCTTTATGCCGATGCCCAGAACGCAAAGACAAAACTGGAGAACGGTTTTGACCTCTCCGACTACGACCACCGCTGCCTTGCATACGCAAAGGATTACGCGCGTGAACTCCTTGCAATTGACGTAAACATTACCATCACCGAGATGCTGGACACCGCCTGGAGGCTTTTCGCAAAGTACTTCTCCCCCGCAGAGACCGGTATCAAACAGGCCCTTATAGACAAATATTGGGTTAAATAATGGCAATTAAATTCCAATACAACAAAACGTCGCTTACGGAACTGGGCAAGCAGTTGAAAGTCCGTCAGAGGGCTCTCCCTACCCTTCAGAACAAGGAGAGCGCCCTGAGGCTGGAGGTGAGGAAGGCCAAGGAAGAAAGTACGCGCCTTCAGGAAAGCCTGGAGAAGGCCCTCAAGGACTACGACTACCTTGCAGCCCTCTGGAACGAGTTCGAGCCCGGTCTCATAGCCATAACGGACGTGGACCTCTACACCAAGAAGGTGGCGGGCGTCAAGACCCCGGCACTTGGTGAGATCCACTATGAGATCCGTCCTTTCAACGCCTTCGTGAAGCCCGCGTGGTATCCGGACGGCGTGAGGATCCTCCAGGAACTCAGCCGCCTTGGGATTGAGAGCGAGGTTTACCTTGAAAAGGCCCGCATACTGGACTACAACCGCAAGAAGACCACCCAGAAGGTGAATCTCTACGAGAAAGTCCAGATTCCCGGCTATCAGGAAGCCATCCGTAAGATAAAGCGATATATGGAAGATGAGGAGAACCTCTCCAAGGCATCTTCCAAGATAGTTAAGAACCGGCACGCCCAGGAGGAAGAGGAGGCCTCTCAGATATGATTGCTCCTATGACCAAATACTCCTTCATTCTGCTGAGCGGAATGCAGGATTCCCTGATGGACACCCTTCAGGAGACAGGCCTTGTGGATATCTCCCGCAGTTCCAAGCCCGTGGACGACCGCTCCAGGGAACTTGTCGCGGAGATTGAACTTCTGGACGGCCTCATCAAGGGACTTCAGAAGGCAGAGGTTCCGGAAGGCACGGAGCCTGAGTATATAGACGGAGACATAGAACGCCTTGCCGGCGGTATGCTTATGCGCTACTCCGACGACGCAGTGGAGATGGACGCCATCCGTAAACAGATCCACCAGCTTAAGATCTGGGGCAATTTCAACCCCGACATCCTCCATAAACTGGAAGAGGCAGGCGTTCCCATCCACTTCCACTCCCTCCCCACCAAGCAGTTCAAGCCCAATTGGGCCGATGAATACCCTCTTTCCGTCATTGACGCGGATAAGACACATACCTGGTTTGTAGTGGCAGGAGAAGACTCTCTCCCCGGAGAGATTCCTCTTCCCACCCAGAACGCCGCGCAACTTGAAAAGGACCTCAGGGACCGTGAGAACCACTATTCACACGTCCTCGCGCGCGTTGCAAGCGCCAAGGCCAGGATTCCGGAACTGGAGGAAAAAAGAGCCCGGTGCTACTCCGAGCTTGACAAATACCTTGCAGGCTGCACCGCGGTTCCTGCCGCGGAAGATACCCTCCTCACATATGTGGGATACGCTCCTACGGAAAGTGAAGAGGAGATATCGGCCAAACTGGACCAGGCCGGATTCCTCTATATCAAGGAAGAGGCAAAGGTTCAGGACAATCCTCCCATCAGTTTCCACAACAACTGGTTTGTCCGTCAGTTCGAGACTCTTACGGACATGTACGGCCGCCCGGCCTATGACGGATTCGACCCCACCCCCTTCATCAGCATCTTCTTCATGCTGTTCTTCGCCTTCTGTATGGGCGACTGCGGCTACGGACTGGTGCTGTTAGCGGCGGGCCTTCTCCTGAAGAAAGTTGATTCCTTCAAGGATATGGCTCCCCTTGTGGTAATCCTTGGAGTGGCCACTATGGTGATTGGCTTCCTTTTCCACACCTTCTTCTCCATGGACATCTCGCAGTGGCAGGTCTTTGCCCCTATAAAGGGCATTTTCCTCCCGGCCCAGATAGCCGGTAATGATGCCACGATGGTGTTGGCACTGGTTGTGGGTATACTTCACATATGCCTAGCCATGGTGGTCAAGACCATCCATCAGACCCGCACAAAAGGCTTTTTTGCCTCGCTGGGGACCTGGGGATGGACGCTCCTCATCGTGGGCGGCGTCACCGTGGCAGCCTTTGCGCTGGCCGGCGTTCTGGATGCAAATCTCACCAAATTGATAGTTATTGTCCTGGGTGTAGTGAGTGCCCTTGGAATCTTTGTATTCAATGATCCAAAGCGCAACAAACTGGCCAACATTGGAATGGGCCTCTGGGACACCTACAATATGATTACCGGCCTTATGGGAGACGTTCTCAGCTACCTCCGCCTGTATGCCCTGGGTCTTGCCGGCAGCATGCTTGGCATGGCCTTCAACGACATGGGCCTGATGGTTCTGGGAGACGGCTCAAACGCCATCTTATGGCTGCCGTTCATCCTGCTTGTGGTTATCGGCCACACCCTGAACATTGCCATGTGCGCACTTGGTGCCTTTGTACACCCGCTGCGTCTGAACTTCCTGGAATTCTTCAAGAATTCCGGCTACGAGGCCTCAGGCCGCACTTACAACCCGCTAAAGAAATAATTTAAACAAAATAATAAACAAATTATGGAACAAATTCTTGGTTATCTTGGACTCGGACTCGTCCTTGCACTGGCGGGTATCGGATCATCCTATGGCACCACAATCGCCGGAAACGCGGCAGAAGGTGCTCTAAAGCGCAAACCTGAAGCATCCGGCAGCTACCTGCTTCTGAGTGCCCTCCCTTCAACCCAGGGCATCTACGGCTTCGTCGCCTTCTTCATCATGCTTGGTAAATTCACCGGCGGCACCATCAGCGGTATGCTCTGCTTCGGTATCGGCCTTTCTGTTGGTCTTGCCTGCATGATTTCCGGCATCCGTCAGGGTCAGGTATGTGCCAACGGCATTGTGGGCGTCTCCCAGGGCCATGACGTTGTCACCAACACCCTCATCTACGCCGCTCTCCCTGAGTTCTACGCAATTCTGGGTCTGGTTGGTGCCATTATGGCGCATTAGGCCTGCCGCATAACCTGCTGACTGTCAGCTAATTACGAATAGTCGGGTGCACTTCACGGTGCACCCGATTGTTCATATATAGCTATGTATCAATTAATTACGCGCCAGGCTAATATTCGCGAGGGCCGAAGATATCAGTGCCGATACGAACCATTGTGGCGTGATGCCGCACGGCAACTGGCCAGTCTCCGGACATCCCGATAGAAAGATGCTCAAAACCCGGGATTCCCATCTCCCTGATCTCAAGAAACAGCCTCTCAATACGCTCAAAGTCCCTTTCCACCACCTCCATATCATCCGTATTTGTTGCCATCCCCATGAGCCCACAGATTCTGATATTCTTCAGTTGGGCTGGCACACCCTCTGAAACCTCCTTCGCTTCGCTCAGGCCCCTCCCACAGCCTGCAGTGCCGGTGACCAAGCAAGCTTGCTCACCGTCCCTCCAGTCTGCGGGCCCCTCCCTCTTACACGGCCGAGGGTGGCCATGGGTTTCAGAGGGTGTGCCTGCCCAACTGACAATAGAGAGAATC
>ONOQ01000050.1 GCA_900319485.1 uncultured Bacteroidales bacterium | reverse complement strand
CACAGGAAGGGCTGCTGACGCAGTTCTATGGATGCAGGGAAGAAGCGGAACATAGCCCACAGGATAGGCATCTGAAGAAGCATGGGGAGACAGCCTCCCATAGGAGATACGCCGGCCTTCTTGTAAAGGTCCATGGTCTCCTGCTGCTTTTTCATTGCGTCTTCCTGTTTGGGATACTTGGCGTTGATCTTGTCCATGTATGGCTTCAGGGCCTGCATCTTGGCGCTTGAAGAGTAACTCTTGTAAGCAAACGGCAGCACCACTATCTTGATGAAGATGGTCATCAGGAGGATGATGATACCGAAGTTGGAGATGCCCTTATGCAGCCAGTCGAACAGAGGGATGATAACCCACTTCGTGAAGTAGCCTATAATCTTACCGCCCAGGGGAATCACCTTCTCATAGGCGTGTCCGTAAGCCTTCAGGCCCTTGTAGTCGTTGGGGCCGAAGTAGAACTCGAAGGGAATGTCCACCCTCTCACCGGGGGTTATATCGGCCCTTAAGAGGGCGCTGCAGTTCATAAGGTCTCCGGAATCGCTTTCCTTGGGGACGAAGTCAATCTTGAACTCCCCGTAACTGAAGTTTCCGGGAGCGCGCATAATGGCGCTGAAGAACTGCTGCTGGAACGCGAACCACTCAATGTTATTGTTGAAGCGCTTCTCACCTTTTCGGCCGTTGCCGATATTTGCCGGCTTTTTGTCGTCCGGGAAATAATAGTTGAGGCGGGAGTACTGGGTTTCATTCTTGTAGCCCTTCTCCATACGGCCGATGGTGGCGCTGAAGTCTACGTCGATGGAGGAGACGTTTCGGGGAATGAGGTGGCCCATCCCGACAAGGGAGAGGGTTTCATTCACGGAATAGGAGTCCGGGAGGAGGCTGTAGCGCTGCTCGATGTAACCGCCGTCGCTGAAAGGAAGCCTCATCACAACGGTGCTGTCCGTGGTTTCGGTGACCTGGAAGTTGAACTTACGGGTATCCACTGCCGTAGGGGCATACACTATGTATCCAAGTTCCGACTTTCCTTCCTGGAGGATGTAGAGGGGCTCCTTGCCGTAAGTCTGGTAGTCCTTGACAAGAACTGAATACGGCTGGGCGCCGCGGGTGGTGAATTCCACCTTTATCTTCTCATTCTCAAGGGTGATGATGGATGCCTCGCTGCGGGCAGCGGCATTAAGGAGAGAATCAGAGTAAACCGGCGCCACAGGTGATTGGACCGATGTTGCCATGGGCTCTGAAGCGGCAATTGCCTCCTCAGGGTGCTCCGCCCTCCAGGCGCTATCTAACTGCCACTGGGCGTAGGCCTCGGCGGCTGCAATGGAATCAAGTTGTGCCTGGTAGGCCTGCTGTTTTTTGACCTGTACGCTCTGGTACCCGAAGAAGCCCATCATAATGAGGGCTATGAGGACAAAGCCGATAATTGAATTCTTATCCATCCGCTACTCCTCCCCTCCTGCTGCTTCTGCTTCCTTGGCGCGGATCTGGGCCTTGAGGTCCTCCAGTTTAGCCTTGGCGGCGTCAATCCTCTCCTGCATCTGGGCCTTGAGTTTCTCCGCGCCCTTAGAAAGGCCGAAGAAGCCGATATTGTTCTCGTAGGTCTGGATTTCCTGCTGAAGCTGGGCGAACTGCTCCTTCAGGCGGTCCTTGGGACTAGCCTGGGGACGGCGGTTATCACGGGCCGATTCACGGCGGGCGTGGGCCTCCTTGCGTGCGGCCTCGCGGGCCTGGAAGAAGGTGTCGCAGGCAGTGCGGAAACGCTTCCAGAGTTGCTCTGACTTCTTTCTGGGCACGGCGCCAATTTCCTTCCACTGCTTCTGGAGTTCAATGAGGCGGTCACCGGTGGCCTTCCAGTCAGTGCTGGCTGCAAGGGATTCGGCTTCCTCGATTATAGCCATCTTCTTGGAGAGGTTCTCGTTCATGGAGTCCTTGAACTCTGAGAAGGAAGCCCTCTTTCTCTCGAAGAATTTGTCGCACGCGGCGCGGAAGCGGTCGTAGACCTTCTGGTTTTCCTTGCGGGTGGCATAGCCGATCTTTCGCCAATCGGCCTGAATGGCCTCTATTTCCTTGCTGAGATTGTTCCACTGGGTGGAGGAAGTGATTTCACGCGCGGCGATTTCCTCTACTTTCTCGCAGAGGGCTACCTTTGCCTTGAGGTTCTCTTCCTGACGGCCCTTTATTTCCTCGAAGTGGGCCTGGTAACTCTTGTTGATGACGGTTGTGGCGGCGCGGAAACGCTCCCATATCTCGTCACGGAATTCCTTGGCTACGGGGCCAAGGTCCTTCCACTGCTCGTGGAGTTTCTGGAGTTCCTTGAAGGCCTCTACTACGTCCTTGTCCTCTGCCAGCGCCTCTGCGCGCTCGCAGAGAGCGGTTTTGGCCTCAAGGTTCTTCTTGAAGTCAAGGTCACGGAGTTCACGGTTGATGTCCACAAGGTCATAGAACTTGGTGACAAAGAGCTGGTAGGTGTCGTTGACGTCACGGAAATTCTGCTGGGGAACGGGACCTGTCTCCCTCCAGCGGTTCTGGATGTCACGGAACTTGGGGAAGGCGCCGCCGATATCGCCGGGATCTTCCACAAGGGCCTTGAGTTCCTCTATGATGGCCTGCTTGACCTTGAGGTTCTCCTCACGCTGGGCATCCTGCTCCTTATTGTATTCGGCCCTTTCCTTCTTATATTTTACGTATAGGGATTTGAAGCCCGCCTCAATGGCTGCAAAGGGGCTTACGGGGCCGCTCTGCAGGGGGACGGTGCTTTCTTCTGCGATTGCCGATTCATCGGGCTCCTCCACCGGAGCGTCCTCTCCGGCATCGGCCTTTTCCTTTGAAAGTTTCTTGTAGAAGGCCGATTTTATGGCCTCCGCCTCCTTGGACCTTTTCATACGGTCCTCGCTTTCAGTGAGGCTCTGCATAAGCTCAGAGAGTTCTGCAAGGGTTTTTTCTGCGTAATTGACAGTTTCCACTACATCTGCGGGCTGCTCCTCAGGAGTTACCACAGGCTTAATTTCTTCGCTCATTTAAAAGTAATGCTTTTAAAGTTTAACATATAGTCTGAATCACAAAGATAAACATTTTTCAGAAGATTCTAACTATATTTGCAGGGTAAAAGCCAAGCTTATGCTCAGAATAGATATTATTACAGTTGTACCGGAACTCCTTGACAGCCCCCTGAGTTACTCTATCCCGGGAAGGGCCGTGAAGAAAGGGCTTGTGGAAATCCACATCCACGACCTCCGGAAATACGGCCTTGGGAGCCGCCAGACCGTGGACGACTACTCCTACGGCGGAGACGCCGGCATGGTGATGATGGTGGAGCCGGTTTTCAACTGCATCAATGACCTCAAGGCCGAAAGGCACTACGATGAGGTCATCTACATGGCTCCGGACGGGGAAACCCTCACCCAGGGCATAGCCAACGAACTTTCTCTCAAGGATAACATAATCATCCTCTGCGGCCACTACAAGGGCATTGACGAACGTATCAGGGAGCACCTTATCACCCGTGAAATATCCGTTGGAGATTTTGTGGTAAGCGGCGGAGAAATCCCCGCCGCCCTTCTGGCCGATTCTATAATCCGCCTTGTTCCTGGAGTTCTGACCGATGAAACATCGGCCCTCTCCGACTCCTTCCAGGACGGCCTTGTGTCCCCTCCCGTCTACACCCGCCCCGCCGAATTCAACGGCTGGAAGGTCCCGGACGTCCTTCTTTCCGGTAACCCCAAACTCATCCAGGCCTGGCAGGACGAACAGGCAGTCCAGCGTACCCGTGAACGGCGGCCAAACCTGCTGAAATAAATAAAAGCTCGCTTCACAGCGAGCTTTTATTTGGTTAGTTAGTAGTGTATTCTTACCTTAGAAGGTTAATTTGTTGGTTAGAAGAAGCGTTTATTGCCTGCAAAGGAGCTTTCACCCGTTTGCTAATGCAAATATAAACTAAATATTTCTAACTACAAAATTTTTTTAACTACTTTTTTATTAATAAAAATTTTTAAAAAGAATATTCGGCCTTGACAATGAAGTTTACAGGAGGCTGGGGATACACTCCTATGCCGCTGTAGACCATATTTTCCGCCTCATTGTAACTTTCCCAGCGCCATCCGGCGGCGTAGTACATTCTGTTAAAAATATTATTGACGAAAGCGCTTAATTTAAGCCCGAATTTAAATCCGTGGGAGACGGAAGCCCCGGCTGTCCAGTAAAACGGCACGGCCATCTCCTCCCGCATAGAATTATCAAGGTACTGCTTCCCCACGAATTTCGCATTCATTGAAACCTCCCCTCCCTTCCAGGGCATCACACGCACGCGTGCCATTCCAATGGCACCGGGACTCATCAGCATAGTTGTGAGTCCGTAGTTCACGGGGTACATCCTTCCGGAATCATCGTCGTAGGGCACATAGGATGTGAAATCTTTGATCTGGTTCACTGAAAGCGTTGCGTTTCCGTCCAGGGCAAGCCACCTTACGGGCATCCAGGCGGCCTGGAGTTCAATTCCCCTTCGCCAGGCCCGGGGCATATTCTCCTTTATGGCATAGCCGGCGTTAGATAATCGGCCCGTCTCAAGAAGCATATCCTTGTACTCCATGGCGTAGAGGTTGGCCTGGAAAGTGAACCGCTCCAGGCTCAGGCGGTAGCCAAGTTCCACGTCCAGCATCTTTTCCGGCTCTATGGGGCTCACCTCCCCCTTTATGTTCTCCTTGATGTCTCCCCTGCCAGGTTCCCTCTGGCCGACAGCCGCGGAGAGGAACACCCTGTGCGGACCCTTCTCAATATTGACGCCAAGACGGGGGTTGAAAAAGCGCCAGATGGAGGCATAGTCCAATGGCACTCCGTCGTCGTCGGGCCCGGCCATAGTGTAATTGATGGCCCTGTACTGGAGGTCGGCATAGGCTGTGAGCCACTCCAGAGGGCTCCACTCGGCGCGGGCAAAAGCGCTTGCATCGGCCTTAATTCCCGTGTTGTCATACCAGCCCTGGAACTTATCCTGAAGGCCGATTCCCGCCGCCTCAAGGCTCTTTACCCAGAGGACTTCCCCGAAGTGGCCGCCGCGGTAATGGGAGAGATTCACCCCGGCCGTTGCCCTGATTGGACCTGCATTGTAACGGAGGGAGGAACTCAGCACCCAGAGGTCGTTATCCATCTTCTTGCGGTAGATCATATCGCTCTTTGCGGGCACTTCCGTGACACCGGGGAAGCCGAAGGAGGCGAGTTTCCGGTTCATCTTGTAGTACTCGTCATAACCGTCTCCGCGGGTATAATTAAGGGTGGAAGTCCAGGTGAGGGCGCTGCTGAAAGAGTGGGTGTAGTTGAGCTGGAGGTGGGTCTGGATGTAGTTATCCGTCTGATTCGGGTAATACCGGACATTGCCGTAATCGTCAACGTACTCTCCGGCGCCGTTGTATCGGCGGTCCTTCTCATACTGCTCCAGATCTATTCCGTCCCAGGTGATGCCGCTTCTCTGCTGCCCGTGAAGGAGGGTGAGCCTCAGGGAATTGCGTTTCCCAAGCCAGCCAAGTACCCCGAATAGAGATGCGCTCTCGACGTTTGCCCCGCGGATGTATCCGTCCGTGTGGCCGGCCGAGAAGAAGAGGTCCATATACCATCTTCCGGGAAGAAGGCCTGTGGAGACGTTTCCCTGGAACATCCGGGTGCCGAAGGAGCCCGCGGAAAGGGATAACCGGCCCGAAGGATCAGGCTGTACGAGGGCTGTGTTCATATTGATGGATGCGCCGAAGTCCCCTGCCCCGCTCATTGTGGTTCCAAGGCCCCTCTGGACCTGGACGCCGGAGACAAGGGCGGTGATGGAGGGGATGTTCACCCAGAACACCTCCTGGGACTCTGCGTCGTTGAGGGTGATTCCGTTAAGCGTCACGTTGATCTGGGAGCCCTTGCTTCCGCGGATTGTCATGGCGGAGTTTCCAAGGCCGGTGCCGCCCTCGTTGTAGGTGACCACGGACGGCAGGAGTTCCAGGGCCATGGGCAGTGAAAAAGACGGGTTGGAGGCCCTCAGAGCCTCTTTTCCAACGTCTGTATGGGTTACGGGAGTCTTGTCACCGGCACGTGAGGCCGATATTACCACGGAGTCCAGACGCTCCGTCATTTCCTGTGCACCTGCACAGAGAGGCAGCACCGCAAGTGCTGCTGCAAAAAGCAGTTCTTTTTTCATTTTCCTTACGACGGTATCAACCGTATCAAGTTCAATGGGTCTTTCTCAATCCGGACCTTCCGGATACCCCTATTTTATTTATTTTTTAATCAGTTCTATCTGATAGAGTTTTGGCCAGTTCTTGCCGGTGAGGTAGATGCGGCCTTTATCGTCAATAGCAATGCCGTTGAGGACATCAGTGTCACGGCGCTTTTCCTTTTCAGGGAGAAGGCCTTTGCAGTCTATTGTGGCGGTTACCTTGCCGGAGTGGGGATCTATCACCACTATTGTATCAGTGAGATAGACGTTTGCCCAGATTTTGCCGTCAATCCATTCAAGTTCATTGAGATTGCGGAGGGGGCGGCCGTTAAGGGTAACCTGAAGCTTCTTTTCAAGGGTGAGGTTGGAGTTCAGGAAGAAGAGGTTGGAACTGCCGTCCGATGCAATGAGGCTTTTACCGTCCGTAGTAAGGCCCCAGCCTTCCCTGCCGTAACCTACGGTCTTTTTGTATTCAAGGCCCTCAGGGTTATAGCGGAACGCCACGCGGTTGGTCCAGGTAAGGACGTAAAGGTCCCCGTCAAATATGCAGCTGCCTTCCCCGAAGTATTTTTCATTGAGGCGTTTGATGATTATGGGCTTACCGGTCTGAAGGTCTACGGTGCGGATTGAACTTTCACCGTACTGGCCGGTGGTTTCATAGAGGATGCCGTCATTGAAAAAGAGGCCCTGGGTATATGCGTCACGGCTGTGGGGGTACTCTTTCACAACCTTTACGCCGTAATGCCTTACCTGTGCGCCGGAGCAGGCGCTCAGGCACATGAGGATAACGGGAAGTATGATTCTGGCCAGTTTCATTTTCAATGCAAAGATAAGGATTATTCCGGGATTTTGTGTATATTCGCAAGATTGAAAATAACAACAACACCATAAACAATGATTAAAGTAGATGTAAAGGGCTGCTCCTCATTCGTAGATGCAGCAAAGTATGAATCCTATGTAGCCAAGGCCCTTGACGCCTTTGACGTTCTGAAGAATGAGACCGGCGCCGGCAACGACTTCCTTGGCTGGAAGAAACTCCCCCGCCAGATCACTGAACGTGAACTTGAAGACTATGAAGCCATCCGTGACAAATGGATGAACAAGGGCGTAAACCTTGTCATCGCCATCGGCATCGGCGGTTCATACCTTGGCGCAAAATGCGTTATGGAGGCCCTCAGCCACAACTTTGCAAAGCAACTTAAGCGCAAGGACGCCCCTGAGGTGGTCTTTGCCGGCAACAACCTCTCAGAGGAATACCTTGCAGAACTTATGGACCTTGCCGCAGAGCGCAATACCGCCTGCATCGTCATCTCCAAGAGCGGCACCACCACTGAGCCCGCAGTTGCTTTCCGCGTAGTGAAGCAGTACCTTGAGAGCAAATACGGCAAGCAGGAAGCCGCAGACCGCATTGTTGCCATCACAGACGCCAAGAAGGGCGCCCTCAAAACCCTTTCAACCCAGGAGAACTACGTAAGTTTCGTGGTTCCTGACAATGTGGGCGGCCGTTTCAGCGTGCTCACGCCCGTGGGCCTTCTCCCCATCTGCGTAGCCGGCTTTGACATCCGCGCCCTTGTCGCAGGCGCCCTTGACGCCATGAAGGGCCTTGAGATCAAGAGCGAGAAAAACCCCGCCATCATCTACGCCGCAATGCGTAACCTGCTGCACTCTGAACTTGGCAAGAGCACAGAGATCCTTGTGAACTACAACCCCAAACTCACCTACGTGGCAGAATGGTGGAAGCAGTTATACGGTGAATCAGAGGGCAAGGACGGCAAGGGCATCTATCCCGCCAGCGTGAACAATACCGCAGACCTCCACTCAATGGGTCAGTTCATCCAGGAAGGCTCACGCATTATGTTCGAGACCGTCCTTCACGTGGACCGCGCACAGCGCAGCGTTGTAATTGAGGCCGATGACCAGAACCTTGACCAGCTCAACTTCCTTGCCGGAAAGCACGTAGAGCACTGCAACCATATGGCAGAACTGGGCACTCAGATTGCCCACATAGACGGCGGCGTACCCCAGATTGCCGTGAATATGGAGGTTGTAGATGCCTTCAACCTTGGAGGTCTTCTCTACTTCTTTGAGTTTGCCTGCGGCATCAGCGCCTATATCCTTGGCGTGAATCCTTTCAACCAGCCCGGCGTAGAGGCCTACAAGAAGAATATGTTCGCCCTTCTTGAGAAGCCCGGCTATGAGGAAGCCACCAAGGCCATCCGCGCAAGGCTGTAATACAACTAATCTCTAAAAGAGAGGTTGGCTCCGCACCGGAGTCAACCTCTTTTTGGCAAATGGCAGGGCCGTAAGCCGCTTTCTGTTTTTAAATCTGTCATTTATCTTCGCAACCTACCCCCCGGCATCAGGCGGGCAGCCCTCAACTGCCGGTATATTTGGTCTTGCAGGCCCGGATGCGTACCCGCTTTACGTCGCCGCAAAGCGTCGTGGGCTCTTACCCCGCGTTTTCACCCTTACCGGAGAAAAAAAAAGAAAAACTCCGGCGGTTATTCTCTGTTACGCATTTTGAAGATTACTCCCCACTGTGCTTTCCACAGACGGGTGCCCTGTCCTGTGCGGACTTTCCTCGGTTTCCCGCGACAGATCGTCCTGCCATTATTTCGGACCGCAAAATTAGCGTTTATTGCTGAGAAAAGCAAGCGCATCCTCAACCTGGGAGTATTCATACCCCCGGGAGAGCCCGAACTTTATGAGTTTGAGACGGAACTGGGGATCTCCTTCCAGGGTTTTGGCCTTGGCTTCAAGGAGGCGCCGGAGCCTTGCATCGGCCGAAGCCTCATCTATCTCCTCCAGGGCGGCTGTGATAACGGCATCCGAAATGCCCTTGGCCCTTAACTGGAAACGGATTTTCACGGGGCCCCAGCCCTGCAGGGATGCTTTCTCACGGGCAAAGGCCCGGGCATACCGGGCGTCATCAACGTACCTGTCACGGACAAGTTCATCCACCAGCCGGGATGCCTCCGCGGCATCACCGTCAAGGTCCCTGAGGGCCTTGCGGTAGATATCGGCCCTGCAATACTCTGCCTTTGAGCAGAGGCGCTGCAGGCGGGAAAGGCTGCGGGAGTACTCCATAGGCTAGAACACGTAACCGAGTGAGAGATAGGCGCCAACCCTCTGGGTTATGGAGGACCAGTGCAGTTGCAGTTTCAGGGGGCCGAAGATTGAATTGTAGGCATAACTGAGGCCAGCGCCGCTCACGAATTCGCCTTCAGCGAACTTATTGAACCCCACGAAGTCGTAGCCCACGTTTCCCATCAGGGTGAAGTAATGGTTGTTCCCTACGCGGACACGGGCGTCAAGGCGCGCGATGGCAAGGCAGTTGCGGCGGAATGCGGAGTTGCCAAGACCAACAAAGGGAATCTGCTGGTCAACGTATCGGCCCCACATATCACCGCCTATCACGTTAGCGTACTGGATGGGGATGTCGTCTCCGAAGAGGAAGCGCATACTTCCCTGGGGAATGAGGGCAAAGCGGCCGAAGGACACCGGCACGGTGAAATCAGCGGCCAAAACGCCGAAAAGGGCCGGTTCACCTTCATAGATTGCGCGCGTGAAAAGGTCTCCCCTGAATCCTGCCGACACGCCCTTGGTGGGGAAATAGGTATTGTCCAGGGTTTCCACGCGGCCTGTCAGGAAAGCGCCGGGATAGTCCTTCAGGTCCACCGGATACTGATAGTCTCCCTGGGTGCCGCTGGACAGGACGTTTATAACCTTGTGGAACTGGTTCTGAAGGCCCAGTTTCACGTCCAGGTTGGACCAGCGCATATTTGACATATACAGTTCCTGGGTGCCCTGGATGAATGAAATATTAAAGCGGTCGCTGCCTGAGAGGAAGCGGCTGCTGTTGGTGTAACGCACAAACGCCCTTGCGTTGAAGGTGGCGAAGATGGGGGCGTTGTACGCGTAATGGAGTTCCGCATACGGGCTGGTGCTTATCCTGGCCGTGAAATCCAGGGAGTGGCCGCTCATTGCATTGGTGTTGAGGCCAACATTGAGGAGTATGCTCACAAGTTCCTGGGAATCCAGCCTTACGCCAAGGCCGAACTGATGCATAGGTCCCCTCTTGCATATTATCCTTAACCTGTAGGGTTCCTGAGTGCCGCGCAGTTCATAGTTCACATAGTCATACGCCCCGCGGCCGAAGATCTTTGCAACATCCTCCTCAATCACCCTCTTGTTCACAATGGAGCCGGGCTTTATGTACATACGGGAGCGGATATAATCGGCCTCCTTTGGAGAAACGCCGATTATGTCTATGGCCTCTATTACGACTGGGCTGTGCTCTATGTCCGTGGCGTGAGGGGCCTGCAGCGTGAAATGGGCCTTCCCCAGGACCTGGCGGAGGGAATCCAGTTGCCGGGTTTTCTCCGCGGCCGCCTTGAAGCCCCTCCAGTACATCACGTCAATGGCTTCGTCGTTGAAACTGAGCATATTGTAACCGGTAAGGTCCGGGCGTATGGAGACGTCGAAAAGGGGCAGGCTGTACTCCCTTGCATCGTTGGAGAAAAGGTCCATGCTCTGCATAAGGATATCCCCAAGGTTCTGGATCTGCTCTGCCGAAGGGCTGGCGCCGGCAAGGTCTATGCCGATGATTATATCGGCCCCCATCCTCTTCACAAGGTTGGCGGGATAGTTGTTGCGCATACCACCGTCTACCAGGATCATCCCGTCCGTGCGCACCGGCACAAAGAGTCCGGGGATGGACATAGTGGAGCGGAGGGCGGTGTTTATGGAGCCGCTGTGCCAGATCTTGGCCTTGCAGGAAACCATATCCGTAGCCACGCTCACAAAGGGTATGGGGAGTTTTGCAAAGTCCAGGGAATCGCTGTAGCCCACCGTCCTGGATGTGAAAATCTGATTGACGTTCTGGCCGTACACGAAGCCGGAAGGGAGGCTTCCCATCAGGTTGTTCTTCACGTCTTCCGTTGCGCCGATATCGAATTTACGGGGAAGGCCGTCGGTGAGGGAGGCGTCTCCGGTTATGAAACGGCGGTAGTCGTCCGAGCGGTAGTAGAACGGTATTGAAAGCAGATATTTTTCCTTATAACGAATCCTTGAATAAGGAATGTAGGACTTGTCCACTTTGTCCGACATAGCCATATCCCAGTTTGTGGTGCGGATGAGGGACTCAAGTTCGCTGGGAGTATATCCAAGGGCAAAGAGGCCGCCGATAAGACCGCCGACACTGGTGCCGGCCACCATATCTATGGGGAAATCGTACTTCTTCATATACTGGAGCGCACCGATTGTAGCCGCTCCCTTGGCGCCGCCGCCGGAAAGGACAAGGGCTACGGTGGGCCTGTGCTTGCGGATGGAGTCCATCCGGTGACGCATCTCCTTCACAAAGGCTTCGTCGGATTCGCTGAGGCCGAAGGTTGAGGACGACGGTTCAGTGACGGCAGGTTCCTGCGCCAGGGCCATGAAGGCGGTGGCAAGGGCCGATATCAATATGACAAGAAGTTTTCTCATCCGTTGTTGTGTTTTCCGGCAAGAAGGCCGCACGCAGCGAAGATGTCCTCTCCCCTGGATGCGCGGATGGTGGCCGTGAGGCCGCCTTCCGTGAGCATATCGCGGAACTCCTCCATCGACCGGGCCGATGCCGGACCGTACGGGAAATCCGGGATACGGTGGAAGCGGATGAGGTTCACGCGGCATTCAAGGCCCCTCAGAAGCCTCACCAGGGCCTCTGCGTGGCGGGGCGTGTTGTTCCAGCCCTCAAAGACGGTGTATTCAAAACTCACGCGGCGCTGGCCGGTGAAATCGTAGGTTTTGATAAGGCGGATCACCTCCGCGGCGGTCCAGGCCTTCTGGACGGGCATCATCTCAAGGCGTTCCTCAGGGAAGGGATTGTGAAGGCTCACTGCAAGATGGCACTTGCACTCGTCCAGGAATTTCCGGAGGTTAGGAATTACGCCGATGGTGCTGAGCGTGATGCGCTTGGGGCTCCAGGCAAGGCCCCAATCGGCCGTAAGGACGGTGATAACCCTTTTCACCTCCTCCCAGTTGTCAAGGGGCTCTCCCATCCCCATAAAGACGGTGTTGGTAAGTTCCCCTGCCTCTTCTATTGCGAAGTACTGGGACAGGATATCGGCCGCGGAAAGGTTTCCGTGGAAGCCCTGACGGCCGGTCATACAGAACTTGCAGCCCATCTTGCATCCGGCCTGGGAACTAACGCAGAGGGTTTTTCGGTCTGCATCAGGGATCATCACGGCTTCAACCGCATTTGCGGGGTCACCGGCCACGGGGAAAAGGTACTTCTTTGTTCCATCGGCCGATACCTGGACGTCTATGGGTTCCTGAAGCCCTACCTCCGCAATGGCATCAAGGGCTTCACGGCCGGCCTTGGAGAGGTTTGTCATCTCCCCTATGGTGCGGACGCGGCTCACATACAGCCAGCGCGCTATCTGCTTCCCGGCAAATGCAGGGAGGCCTGCCTGGATGGCTATCTGTTTAAGTTCTTCGGGCGTTTTTCCCAGCAGACGTTCTTTCATACTACAAAAATACACATTTTATTGTATTTTTTATCATTGCGCAATGGTTTGGCACAATGGAGGGCTAATTTTGCACTCAGAAAAAAGATTGATATTTATCAGAGTTTTTCATATCTTTGTAAATGCGGATGCAGGATGACCGCAATTTATTAAAATAAGTACAGAAATGGCAAAAGAAGCAGACGGAGCCCAGATGAATGCAGCCAAACTCAAGGCGCTTCAGGCAACAATTGACAAAATTGAGAAAGACTACGGCAAGGGAACCATTATGAAACTTGGGGACCAGCCGGAATGGGACGCCTCCCAGGTTATCCCCAGCGGCTCAATAGCCCTGGACCATGCCCTTGGAATAGGCGGTTATCCCAAAGGCAGGATTGTGGAAATCTACGGCCCTGAGTCTTCAGGTAAAACCACGCTGGCCATCCACGCAATCGCACAGGCCCAGAAAACCGGCGGTATCGCCGCAATCATAGATGCGGAGCACGCCTTTGACCGCACCTATGCAAAGTCCCTGGGCGTGAATCTTGACACCCTCCTCATTTCCCAGCCGGATAACGGTGAGCAGGCCCTTGAGATTGCAGATAACCTCATCCGCAGCGGCGCCGTGGACATCGTGGTCATTGACTCGGTTGCCGCCCTCACCCCCCGCGCAGAGATCGAGGGAGAGATGGGAGACAACAAAGTGGGCCTCCAGGCCCGCCTTATGTCACAGGCTCTCCGCAAACTCACCGCAAACATCTCCAAAACCGGCACCTGCTGCATTTTCATCAACCAGTTGAGAGAGAAAATCGGCATTATGTTCGGTAATCCCGAAACCACCACCGGCGGCAACGCCCTCAAGTTCTACGCATCCGTGCGCCTGGACATCCGCCGCACCACCCAGATCAAGGACGGAGACGACGCCCTTGGAAACCACGTGAAGGTGAAAGTGGTGAAAAACAAGATGGCCCCGCCTTTCCGCAAGGCAGAGTTCGACATAGTGTTCGGAGAAGGCATCTCCCGCAGCGGAGAAATCGTGGACCTCGGAGTAGAACTCGGCATCATCCAGAAGTCCGGTTCATGGTTCAGTTACAATGACTCCAAACTTGCCCAGGGCCGTGAAGCCGTCAAGAACCTTATGCTGGACAACCCCGAACTGGCAGAGGAAATTGAAGCCAAAATCCGCGAGGCCCTTGTGAAGGTGCAGGATTAATTCTCCTTGTACATCTGTTCTACAATCTTAGTCACGTTTAGCCCTCTATTCGTGATTAAGATAGTGGATCAGGGTGTGGAGAATGGCTATTTGATTGCCATAATCTGCAGATATTCCCCGGTGAGGCCGCCCTGGCCGTTCTGGGAATCGGCAATGAGGAGGAGCGCCTGCCTGCCGCCGGAAAGTTTGGGGCCAAGGCACATACCTTCATAATTGGCAAGGTTGAGGGCCGATGTAACGATGCGGGTCACAATCTTTTTCTCAAGGATACCGCCTTTGTCATTGAGTGGATCCACAACGTAGAGAGTGCTGAGAGTGAATGCTCCTAGCGCTTTTTCTATGATGCTGCCACCGGGGACCAGAACCTCCCTCTCAAGCATAATGAGGCGGCCGTCTTCAAGGACGGTCATAGCGGAAAGGCCGTGGACATAGGCCTGGGCCGAAGAAATCTGCTCATCCGTTGCCAGCGGCTGCCCCATCATATAGAGGTAACGGGCATCGGGATCCGTGCCCGAGAAGCGCTGGAGCCTTATGATTCTGTTATGAAGTCCTTCCTCCTTGAGGGATTTTTCAGTGGCGGCCCAGAAGTAGCCGCGGTCAGAGTCATATGCCAGGGCCTCGAAGCCGGCGTTTGGCTGGATGGCCTTAAGGTCCTCAGGAACCTCCAGGGCACGGCCGGTGGGCTCTCCCTCGACGGTGTATTCGCGCACGGACTGGTCGGCCTCGGCACTCACATAGAGAGTGTTGGATGACGGCACGTAAACTATGTCTTCGTTGTCCCTGCCGCCTGCCTTGCCTGCATTTCCGGGCACTTCCTTGGCCTGGATGGTGCCCACAACGCCTGCATTGTCAATGGGAATGTTGAAAAGGTGGATGCCGCCGCCGGTGCTTTTGTCGTGGACAAGGGCATAGACATCGTCCTTCACGTGAGTGATGCCGGAGTATTCGCCGGAAGCCACGGGCATACGGTGCTGGCGGATGTATTCGGCCTTTATATCGGCCTGAGGGGCCGATTCCTCATACTTCAGAGGCTCAAAGCTGCCGTCCTTCTCCAGCCTTGCCGTCCAGAGGGAGCCGTCGTCCATCTGGATGAAGGCAATCATTGGATAGTTGTCTTCGCTGGCAAGGGTGTCCTTGATCTGAACCTTGCCGGAGATGCCCTCAAGACTCTTTGAAAGGAGAACGGGCTTATTGTCAAGCGAGTGAAGCTCCATAGCCGTGACCTTGAGCTTTGAAGGCACCTTGAACTCAAGGTTCACTTCATTGACGCCGTCGTCATCGGCCTTTGACTGCCCAGCCGATACCCCGCAGCTCCACACGGAAAGCCACGCCAGGAGTATTCCAAGGAGTTTTGCGCTCATCAGGCTTCTGCGTCTTCTTTGAGGGCTTTCTGGTAGCATTCGCGGCAGAGGGGCTCATAGGTATCCTTCTCTCCAAGGACAACCAGTTTCTTGGAGGCCGACAGACGATGTGAGTGGTTTGCAAGCGCGCC
>ONOQ01000091.1 GCA_900319485.1 uncultured Bacteroidales bacterium | reverse complement strand
AGTTTTGCTTATGATATGTTAATGCTTATTGCCATTACGGCAAGTATAATTCCTTTAATGTTTGTAGAGGAAACAACCACCTTCCGTATTATTGAGCAGGTGACTGTCATCTTTTTTGTTGTAGATTATTTTTTGAGGTGGCTCACTGCGGATTATCGGTTAGGGAAGAAAGGTTTATCCTTCGTTATACATCCTTTTACCGGTTGGGCTATCATTGACCTGTTGTCTATTCTTCCTGGGCTCCATATCCTCGGGCAGGGTTTCAAGATCTTCCGTCTGACACGTATGATGAGGATAATTCGACTATTCAAGTTTATCCGCTATGCAGACAAAATTCGAGTTCTGGGTAAAGTGATCCAAAAAGAAAAAAGTGTCTTGTTAACAGTATTGGGGATAGCTGTGTTCTACATTTTTCTCACGGCGCTTATAATGTTCAATGCAGAACCTCATACAAATCCGGCAACAGGAGCGGCGACTTTTGAAGACTTCTATGATGCACTATATTGGGCAACGGTAACTCTAACGACAGTTGGCTATGGTGATATGATTCCGGTAACAGACATTGGACGTTTTATTAGCATGTTATCATCCTTATTCGGAGTCGCAATAATCGCACTTCCTTCCGGTGTTATAACCGCTAGCTATCTTGATGAACTTAGAAACTTGAAAGGACAAAGTAAAGAAGAAGGCAAAAGCAACGCCGATAATCCTAGTAACTCATAGATATTGCCGGTGTCACTTCGGTCCCGCGACCTGGGTGGAACAGGACAGGCACCAGGAATCATATAAATACTAATGGAAGTGGACATTTGCACTTTGCAAGAAGTCAGAATTAAGAAATAACCATGCACCTCACCTTCGAACTGGACCTCCACGTCCCCGTAGAGAACATCCTCGCCGACATCCTCTCTCAGCTGGAGGCGGCGGGTTACCCGCTGTCGCGGCAGGACCTCTATCCCCGGAACATCACCCTGGAGGAGGCGCTGGCCATGCACGTGGGGGATGTGCTGCACTATGAGGTTTCCCTTCCCACGGAACTCCCCGGTACCAGTTCGCTGGACATTGTGGCCGTGGTCACGCAACGCAGCATCGAGAAACACCTGGCCGACAAAGAGGCCACCTTCCAGCTCATGCTCCGTGCAGACATGATTATGCCTTACGGCCCCATCGCCAGTGTGGTGGAGGAGCGCGACGCCCTGGCCAGCCCCATCGATGCCCACGTCTGCGACGTTTACCTCCTGGACGACAAAGGCCGAAAGCATCCGGATATGCGTACGCAGATGATGGTCCTCCAGCTGCCTCAAAAGGGTACGCTCATGCGCCTGCCGGAAAGCTATTTCAACGACCTTGTTGACGGCCTCATCGGAAAGGATGATGCCTTTGCCGACCTCTACGAGCAGCAGATGTCCAACTTCATCGACCCCACCCGTCTCGATGGCCACGGCCTCATTCTCACCGTCGCCGAGGTCCTCAACTCCTACGGTGACGGCCGCTCTGAAATCTGGCTCACCGCCCTCAAGTAGCCCATGTCCAAATCCTCCGGCTCCCGCTATATCCGCAACGACAAACCCTCCCTTCCCAGGGGAGAGCAACGGGCCCTTCTTTTCCAGGAAAGCGCCTGCCGATGCTTTCTCTGCGGCCGTAGGCAGGAAGAGGTCCGGGGCGGCAGCGGCAGGGAAGTCAGCGTGGAGGGAAGAGCCATCCTTTGCAGCCACTGTGTCGGCGACAAGCACAGCCTGGCCATCCCGGAATATGCCAGCACCCTTTCCTTTGGCAAACGCCTGGCCTATTGGTGGCGCGTGAAAACGGCCCTCTTGACCGGTCGTATCAGCAAGTATAAGGCCGGGCTCCTCCTGGAGGAATTCTCCATCCTATGGCCCGGAAAAAGCCTGAAAAAGGACAAACGCAATCCACGTTCCTTCACCATCCTTGCTGGCGAAACAGACCGCTGCTGCATCTATTGTGGCGCCCCGCTCACCGTCCAGGGGGTAACCTACGACCACATTGTCCCGCGTTCCCTGGGCGGTCCCCGCAGCATCGACAACATCGTCACCGCCTGCGCAAACTGCAACAGTGCCAAGAGCAGCCTCTCCGTGGACGAATTCGTGGCCACCTTCCCGGAATCCCAACGCCAGCGCTACATCAGACGTGTCCAGCGGCTTGCCGACAATCACCAGCTGCCCGAGACCAAAGTAAAGGCCCTCCTAAGTTTCCAGACGCAACATACTCGGAATTTCCGATTCCGCCTCTTCCACCGCATCTACACTGTCACCGTCAAGGCCTCCAAGCTATAGCTTTGGCAGGATGCCGAAAAAACCGTATCTTCGTGGTAACTTACTGGCCGGCATTGGCATCCCGCGACGCCTTTCCGTCCTAACTCACGAAATCTTGGAACGTTCCGGCACCCGTCCGTGGTGCCGGTCTGCGTTTG
>ONOQ01000051.1 GCA_900319485.1 uncultured Bacteroidales bacterium | reverse complement strand
GTCAGGCGTAGGCATCACAACAGGCAACATCATCTGCGTGGTTCAGGAGAACAAGTACATCAACGCAAACTTACAAAGTGGAGAAAGCGCATTTGTTTCTGGAAGTTATGTAACAGGGAGTAATTCCAATGCAGAGAAAATCCTTGCCCTCAGGAATGAAGCCAGGCAGCAGCCCGGTTACAAGACAGGCCTCATCATTGAAGGAGTGTCTTTTGGGACGGCCCTGGTTGGCGCAACCCTTCTCATTATAGGTGGTACCAATAAAAGGAAAATTCGCAATGCCGCGGAAGAAACGGTGGCATTGCTCTCCTTCAACTGCATCCCCGGCGGCGCTCAACTTTCACTTGCTTTTTAATTATTCTGTCCAACGCCCTGTCTATAACTTTTTTGCTATATTTGCAATGTCTTATTGATTATCTAGCGGCATGACCATGAGATTATTCATATTGGTGTTGACGGCGAGCCTCTCTTGTCTTTTATGCTCTTGCCATAAAAACAATAGCGGGCAAATGGCCGAGTTGCGTTATCTGGACATCAGCGTAGATACTGTATATTTTGCTCCCAGAGTTAGCAGCGTAACAGTCACTTTAAGTAATCTCACGGACAATACTCTCATTTTCATGGCTACGAGTATTGCTCTCTCAGGGCAACAACATGAAGTCAGCATTACCAACGCTGATCTGTTTACTCAGGGACACTGGACTTTCGATATAAATCCTGGCCAGAATAAGAAACTTATAATTAAAGCTTCTCACGGGAAAATAGGTTCCTTTTTGGAAAGTATACAATTTGACGTCACCCAAATGGACAAGAATTACGCACGTAAGCATTTGGGTGTCATAGATTTGCCAATTAAAATAGAAACGTCTTCAAGAGATCACTTTGTTAACGTAGTAGGCAGAGTAACCGACACTGAGGGTAATTTTCTGGAAGGGGCCGTTGTGTTTGATGAGCGGAATAGAGAAGTTACAATGACAGATTCTGAAGGGAAGTTTTATTTTGAAGACATTTCGCCCTATGATGGATACACATCAATCTCTGTATATCATGATAATTATAAGAAGCAGACAAAAAGCAGAGATTATATAGGCGTCTGCGAGTTGACATTTAAATTCCGGATGGAGAGATGTGACAATATTCTTTCTCCAGACAAGGCTGTTGTGGATTTCGGGACCGGCTCAATATCAGCCTCTAGCGGGTATGAGACCATCCCTGTCCATCTTGTCGCTTCCAATGATACAGGCCTATATTCTTTTGATGCAAGAGTGATTGTGCCCGGTCCTATCTTCCCTATTAGAGCAACCTGTCACCCCACGAGCGGGGGCAACTCCGGTAATCTCACAATCCACGTACAACTGGATAGAAGTACCTGTTCGGTGGGAGAGTTCAGCAATACTCTTATTATAAGTACTGATAATGCCGGAGTATATTGTATCCCGATAAGATACACTAATGTAGAGTAAACCAGAGATCACTCACAGCTACCTGCGTTTTTCCAAATGATACCGCTATCCCGGCGCCACCAGGTGAGCTGGCGCTTGGCGTAGTGGCGGGTATTCACCTGGATGCGGCGGACGGCCTCTTCACGGTCAGTGACGCCATCAAAGTAGTCGAACATTTCCTTGTAGCCAACAGTCTGGAGGGCCGGAAGGTCACGGTATGGGAGCATACGGCGGGCTTCGGCCTCAAGGCCGCGGCGCATCATCTGAAGCACTCTCTGGTTGATGCGGTCATAAAGCTCTACCCTGGGCCTTTCAAGGCCGATTTTAACAATCTCAAAGTCCCTTTCCTTGAAACTCCTGGTCTTGAAGGAGGAGAACGGCTGACCGGTGTACATGCTTACTTCCAGGGCCCTTATGACACGCTGGCCGTTGGAAAGGTCCAGTTCCTCATAAGAGACCGGATCCAGTTCCTTTAACTGCGCTGCAAGGGACTCCACGCCATCCTCACGGAGGCATTCCATAAGGTGCTGCCTCAGCTGCAGCGGGACCTCAGGGAAATCGTCCAGGCCGTAGCAGAAGGCGTCTATGTACATCATTGAGCCGCCGCACATCACAAGGGTTTCATGCCCCTCATTGAAAAGGCGGTTCACAAGGGCAAGGGCATCGGCCTCATAAATGCCGGCGGTGTAGTTGCGGGTGATGGGGATTGAGCGGGTGAAATAGTGCTTCACGGTGGCCATATCCCTTCTGGAGGGGGCCGCCGTGCCTATGCACAGTTCCTTATATATTTGCCGGGAATCGCAGTTAATGACGGGAGAGCCTACTTCCAGGGCACGTTTTATAGCGTAGGCGCTTTTACCCACGCCGGTTGGCCCAAGTATTATCTCTACCCTTTTAGGCACTACTCCTCACCCTCGTCAAAGATTTCCTTGCCGTCTTCGTCGTCATCCTCCTCATCCTCTTCCTCATCATCCTCAAAGTCATCATCGTCGTCCTCCGGTTCTTCCCCGGGGAGATAACGCTGGCGCTCAGGGAGGTCCTCATAGGCCACGTAGCCGTTTTCAAACTCTATGGGGTTGGGGCCCTTGGACTCCTTGAGGACAAGGCCCGTGACGCGCTCACCCTCCGCTTCACCCTCTACGGTGAGGATGACGCTCTTTTTGTTGGTGACGTCATAGAAATACACCATGCTGTCCGTACCGGCCTTGACGGTGTCTTCCAGGGTTACGCGGTCTACGGTACCGCTGCCAAGGTCAAAGAGGCCGTAGCGGGCAACTACGCCGCCCGTAACGTCCAGGGCCTTGAACATTATAATCTGGTCCTGTGCGAACTCCAGGTCACTGCGAAGCTGCTTATGGATGTTGTACAGCGTTGTGGCGCCGTTAATATGATACAGGCGATAAAAGCCTTTGATACCCGCAAGGGTGACACGAATCTTGAAAACCATACCCAAATATACTGCTTTTTCTGTGTTTAATTGCAAAATATCTCAAAAAACCGTAATTTTGATGGAAGTGGAAATTCAGGATTCATATAAGTCCATAGCGGCGCCGTCGGAGGGTCTTTTCAAGGACAACGGGTCCCGCTTCATCGCCCTTGCCTACCCTGTAGAGACGGAGGATGAGGTGAAGGAGATCGTGGCCTCTCTCCGCAAGGAGTACCACGACGCCCGGCACCACTGCTACGCCTACCGTATCGGCCTTAAAGGGGACGTGTGGAGGGCGTCCGACGACGGAGAGCCTTCCGGAAGCGCGGGAAGGCCCATCCTGGGGCAGATAGATTCCCTGGGGCTGAGCGACATCCTGGTTGTGGTGGTGCGCTATTTCGGCGGCATCAAACTGGGAATCCCCGGGCTCATACGCGCCTACAAGACTTCCACGGCCGATGCCCTCTCTTCAGCCACCGTTGTCCAAAAGATTGCCGGGCGGAACTACAGGCTTTCCTTTGACTACCTTTCCATGAACGCCGTGATGAAGGTCCTCAAGGACCTGGACCTTCCCCAGAGCGGGCAGGACTTCGGGGAGAAGTGTTCCCTTGTCACCCGCGTACGCCTTGCCCAGGATGAGAGTTTTAAGGAAAGACTTTTGGGCATTGCAGAATTGAAAGAAATATAGGTTTTCACAATAATAATCCGTAACTTTGAAAACCATAATTAATACAGATCATAACCTAAATAAAATGTCTAAGAAAGTTCACGTTTTCAACGCAGGCCCCTGCCTTCTTCCGCAGGTTGCCATTGACAATGCCATTGAGGCCCTGAAGGATTTCAGCGGCACCGGAATCAGCCTCATTTCTATCTCCCACCGCACAAAGGAGTGGGACGCCGTAATGGATGAAACCCGCGCCCTCTGGAAGGAACTCCTCAATATTCCGGATACCCACGAGGTAGTTTTCCTCGGAGGCGGCGCCTCCCTCCAGTTCCTCTATGTGGCAATGAACTACCTTGAGAAGAAGGCCGCATACCTTGACACCGGCGTGTGGGCCCACAAGGCCCTTGTAGAGGCCCAGGGCATAGGAGACGCGTATGCAATAGCCTGCTCCAAGGACAAGAACTACACCTATATCCCCAAGGGATTTGATGTCCCCGCAGACCTTGATTACCTGCACATCACCACCAACAACACCATCTACGGCACTGAGATAAAAGAGGACCTTGACGTCCCCTGCCCCCTCATTGCCGATATGTCATCGGACATCATGTCCCGCCCGGTGGATGTAAGTAAGTATGACCTCATCTACGGCGGCGCCCAGAAGAACGTGGGCCCTGCAGGCGTTATCTTCGCAATCATTAAGAAGGATTCCCTTGGCCGCGTAACCCGCCACATCCCCACGATGCTTGATTACCGCACCCACATTGAAAAGCTCTCAATGTTCAACACTCCTCCCGTTTTCAACATCTTCGTGATGAAGGAAACCCTGAAGTGGATCAAGTCCATGGGCGGCGTGGAGGCCATCCAGAAGATCAATCGGAAGAAGGCCGATTTACTATACGGTGAGATTGACCGCAACAGCCTGTTTGTTGGCACTGCCGCCAAGGAGGACCGTTCCCTTATGAACGTATGCTTTGTGCCTTCGGAAGGCCACGAGGACATCTTCGATCCCTTCTTCGCCTTTGCCAAGGAACGCGGCATGGTGGGCATCAAGGGCCACCGCAGCGTAGGCGGTTTCCGCGCCTCCCTGTACAACGCCTGCACCGTGGAAGACGTCCAGGCACTTGTAGACTGCATGCAGGAATTCGAAAAACTTCATAAGTAATGAAAATACTTTTAGCAACCCAGAAGCCCTTTGCAGCGGCAGCTGTAAAAGGCATTGAAGATATCCTCAAGGCCGCAGGCCATGAGGTTGTAAAACTTGAAAAGTATCCGGAGCAGAAGGATCTTGTGGCTGCAGTCGCAGACGCCGAGGCCCTTATCATCCGCTCCGACAAAGTGACCGCAGAGGTACTTGACGCCGCACCCAAACTGAAGATCGTGGTGCGCGCCGGTGCCGGTTTTGACAATGTTGACCTTGAGGCAGCAACCGCCCATGGCGTGGTTGTGATGAACACCCCCGGCCAGAACTCAAATGCAGTGGCGGAACTTGCCCTTGGCCTTATGATCTTCATGGCCCGCACCCACTTCACTCCCGCAACCGGCTCAGAACTCCAGGGCAAGCGCCTTGGCGTCCAGGCCTACGGAAATGTGGGCCGTCTGGTAGGCCAGAAGGCAAAGGCCCTGGGGATGGAAATATCGGCCCTGGACCCCTTCCTTACGGATGAGCAGATCATTGCCGGAGGTGCCCAGCCCGTGCATTCCGTGGAGGAACTTTACGCATCGGCCGATTACCTTTCAATCCATATCCCTGCCCTTCCTTCCACTATTAAGAGCATCGGCTATGACCTTATAATGCGTATGCCAAAGGGCGCCACCCTTGTGAACACCGCCCGTAAGGAAGTCATCGACGAAGACGGCCTGTTCCGGGCTCTCTCTGAGCGCGAGGACCTCAAGTATGTCACGGACGTAATGCCAGACAACTATGACCGCCTCACCAAGAACTTCGGCTACCGCGTCTTTGCAACTCCCAAGAAGATGGGAGCCCAGACCGCCGAGGCCAACGTGAACGCCGGCCTTGCAGCCGCCCGCCAGATAGTGGACTTCTTTGCAACAGGAAACCGTAAATTCCAGGTAAACAAATAATTATGGTAAGAGTAAAACCCTTTGCGGCAATACGCCCGCCCAAGAATCTGGTCACTGAAGTAGCGGCTCCGCCCTACGATGTCCTTAACTCCGAGGAAGCCCTTGCGATGGCCGGAGAAAAGAGCCTCCTGCATATCACAAAGCCGGAAATTGACTTCACGCCCATTGCCGGCGAGCACGAGCAGCGCACCTACGACAAAGCCGTGGAGAATTTCAAGGCCTGGAAAGAGCGTGGCTGGCTGGTGCGTGAGGACAAGGAGAAATACTATGTGTATGCCCAGACTATGGGAAAACGCACCCAGTACGGACTTGTGCTCTGCGCCCACACTGACGACTACGCCCAGGGCATAATCAAGAAACATGAACTCACCCGCAAGGACAAGGAAGACGACCGAATGGTCCACGTCCGCATCCAGAACGCCAACATCGAGCCCGTGTTCTTCGCCTACAAGGACAACGAGGAACTCAACAAGATTGTGGCCGATGCAGCGGCCGGGAAGCCGGAGTACAAGTTCGTGGACGAGAACAAGTTCACCCATACATTCTGGGTAATCTCGGACGATGCCGTTATCAAGCGCATCACGGAAATCTTCACAAATGACATAGACGCCTTCTATGTGGCCGACGGTCACCACCGTACCGCCGCCGCCGCACGTGTTGGCGCAGAGAAAAAGGCTCAGAATCCTCACCACACGGGAAATGAGGAGTACAACTACTTTATGGCAGTGTGCTTCCCTCAAAGTCACCTCGCAATCATTGATTATAACCGTGTGGTGAAGGACCTGAACGGTCTCAGTGAAGAAGAGTTCCTGAAGGCCCTGGAGGAGGATTTCGATGTTGCCCTTGCCACCAAGCCCCGCTGCGGGCGTCCGGCAAAGCCATATGCCCCATCGGCCCTCCATAACTTCTCAATGTATCTTGGAGACAAATGGTACAGCCTCACGGCAAAGCCCGGAAGGTACAATGATGCAGATCCCATCGGCGTTCTTGACGTCACCATCCTTTCCAACCTTGTGCTGGACAAGATCCTTGGAATCAAGGACCTCCGCACAGACAAGAGGATTGATTTTGTGGGCGGTATCCGCGGCCTTGGAGAACTTTCACGCCGCGTGGACTCCGGAGAAATGAAGGTGGCCTTTGCGCTGTATCCCGTTTCAATGGACCAACTCATAAATATTGCCGATACCGGCAACATTATGCCTCCAAAGACCACCTGGTTCGAGCCCAAACTCCGCAGCGGCCTGGCAATCCACAGCCTGGACTAGCCCGGCACGGAAACTACTGATACTCAGCGCGTTAATGGTATAGCGGTGCACTTTACGGTGCACCGCTATACCATTAAAATATTGAGGAACAATCAGTTATGCGCCAGCCCCCACAGGACCACGCCAACGGAGACGGAGACGTTGAGGGAGTGTTTTGTACCCTGCTGGGGGATTTCAAGGGAAAAATCGCAGGCATCAACTACGGACTGCTGCACTCCTTCCACCTCATTGCCAAAGACAAGGGCGTACTTGGCGCCGGGCACGCGGTGGAAGGCATCCAGTTTTACGGAATTCACAGTCTGCTCCACGGCAATTACCGTGTAGCCATCGGCTTGAAGGCGGCGGACCAGGTCCACGGCATCATCCACGTGCTCAGATGGCACAACTTCCTCTGCGCCAAGGGCTACTTTCCTCAGTTCTGCCGACGGCGGTACGGGGCATATCCCGCAAAGATAGACTTTATCCACGCCGAAGGCATCCGAGGTGCGGAAGGCGCTCCCCACATTGTGGGCACTCCGGACATTGTCCAGCACCAGCGCAATGCCGCTGGACGGCCTTGTGGTACGATATTCACTGGCCGATATCCGGCCCAGTTCCCTGTTTAGAAGTTTTCTGTCTTTCACGGGAGCAAAGTTAAAGTTTTTCCCAATAATTATGACTATATTTGTAGACCAATAACACATTCCATGAAAAAAGACATACAACTTTTTGAGTTAATCAAGAAGGAGCAGGAACGTCAGGCCGCAGGGCTTGAACTCATTGCGTCTGAAAACTACGTAACCGACGAAGTCCTTGCCGCCATGGGCTCCGTATGCACCAACAAATACGCGGAAGGCTACCCCGGAAAGCGCTACTACGGCGGCTGCGAGGTAGTGGACAAGATTGAGCAGCTTGCAATTGACCGCGTAAAGGCCCTCTACGGCGCAGAGTACGCCAATGTCCAGCCCCATTCCGGCGCTCAGGCAAATATGGCCGTCACCATGGCCATCCTTAAACCCGGGGACACCTTTATGGGCCTGGATCTCTCCATGGGCGGTCACCTTACCCACGGCAGCCCCGTAAACGCCAGCGGCATCCTCTACCATCCCGTGGCATACGGCCTGAACCCTGAAACCGGCCGCGTAGACTACGATGAAATGGAGAAGAAGGCTCTTGAATGCAAGCCAAAGCTCATAATCGGCGGAGCATCGGCCTACTCCCGCGAATGGGATTACGAGCGTATGAGAAAGATTGCCGATGAAGTTGGCGCCATCCTCTGGATAGATATGGCCCATACCGCCGGCCTCATCGCCGCAGGCCTTCTCAAAAACCCCGTCAAATACGCCCATATAGTGACTTCCACCACCCACAAGACGCTCCGCGGTCCCCGCGGCGGCATCATCCTTATGGGTAAGGACTTTGAAAACCCCTGGGGTCTCACAACTCCAAAGGGTGAGGTAAAGATGATGAGCGCAATCCTCAATTCCGCCGTCTTCCCCGGCATCCAGGGAGGCCCGCTGGAGCACGTCATCGCCGCCAAGGCCGTGGCCTTCTGGGAGGCAGCCCAGCCGGAATACGTGGAGTACCAGAAGCAGGTGATGGCAAACGCCGCCGCAATGTGCCGTGAGTTTATCGGCAAAGGCTACAAGATCATTTCCGGCGGCACGGACAACCACCTTATGCTCATTGACTTAAGGGGTAAGTTTGAGAACCTCACCGGCCGCGTGGCAGAGAAGGAACTTGTAAGGGCCGATATTACCGTGAACAAGAATATGGTGCCCTTCGACACCCGCAGCGCCTTTGCAACCAGCGGCCTCCGCGTAGGCACCCCTGCAGTCACGTCCCGCGGCTTCGAGGAGAAGGATATGAAAACCATCGTGGACCTGATTGACACCGTTCTCCAGAGCGCGTCGGACCACTTTGACGCCATAACCGCCAAGGAGCCCACGGAGCAGCAGACCGCAGAGCGCATAGCCCACAAGATGGTCCTTGACGAGGTTCGCCGCAAGGTGAACATGATGACCGCCGGCCGGCCCCTTAACCGCTATTAGGAAATGAAATTCAGGTACATCATAAGCGCGGCGCTCATTGGCATCCTCTGCTCCTGCACACCGGCTCCCCAGCCGCAGCCACAGGAGAGCGAAAAGCCTCAGGAGAAGCCCGACGAAAAACCGGACGACAAGCCGGATGACGGCGCCGGAGACGACACCGGAGACGACAACACCCAGGATGATCCCGAGGTAGACGTCATCACCTGGGACGCAACCAATGTGTCCACTACATCGGCCCTCCTCTCAGGTAGTTACGAGCACGTCACCACGGAACTCCGTGACCACGGATTCTACTGGGGCACCTCCGAGGAATCTATGACGGGGCAGATCGGCCTCAACAGCAGCACTGCAAAGGCGGCCGATTTCGAGGCCACGCTTACCGGCCTTGAGCCCGGAACCACGTACTATTTCAAGGCCTATGTCACCGTCTGGGACCCTGAAAGCCAGTCTTTCATTGACATTGAGGGCGCCGTAAGTTCATTCACCACCAAGGGCGGCGGAGACACTCCTCCCACGCCTCCGGGACCGGAGCAGGAAGGGGGCCTGCAGTACCTTGGCTGCTATGAAATGCCTGCCATAAGCCTCCTTAACCCCAGTGCCGCCAGCGACTCCGGAACCGAAAGGGTAGGTTCCTCAAAGTGGTATAACTACCTTACCACTGACAGTGGCCAGATGGTGGTTACCCATACTTACAAGGACGGCGGAAAGGTTATCCGCAACTGGACCGCCCTTGTGGACAAGACAAAGAAGGCTTCCCTGTGGAATGCGTTCGTGATGCACGATGATGTTTATCCGGACAACAATGTGGGCCGATACGGTTCCTGGAAAGAGGATCCCGGCATCCCGTCGGAATGGCAGAGTTGCTTCTCCAGCAGCGGGTTCAGCCGCGGCCATCAGGTGGCTTCAAACTACAGGCAGGCAAGCACGGAGGCAAACAGCCAGACTTTCTACTACACCAACCAGGCCCTCCAGTACCAGAACTCCTTCAATGACGGAGTATGGAACAACCTGGAGAATGCCGTGGTAGCCAATGCGCCTTCCGGAAGGGACACCCTGTATGTGGTTGTGGGACTGCTCTATGAGGACGGCAAAACCATCAGCGGAGTTCCCTGCCCCAGCCACTTCTACAAGTGCCTGATGAAGTGCAGTTTCTCTGCTTCAGGTGAAATGACCGGCGCCAAGGGCTGCGCCTACATCTACACCAACGAGCCCCATTCCGGGATGAGTTATTCCCAGGGGATCACTACCATTGACGCTATGGAGCAGCGCTCCGGCTTTGACTTCTACGCCAACGTCCCGGCCCAGTTCCAGGATGCCGCCGAAAGCAGTTCCAGTCCCATCTGGTAGCCTGACACGTAAGTTACTGACACTGAGATAGTTGATGATTCACGGGTGCACTTTGCGGTGCACCCGTGATTGCGTAAGTGACTGAATAATTGAGAGTTACGCGCCAGCTAGTATTGAACGCTGCTTAGGAAGAGGGCGTTTCCGGGAACGGATTCGCCGGCGTCGCCGCGTGTGCCGCTCTCAATGAGTTCCGCAATCCATTCCGGCCGATGCTTCCCCCTGCCCACCTCTATCAGTGAACCTACCGTAGCGCGGACCATATTCCTGAGGAACCTGTCTGCCGCAATGCGGAAATACCAGTAGACTGGGGCAGAGGCAGGAGGTACAGGTGCGGGGGCTTGTGCACCCCCGCACAAGGGTAGGGGGAGGGGCCCGCTGCCGCAGGCAGTGGGAGGGGCCGGAGTGGAGCGAAGCGGAACGGAGTCCCCCGCACCTGTGCCTCCTGCCTCTGAGCCCATGACCTGGAGATGAGACGGGATGTAGGGTTTCCAGAAGGCATCGAAGACGGTGCAGACGGAGGTTTTGTTGTCAGTGCCGGTTTTTTCGAAGCAGGAGAAGTCGTGGGTGCCAAGAAGGAACTGACAGGCCTCATTCATTGCGTCAAAATCCAGGGCGGGATAGCCGCACTGCCAACTCCAGGGGGCCACGAAAGGGTCTTTTTGCCTGTGAATGAAGTAGGTATATTCACGGCGTTTTGCGCTGAACCGGGCATGGAAATCATCGGCCACGGGAATGACCTCATGAACCACTACTGAATGGGGCAGAATGGCATTTAATTTGTAGATAAAATCTGATGTCTCAAATGGCAGGGGGCCGCCAAAATCAAAGTGGGCAATGTAACCCACGGCATTGACGGCGGTGTCTGTGCGGCCGGCGCCGGTAACGGCAACAGGGCCGCCCAGAAGGCGGGAAAGAGCCCCCTCAAGGGCTGCCTGCACAGACGGAGCGGAGGGCTGGACTTGCCAGCCGCAGAACGGAGCCCCGTTGTATGAGAGACAGATTGAATAACGCATATGCAAATGTAACAAATTATATGGAATCAGTAAACATTCGTGAATTAAACGAAAGGATTCAGAAAGAGAGTGAGTTTGTAGATATGCTCACCCTGGAAATGGGAAAGGTGATCGTGGGTCAGAGGCATCTTGTGGAGAACCTTCTTATCGGCCTGCTGAGCGGCGGCCACATCCTCCTGGAAGGCGTTCCCGGCCTTGCCAAAACCCTTGCAATCAACACTTTGTCACAGGCCGTGGATGCAAAATTCAACCGCATTCAGTTCACCCCTGACCTTCTGCCCGCAGACGTTATCGGCACCCTCATCTACTCCCAGAAGAATGAGAGTTTCGAGGTCCACAAGGGCCCTGTCTTCGCCAATTTCGTACTGGCCGATGAAATAAACCGTTCCCCGGCAAAGGTCCAGAGCGCCCTTCTGGAGGCCATGCAGGAGCACCAGGTGACTATCGGCGAGCAAACTTTCAAACTCCCGGAGCCCTTCCTTGTGATGGCTACCCAGAACCCCATCGAGCAGGAAGGCACCTATCCCCTCCCGGAGGCCCAGGTAGACCGTTTTATGCTGAAGGTTGTGGTCTCCTATCCCCAGAAGGAGGAGGAGCGCCTCATTATCCGTATGAACAACACCGGAGAATTCCCCAAGGCCCAGGCCGTGGTGAAGCCGGAAGACATCATCCGCGCCCGTCAGGTTGTGCGTGACGTCTATATGGATGAGAAGATTGAGCGCTACATTGTGGACATAGTGTACGCCACCCGTACCCCCGGAGCATACGGCCTCAAGGACCTTGAGGGCCTTATTTCATACGGCGCATCGCCCCGTGCCTCCATTTCACTTGCCGCCGCATCAAAGGCCTATGCCTTCATAAAGCGCCGCGGCTATGTGATTCCGGAAGATGTGAGGGCCGTGTGCAATGAGGTTCTCAGGCACCGTATCGGCCTTACTTATGAAGCCGAGGCCGAAAACGTCACTCCGGAGCAGATCATCGAAAAAGTTATTAATGCGGTTATCGTTCCTTAATGACACCTGAGGAATTAATAAAGAAAGTCCGCAAAATTGAGATCCGGACAAAGGCGCTGAGCCACCAGATCTTCGCCGGAGAGTACCACTCTGCCTTCAAGGGGCGCGGTATGGCCTTCAGCGAGGTAAGGGAGTACAGTTACGGAGACGACGTCCGTTCCATGGACTGGAATGTGACGGCGCGGATGAGCGCGCCTTACGTGAAGGTTTTTGAGGAGGAGCGTGAACTGACCGTGGTACTTATGGTGGACGTTTCCAGGAGCGGCCTTTTTGGAAAAGCGTGAGCAGATTGCGGAAATTGCCGCAACCCTTGCCTTCAGCGCCATCCTCAACAACGACAAAGTGGGCTGCATCCTGTTCAGCGACCGCGTGGAGAAGTTCATCCCGCCGGCAAAGGGCCGCACGCACTTCCTCAGGATCATACGTGAAATCCTGGAGTATGAGCCCCAGCACAATGGCACGGACATAGGGGAAGCCCTCCGCTACCTTACCGGCGCCATCAAAAAAAAGTGCACCGCCTTCATCCTCAGTGATATGCTGGATGTGAAGGCCGATGGAACTCCCCGCTACGAGGAAGCCCTGAAGGTTGCCGTGAACCGCCACGACATCTCCGTCATAAGGGTCACCGACCCCCGTGAGAAGGTGCTCCCCAACGTTGGCCTTGTACACGCAAAGGATGCGGAATCAGGCGCCTCCCGCTGGATAAACACCGGCTCCAGGGCCACCCGTGAAGCATATTCCAAATGGTTCAGCACTGCAACACTTGGGGCCGATAAACTCTTCATCCGTTACAAGGTTAGGCACGTAGACATAAGCACGGATCAGGACTTTGTGAAAGGACTCATTACTCTGTTTCAAGGAAAATGAAGTTTAGACTCCTCATATTAAGTTTGCTTGTTCCTTTTGCCGCAGGGGCGCAGGAAGCCTTTGTAGAACAGGTTCAGAAGAGGGATTCCATCCTCATCGCAGACCAGATACGCTACGGCGTGGTCCTTCAAAACGTGACAGAAGGCACTCCCCTTGCCCTTCCGCAGTTCAAGATGGAAGACGAGGAAAACTCCCCCCTTGTGATTGTCAAAGAGTGGCAACTGGACTCTACAAGGGTTTCAAAGAAAAAGGAAACGCCCGCAAGATATGATATAAAGGCATATCTTACCCTCGCATCCTTTATGGGCGGCACCATTGAACTACCGGACATCCCGGTCCTCCTGGACCAGGACACCCTTGTGTTCAAAGCCGCGGAACCCCTTGAGATCAAGGAACTTCCCGTGGATATGGAATCCTTCCAGCCCAACGACATAAAGCCCCAGATAAAGTTCCCATATACCTTCAAGGAAGTATTCCCCTGGGTAGCGGGAGGTCTCCTTCTTGCAGGAGCCATCGCCGCGCTTGTGTACTGGCTTGTCAAAAGGCGTAAAAAACTTGAGGAAGAAGCCCTTAACGCAGAGCCCGCCCACATCAGGGCCCTCCGCAAACTGGACGCTTTCCGCGGAGACAAGTTCTGGAAGCCGGAGCATCAGAAGGCATTCTATTCAGGCGTAACGGACGCCCTGAGGGAATACATCGCATCCCGCTATGAGGTGGGCGCAATGGAAATGACCACCGCGGAGATCTTTTCAGGGCTCAAGGGCTCGGATATCCCCAAGGACCTCTTCGATGAGATGAAAGACCTCTTTGAGAGGGCCGATTTCGTGAAATTTGCAAAGTACATAGCCTCCGACGAAGATAACGCCAAGGTGCTGCCAGGCGCCGTGAGGTTTGTAACCACAACGTATCAGCAGGAGATTGCCGATCAGGCAAGCAATGACGGTCAAGCCGGGAATGACGGGAGGAAAGAATAATGTTTTTTGAGTATCCATATCTTCTGTGGCTTCTGGCCATCCCGGTGCTGCTGCTGGGCCGGTACCTTTACGTTGAACTGAAGGACCGGGAGCCTCATATGAGGGTATCCAGCCTGAGCCAGTGGACGGCCGGAGGAAGGAGTGTGCTTGAATGGATAAGGCACATCCCATTTGTCCTTCAGGAAGCCGCGCTTGTGCTGCTTGTCATAGCAATTGCCCGTCCGCGCTCTTCCACACAGGTGGAAAAAGTGGACACAGAGGGCATTGACATAGTGTTCGCGATGGACGTTTCAACGTCCATGCTGGCCAGGGACTTCACCCCGGACCGCCTCAGCGCAGCCAAGGACATTGCTATAGAATTCATCTCCCAGAGGCCCACTGACCGTATGGGAATTGTGGTATTTGCCGGAGAGAGTTACACCCAGTGCCCGCTTACTACGGACAGGGCCACTCTCATAAACCTTATGAAGGAGGTCCAGACAGACCTCATTGAGGACGGTACCGCCATAGGAAACGGCCTTGCTACCGCAGTTGCCAGAATGAAGGATTCCGACGCCAAGAGCCGCGTGATCATCCTCCTCACTGATGGCGTTAACAATATGGGAGAGATAGACCCTTCGATGGCATCGGAGATTGCAAAGACCTACGGTATAAGAGTCTACACCATTGGCGTTGGCGCAAACGGCACTGCCCCCTACCCCGTCCAGACACCCTGGGGCGTGGAACTCCGCAACATCCCCGTGGAGATTGACGAGCCCCTCCTCCAGAACATAGCCGACGGCACCGGAGGCAAGTATTTCCGCGCCACGGATAACACAAAACTGGCAGAGATCTATGCGGAAATCGGCCAGATGGAAAAGACCAGAACCACGGTGGATTCTTTCCCCGTTTACAAGGATCTGTATCATGGTTACGCATTGGCAGCCCTCATCTGCCTACTGGCCGGGCTACTCATTGCCATAGTTTTAAGGAGGTTGCCGTAATATGTTGATGTTTGCTGAATACAGGTTCCTTTACCTTCTCATCCTTATCCCGCTCATCCTGGTGGGATACGGAATCTTCAGGTACTTTAGGGGACGCAGGGTGAAAGCCCTTGGAGATGAAGCCCTTGTGAAGGAGCTCATGCCATCGGCCTCCCGCGCAAAAGGCTGGATAAGGATATCCTTCTTCTGCCTTGGCCTCATATTCCTCATTATCGGCCTTGCAAGGCCCCAGACGGGTGCCAGGCTGGCAGAGAAAAAGACCAAGGGCGCTGAGATCCTGGTTGCCCTGGACGTTTCCAATTCAATGCTGGCGCAGGATTATTCCCCCAACAGGTTGGAGAGGGCAAAACTTGCCATAGCGCGCCTTACGGACAAACTCCAGCAGGACCGTATCGGCCTTGTAATATTTGCCGGAACGTCATTTGTGCAACTTCCTGTCACCACGGACTATATCAGCGCCAAGATGTTCCTTGGCTCCATAGACACGGGATCCATTCCTGTCCAGGGAACGGCCATCGGAGACGCTATCCACCTTTGTATCAAGAGTTTCAGCGCGCAGAGCGAAAAAAGCCGCGTGATTGTGGTGATATCGGACGGTGAGAACCACGAGGACGATCCAGTTGCCGCGGCAAAGGAAGCCGCAGACCTTGGGATAAAGGTTTACACAATCGGCGTTGGCTCCGCTGAGGGCCAGCCCATCCCTACGGCCGATGGCCTGATGAAGGACAGGGACGGAAACATAGTTGTGACTAAGTTGGATGAGGAGACTCTCCGTAAAGTGGCATCGGCCGGCGGCGGGGCGTACATTCACGCCGGGACAGAGGAATTCGGCCTCAATCCAATCATTGACGACATCCGCCGTATGGAGGACGAGGAATTTGGAAGCGTGGTGTTTGAGGAGTACGACGAGCAGTATATGTACTTCCTTGGCCTGGCGCTTCTGTGCTTTGTGATCCAGATGGTTACGGGTTCACGCAAACCCCGCCGCAAACTGTTTGAGGTATGAGAAAGTCAGTGCTTATAATATTGCTCACGCTGGCGTCAGTTAGCGTCTGGGGCCAGAAAGCGGACCTCAGGAAGGGCAACCGTGAGTTCCGTAAAGGAGAGTATGGGGAGGCCGATATAAGTTACCGGAAGGGCCTTCTCAAAGACACTTCCTCCGTTGCGGCCAGATACAATCTGGCAAATAACCTTTACCGCCAGGAGAACTACGATGAAGCCGCCAAAATGCTGGACGGCATTGAAAATCCTGATGCCGCCGCCTGCTTCAACCGTGGAGACGTGGCAATAGCAAAGGAAGACTGGAAAACTGCCGTAGACTCCTTCAAGGAGTGCCTCCTGCAGGATCCCGGAGACCTTAAGGCAAAGGAGAATTACATCTATGCCCGGAACAAACTGATGGAGCAGCAGGAGCAGCAGCAGAACCAGGACCAGAACCAGAACCAGAACCAGGATCAAAATCAGGACCAGAACCAGCAGGACCAGAACCAAAACCAGGACCAGCAGAAGCAAGATCAGAACCAGCAGGACCAGAATCTGGACCAGGATAAGCAGGACCAGCAACAACAGCAGCAACAACAGGAGTTATCGGCCCAGCAGGCTCAGCAGCTGCTCCAGGCCATACAGGAAAAGGAAAAGCAGACTCAGGAGAAGGTAGATGAGAAGAAGGCCGCAGCCCTGAAATCAAGGCAGAAGGAAAAGAATTGGTAGGATGAAAAGGATAGTAAGCATAGTAGCCGCTGCCCTCGTGGCCATTGCCGCGTGGGCGCAGCCGTCAATACGCGTTGAAGTTCACAATATAGTGGAGCTTCAGGAAAGGTTCAATGTGGGTTTCGTGGTGGAGGGAGAGAACTCCCCCAGTGACTTCCAATGGGAAGCCGGAGACGATTTCACCGTGGTGTGGGGCCCCCAGAAGGGCTCTTCCACAAGCATCCAGATCATTAACGGCAAAACCACCCGTACCTCCCAGACCACCTACACATATATCCTTCAGGCGCGTAAGACCGGAACCTTCACGCTGCCTCCGGCAACTGCCCGCATAAAGGGCACCCAGATCCAGTCCAAGGCCGTTCAGATACAGGTTGTGGGTAGCGGAAGCGGCTCGCAGCAGGGCCAGTCCCAGCAGACGCCCGGTCAGGCCGGGCGTGACGATAGTCAGCAGGCCTCCCGCGGAGATTCCGACATATTCATGAGACTGTCCCTAAGCCGCAATTCAGTGGTAGTGGGAGAGCCCGTTACAGCTACCCTCAAAATCTACCACAGGGCAAACCTCGCGGGGTTTGAAAACGCAAAGTTCCCTTCCTTCAAGGGCTTCTGGAGCCAGGAAGTGGAGGCACCTTCTAACATAGAGTTCCAGAGGGAGCAGGTGGACGGCGTGATGTACAACAGCGCGGTTCTCCGCCGCTGGATAATCATTCCCCAGAAGTCCGGAGATCAGCCCATAGAGCCCGCAGAGGTGGTGTGCCTGGTGAATGTCCGCCGTCCCCGCAGTTCAGGCTCCCCGTTTGACGATTTCTTTGGGACAGGCTATGTCACCACTCGCCAGAGGGTTACAACTCCGGCGCGGTCGCTGCATGTATCGGCCCTACCGGCCGGTGCTCCGGCAAGCTTTTCAGGCGGCGTGGGTCAGTTCAAGGTCAGCGCCCGCGTGAGCAAGGATTCCCTCAAGACCCACGATGCAGCATCCCTCATAGTGACCGTAAGCGGAAAGGGTAACATCGCCCTTGTGGAGGCTCCTAAGATTGCCTTCCCGCCGGATTTTGAGGTGTATGACGTTAAGACAAGCGTGAACACGGACAAGAGCGGCACTTCCGGCTCCAAGACCTTTGAGTTCCCGTTTATTCCCCGCAGTCCCGGAGACTTCACAATAGGCCCCGTGCCGTTCTCTTACTACGATGTCAACGCCAGGAGGTATGAGACCGTTTCATCGGCCGCACTGCCCATTTCCGTTGCCCGTTCCGCAACATCGGCGGCACCTGAAAGCACCGGAGGAAATACTCTGGTTGTGGACCGCAAGGGCGTTAAGAACCTTGGGGAGGACATCCGTTTCATACGCACAAAGACGGATTTATCGGCCGATAACGGCTTCCTGGTATATTCCAAGGCCTGGTGGGGAATCCTTGCGTTCCTCCTTCTTGCTGGCTGTGGCTTCTGGCTTGGCTTCCGGAAGGTTGCCGCACGCAGGGCCGACATTGTGGGTTCCCGTAACCGCAAGGCCACAAAGCAGGCGCTGAAGCGTCTGGCCCAGGCCCACGACTTCCTTGGAAAGGACCTCTACACGGCCTTCTACGAGGAACTTCACCGCTCCCTCCTTGGATTTATCGGCGACAAACTTGCAATGGATATGGCCGATCAAAACAAGGATAACATATCGGAAGCCCTTGTCTCCGGCGGCGTGGCTCAGGGCGTGGCCGATGACTTTACCGGCCTTCTCGCCGCCTGCGAGGAAGCCCGCTACTCTCCCAGCGCCGGCCACGATGCAATGAATAAGCATTATGAGCAGGCCGTCTCCCTCATTACGGCCATCGATTCCTCCATGAAGAAAAAACCTTCTTCCGGCGCAGGCGCAGCCGTCGTTGCCCTCCTTCTGCTCATTCCGTTCGGCGCCAGGGCCGCAGAGTCATATCCGGATTCACTGTGGCGCTCCGGCGTAGAGGCATATACCGCAGGTGACTACGCCAAGGCCCTTCAGGACTTTGAAGATGTCCGCGCCACAGGCCTCCAGTCCAAGGAACTGTACTACAACCTTGGAAACGCCCACTTCAAGAGCGGGGAAATAGCCCCGGCCATTCTCTGGTACGAAAGGGCCCTTAGGCTTGACCCTTCTGATGCCGATGTAAGGTACAACCTTGAATATGCCCGCGCCCTCACCCAGGACCGCATAGACGAGGTTCCGGAGATCTTCTTCGAGCAGTGGGGCCGCTCCATATGCTACCTGCTGCCGTCTAATGCCTGGGCTGTGATCGGCCTTGTGAGTTTTGCCCTTATGGTTGCCTGCGTGCTGCTTTTCCTCCTTGGAAGCACCCCGGGCAGGCGTAAACTTGGCTTCTTTGTGGGGCTGGCGTTCCTGCTCCTGGCCATCCTTGGCTGGGATTTTGCCCAGTGGCAGCGCACCGAGGCCCTCCGCCAGGACCAGGCCATTGTGATGCGGCCCGTGACTTCCGTCAAGAGTTCCCCCGCCGCGGAAGGCGCCAAGGACCTCTTTATCCTCCACGAGGGCACCCGCGTCCGCATCCTTGACAACGTTGGCGGTTTCTCCAACGTGGAACTCGCCGACGGCCGCCAGGGCTGGATACCCGCCGGGGATATCGAGGTGATATAACGGTATGAAAAAAGTTGGTCTTTTCATTGACACCTGGTACCCGATGGTTGACGGTGTCATAAAGGTGGTGGACAATTACGCCCGCCGGCTCACGAAGTATTGCGATGTTGTGGTCTTCTGCCCGGAAACCCGCGGATACAGTAAAGAAGATGATGAAAAACTCCCCTACAAGGTGGTCCGCTGCAATTCCTTTCCGCTCATCAATAACGACTACGACGTCCCTACGCCCGCGCTGGATCCGCTGTTTGAAGCCCGCCTCATAAAGAGCGGGATAGACCTTGTCCATATACATTCGCCGTTCTCCGTGGGCCTTGCCGGAGTGCTGTATGGCAAGATTCACCGGCTGCCGGTTGTGGCAACGCTCCACAGTCAGTACAAGCAGGATTTTGAGAAACCGCTCAAGTTCAAACCGGCCGTAAACGTTGCTTTGGACAGCATTATGCGAGTTTTCAATGCGTGCGACGAGTGCTGGGCCGTGAACGCCGGAATCAAGGAGTTGTACCAGAGCGAATATGGCCTTACAGCACCCTGTAAGGTTCGTCTCAATGCAACTGACCATATGCCTGTTGAAAATCCGGAAGAAGCTGCGGCAGAGGTTAACCGCACGTTCGGAATCCCGGAAGATGCCACCGTATTTCTCTTTGTGGGCCGCATCAATTTCATAAAGAACATTGACTTCACGGTAAGGGCCCTTGCAAAGGCCAAGGCAATGGGACTCAGGAACTTCCGTATGCTCTTTGCCGGCCGCGGTCAGGACGAGGAAGCCCTTGCGGAGGTTGTAGCCGCGGAAGGCCTTACGGAAGAAGTTGTGATGTGCGGCCTCACGGACAGGCCGATGCTTGAAAAACTCTACTCCCGCGCCAAACTTTTCCTGTTCCCGTCGCTCTACGACGCCAACTCCCTTGTCCAGATTGAAGCGGCCTGCCAGGGCACTCCCACGGTGTTTCTGGATGGCGCCAGGACTGCGGCCACGGTTACGCCCGGAGTGAACGGGTATGTATCGGCCCCGGGGGAAGAAAACTATGCCCGCACCATAATGGACATTATGGCCGATGACGCCGCTTACGCCCGTGTCAGCGCCGCCGCCCGCCGTTACCTCTACCTCAATTGGGACGACGTAGTCCGCGACGTCTACGCCGACTACTGCGGCTTCGGGGGCCGATGAGGATCTTGGCAGACTTGTTGCTTTCCAATTATTTACGTATATTTGTATCCCGGTTAGATCTTAATCGGGATTTTTTATGTCCACATGGTTACAGGATGCGAGCCTCCGTTATGCAGGCTTGCAGGATGACACAAGTATATATCAGCTGCACTCAAGGCAGTTTTCAAACAGGTATTTCGTTCTAAGCAATGACGGGACCCGAAGGCTGATGGCTTTCCCTGAAGTCGTTGGCTATGATTCCTACCTGTCAATGCTTCCCGCCACCGTCGCCGCCCTCCGCCATCTGTTTCCAAAAGGCCAGGGCGGCGATGTCGATATACTGACTATCCTTCGCGGCGGCCTGAACTACCCCATAGAGGAGGCCTGCTACCGCTGCGGCATAAGGGTGAGGGACATACACTTCCTCTCCTGCGAAAGGATTATCGAAGACCATATCATCACCGGCCTTGAAATCAAATACGAGAAACTTCGCGTGAAGAAGGACTGCACCCTTGTGATTGGAGACATAATTGCCACCGGAGATACCCTGAGGCTATGCCTGGACCAGGTTGTAGACCGTTTCAGGCGCCGCGGCGGAAGCATCCGGAAGATTGTCTTTTTCACAATCGGAGGCACCAGGGCCATAGAACTGATGGAAGCCAAAAGGGAGGAAATCAGGAAGGTGTTCCCGGAATTCGAGGGCTTTGAATGCTTCTTCTACGAGGGCGTCTTCACGGTCTACACCGGCACCGGAGCCACGGGCATCAACGTCCCGGACATTGACTTCGGCTGGAAGGACGGAGCCGTTTCGCCGGAGTTCAGAAGGTTCGTCCTGGACCACCCCTACTCCATCCTTGAAAAGTGCATAATCTATGACGGCGGAGCGCGCCGCTATGAGATTCCGGTACATTTCAAGGAGGCCCTGGAATACTGGGAAGGCGTCTGGGGCCGGGCCGCCCTTATCGATCCGTCGGCCCTCGTCGGAGAAAAACTTGGCTATGACGCCCCGCTTAGTTTCAAGGCGTGGCTTGAACTGAACCACTTCAAAGAACTTGAAAATATCGGCCTCAAGGACCTTTGGGCCGATGAAAAAGCCCTCCTTGAGAACGCAGCCGCCCTGTCCCTTGAGACAATTGCCGGGCAGCGCATAAACGCAATCAACACAATTTTGCAGCAATATGAATAAGAAAACAGGAGCAGACATCGACTACACAAACAAGCCGGTGGACAAACAGGGTCGCAAGAGCAACCTGAGTATGTTTATGGTAATGCTGGGCTTTACTTTCTTCAGCGCCAGCATGTGGGTGGGACAGCAACTGGCCGCAGGCCTTGACTGGTGGGACTTCATCTGGGCCCTCCTCCTTGGCGGCCTTATCCTTGCGGCCTATACAGGTGCGCTTGGATGGATTGGCGCAGAGAGCGGCCTCTCGCTGGATATGCTCTCCAGAAGGAGTTTCGGCACAAAGGGCAGTTGGCTTCCCAGCGCCATGATCAGTTTCACCCAGACCGGATGGTTCGGCGTGGGCCTTGCGATGTTTGCAATTCCCGTAGCCAAGGAACTCCTGGGACTTGAGGTTACCCCCGACAGCATGCCCTGGCAGGGATACCTCCTGGTTGCAATTGCCGGTATCCTGATGACCGCCAGCGCATATTTCGGCATAAAGAGCCTTACCATAGTGAGTTATATCGCCGTTCCCGCCGTGGCCATCCTTGGTACCGTGGCAATGATCCTTGCCATCCGTCACGGAGACGCCGGCCTTGTGGAGCAGTTCGCAAAGGGTTCAAAGGACCTTGGAATCATAGCCGGAGCGGGGCTTGTGGTGGGCAGTTTCGTGTCCGGAGGAACGGCAACGCCAAACTTCACCCGCTTTGCGAAGAGCGCAAAAGTAGGCCTCTGGACCACTGTGATTGCCTTTTTCATCGGCAACAGCCTGATGTTCCTGTTCGGCGCCGTATCAAGTATCTACGTGGGCGGGAATGACATCTTCGAGGTGATGCTGAACCTCAACCTCTTCTACCTTGCAGTTCTGGTTCTGGGCCTCAACATCTGGACCACCAATGACAACGCCCTGTACACCGCAGGCCTTGGCCTTTCCAACATTTTCGGCCTGAACAAGAAGACCATGGTCATAATCTCCGGAATCATCGGCACAGTAGCCGCCGTATGGCTTTACTGGAACTTCTGCGGCTGGCTCAACGTCCTCAACTGCACCCTGCCGCCGGTGGGCATCATCCTCATCCTCCATTACTTCGCTTCCCGCGGAAAGGAAGTCCCGGAAAAGCAGGTGGACTGGAGCGCAATAGCAGGCGTAGTCTGCGGCGCAGTGGTAGCCAACCTCGTCCACTGGGGATTCGCCTCCATCAACGGTATGGCGGTGGCCGCCCTGTGCTGGGGAATCGGCCGTCTTATCAAGAAATAAACGCCTGTTGCTCCTGAACGGAATTTTTAGTATCTTTGCAGGTTAATAAAAGAATATATAACAAAGTACTAAGATATGCTATTCCATCTTCTTCAAGCAGACACCCTGGAGGCCCTCGCAGATGCCATCAATGAGGCCGCGCAGGCCCCTGTGGCAGCAGAGCCCCAGCAGATGTCAGAGAGCCTTTTCTCAATGTTCACGATGGGCGGTCCCCTTATGTGGGTGCTCCTTGCCCTCTCAATCCTTGCCATCTATCTTATCGGCCGCAAATGGTGGGTCATCAAGAACGCGTCAAAGATAGATTCCCACTTTATGAAGGACATCCGGGATTACATCACTGACGGCAAAACCAAGAGCGCCATCACCCTCTGCCGCAAATATGACAACCCCGTGGCTCGCATGATCGAGACCGGCATCAACCGTATGGGCAGGCCCATGGCCGATATCCAGAGCGCCATCGAGAACATCGGCAACGTTGAGGTTGCACGCCTTGAGAAGGGTCTTCCCCTCCTTGCAACAATTGCCGGCGGCGCCCCTATGATCGGTTTCCTTGGCACCGTTATGGGTATGGTCCAGGCCTTCTTCAATATGTCCAAGGCCGGAAACAACATTGACATCACCCTCCTCAGCGGCGGTATCTACACCGCAATGCTCACCACCGTGGGCGGCCTTATTGTGGGTATCATCGCATACTTCGGCTACAACTGGCTCACCGGAAAGGTCAGTGACCTTGTGTACCAGATGGAGAGTTCCACAATGGAATTCATTGACATCGTGATCAACGAACCCTCAGCAACCAAGCAGTAATGGCACTGAAGAGAAACACAAAGGTAGACGCGCAGTTCTCGGTATCCAGTATGACTGATATCGTGTTCCTGCTTCTTATCTTCTTCCTTGTGACCTCTACGCTCATTAACCCCAATGCCCTCAAACTTCTCCTTCCCAAATCCACGGGCCAGGTGAACGCAAAGGCAACGGTAAGCGTGAGCATCAAGGACTGGGGAGATGATACCTACACCTACCACATCAACGGAGACACGGAGCCCACCCTGTTCCAGGATGTGGAGGATGAACTTATCGGCCTTCTTTCCCAAGAGGAAGACCCTACCTTCTCCATCTACAGTGACCAGACGGTCCCCGTTGGAGAGGTGGTCCAGGTGATGAATATAGCAAAGAGGAACCACTACAAGGTAATCCTGGCAACGCAACCGGAATAGCACTATGCAGCCATACCAGCGCACACAGAAAAAGAGCGAGAAAAACGCCAACGTGACCGGCATCCTGGTTACGCTGGGCGTTCACGCCGCCGCGCTGGTGATTTGCCTTACAAGCGGCCTCACATACCTTGATCCCCCGCCGCCGGAGCGCACATCCCTTGTGATCGAGTTCGAGGAAGAGGAAGAGATGGTAAAGCCCGTCCAGACGCGCGTTGGCAGGCAGCCCCAGGCCGAGGAAGTGGACCTTGAAAAGGAAGTGGAACTGGTCCAGAAGGCGGAATCCCCCCACGTGAATCCCGTTCCCAACGTAACCCCTGCCACAAAGCCGGATCCCGTTGGAGACGTTGAGGTTCCTACTCCAAAGCAGGAGGAAGAGCCCAAACTTGACCCCAGGGCGGCTTTCCCCGGTATGAGCAAAAAGGACAACAGTGCCACCACGCCCCACAGCGCCTCTGAGGCATCCGAAGGCTTTAAGGCCGGGCAGCCTGACGGCAACACCAAGGAAGGTAAAGTGGAAGGAGTAGCCAACGCCCACCTTCAGGGCCGGTCAGTGGTTGGATCCCTTCCCAAGCCCTCATACGGCATCCAGGCCGAAGGCACCGTGGTTGTCCAGATCAAGGTGGACCAGTACGGAAACGTAACGGAAGCCATCCCCGGCGCGGAAGGCACCACCGTAACAAACAAAGAGCTTTGGAACGCGGCCCGCAACGCTGCTATGAAGGCTCACTTTAATATGAAAGCGGATGCACCGGCCCTCCAGACCGGTACCATCACATATATTTTTAAACTTAAGTAACGACGTGAGTCGTAAAGTAGTGTATTATGGAAGACAATAAAAGAGGCAAGAGGCCTCGCATTTCAAAAGCAGATTATTCTACAAGCCGCAGTTTCTCAGACGGAGACCGTCCAGCAAGAAGAAGCGGCGCGCCCCAGCAGGGTGAGCGCCGCGGCGCAGGACGTAACTCCGAGCGTACCCCTTACGGAGAGCGCCGTGAAGGCGGCCGCCCCGAAAGAAGTTCCTACGGTGAGCGCAGGAGCGGCGGCTCTTCATCGACCCGCAGCGGCTATTCAAAACCCGGAAGTTCCCGCAGCGGCTCCGGATATGGCAAGCCCTACAAGAAGAGGGACGGCGCCAAGGAAGGTATGGACGCAATGCTCCGCCGTAAGCCCCAGGTAAACGGCCGTTACTCCGACAACGACAGCGCGCCCACTGAAATCAAGGAAGTGGTGCGCCTCAACAAATTCATCGCCAATTCCGGCGTTTGCTCCCGCAGGGAGGCCGATACAATGATCCAGAGCGGCGTTGTCACCGTGAACGGAGAGGTTGTGACGGAACTTGGCACCAAGGTGAACGTCCTCACCGACGACGTCCGCTTCAACGGGCAGCGCCTCAAGGGTGAGGAAAAGGTTTATATAGTGATGAACAAGCCCAAGGGCTATGTCACCACCGCCAGCGACCCCCACGCTGAGAAAACCGTGATGGATCTCCTGAAGGGCTGCCCTACAAGGGTATTCCCCGTGGGCCGTCTTGACAAGAACACCACCGGCGTCCTCATGTTCACCAACGACGGAGAGATGGCCGAGCAACTCACCCACCCCTCCTACAACAAGAAGAAGATCTACCAGGTGGTCCTGGACTCCCCCCTCAAGGAAGAGGACAAGGAGAAACTCCTGGAAGGCGTGGAACTCAGTGACGGCATCACAAAGGCCGATGAACTTGAGTACATCGACGCCCATGACCACCGTCAGTTAGGCATTGAGATCCACTCCGGTAAGAACAGGATCGTCCGCCGCATGTTCGAGGCCCTGGGCTACGAAGTCCGCGCCCTTGACCGCGTGTACTTTGCCGGCCTCACCAAGAAAGGCCTCAAGAAGAGCGACTGGCGTTACCTCACCGAGGGAGAGGTGAACATCCTCAAAATGGGAGCATACGTATAATGGCACACAGGGCAGGATTCGTAAATATTATCGGCAATCCCAACGTGGGTAAATCCACGCTGATGAACGCCCTTGTGGGTGAAAAACTCTCAATCGTGACGGCAAAGGCCCAGACCACCCGTCACCGCATTATGGGTATCGTCTCCGGAGAGGACTTCCAGATTGTCTACAGTGACACCCCCGGCATCCTCAAGCCAAATTATCGGCTTCAGGAGAATATGCTCTCATTCGTTGACACCGCCATAGGGGATGCCGATATAATCCTCTACGTGACGGACACCGTTGAGAAGGCCGATAAAAACGACGCCTACATTGAGAAACTCTCCAAGGTGGACTGCCCCGTTGTGGTTGTGCTCAACAAGATCGACCTCTCCACCCAGGAGAAGGTGGTGGAACTTATGCAGTGGTGGAAGGAAAGGCTCCCCAAGGCAGAGGTGATTCCGGCATCGGCCCAGGAGAAATTCAATCTTGAGAGCATTATGGAGGCCGTTTCATCAAGGCTTCCGGAAGCCCCGGCCTGGTTTGACAAGGACCAGTTCACGGACAAGAACCTCCGCTTCTTTGCGTCGGAGATCATCCGCGAGAAGATCTTCCTCAATTACTCGGAAGAGATTCCCTACAGTTGCCAGGTGGAGATTGAGTCCTTCCACGAGGGCGAGGAACGTTATGAGATAAGCGCCGTCATCTACGTGATGAGGGAGTCCCAGAAGGGCATCATCATAGGGAAGAAGGGCGCTATGCTCAAGAAGGTGGGCACCGAGGCCCGCATTGATATGGAGGACTTCTTCCAGAAGAAGGTCTTCCTCTCTACATTTGTAAAAGTGGACCCTGACTGGAGGGAGGACCGCAAGGAACTCCGCCGGTTTGGATATGAATTTTAAGGCTTAACCTATGGCAGACGATTGGGACGAAATCAAAAACGCACCTGAAGACGAGGACGAGGAACTTGGAGAAGACGCTGCCGCGTCCGGGAAATTCGACCGCCTCCTCAGTGGAGACAGCCGCAAGTACAAACTCTCCGGAATGTTCAAGGAGTGGTATCTGGACTATGCTTCATATACCATCCTGGACAGGGCCGTGCCGCACATCGTAGACGGCTTCAAGCCCGTTCAGAGGCGCGTTCTGCACACTATGGCCACAATGGACGACGGCCG
>ONOQ01000079.1 GCA_900319485.1 uncultured Bacteroidales bacterium | reverse complement strand
TTCCTGGATCTGCTGAAGGCCCTGAATGAGGTTGAAGGGATTGAAAGGTTCAGGATATCGTCCATTGAACCCAACCTCATTACGCCGGAGATTGTGGACTGGATTGCTTCCGGAACCAAGTTCCAGCCGCACTTCCATATACCGCTTCAGAGCGGCTCGGATACGCTTTTAAGACGTGTAGGGCGCCGATATGATACGGCTCTCTTCGCCTCCAGGATTGACTATATCCGCAAAACGATGGAAAGGCCGGGCGGGCCGAAGGTGTTCTTCGGGATAGACGTGATAGTGGGTCTTCCGGGTGAAACTGAGGAACTGTTCCAGGAAACGTACAATTTCCTCAAGGAGCGCATCAAACCCGCTTTCATCCACGTATTCCCCTACTCCAAACGGCCCGGCACAAAGGCGGCGGAGTGGAAGGACCAGGTGAAAGACAGCGTCAAGCAGGAGCGCGTGGCCGCACTGGAGGAACTCTGCAACCAGTTGCACGGGGAGTTTGTATCGGCCAATAAAGGCATCCGTGAGAAAGTCCTTTGGGAATCCTCCGTGAAGGGAGGCTTGATGGGCGGCTACACCGGCAATTACATAAGGCTGGAAAAGCCGTTTGACGCGGCTCTGGTGAATACTTTGGAGGAGATAGAGATATGACAAGGCTCAGGTTTTTAGGAACGGGAACTTCGCAGGGCGTGCCCATCATAGCGTGCCAGTGCCCGGTGTGTAAAAGCCGGGATCCACGGGACAAGAGGTTCAGGTCGGCGGCCTTTGTGGAGTATGAAGGCCTTAACATCCTCATTGACGCGGGGCCGGATTTCCGGAGCCAGATGCTGGCGGCAGATATCCGCCATCTTGACGCCATCCTCCTTACCCACAACCATAAGGACCATACGGGAGGCCTGGACGATGTCCGCTCCTTTAATTATATAGACCGCAAGGCGGCGGAGATCTACTGTGAGGAAAGAGTGCTGAAAAGCCTTAAGAACGACTACTCCTACGCCTTTGAGGAGGAGAAATACCCCGGCGCGCCGGAGTGGCACGTGCACCTCATTGATGAAAGGCCGTTCCGCGTGGAGTCACTTGAGAATTCAGGGGAACTGGTGTGGGTTCACGACAAAGGATATTTTTACAGGCAGCCGGACGGCAGCCTTGCCCATACAGGAGAAATTGTGTCCGAGGCTTCCCACGAGCATCCCAATGTGATTCCAATCCGGGGCCTTCACGGCCAGATGCCGGTGCTGGGTTTCCGTTTTGGAAACATAGCCTATATAACGGATATGAGTAGCATTGAGGACACTGAACTTGAGAAACTCCGGGGCCTTAAGCACCTCACCCTCAACACGGTGAGTTACAATCCGCACCACTCCCACTTCTCCCTTCAGGAGGCAGTGGCGCTGGCGCAGCGGATTGGCGCGGAGCACACCTGGCTCACTCACCTCAGCCACACCTTCCCCACCCACGGGGAGTTTGTGAGGGAACTTAGACAATACGGGAACATTGAGCCCGCATATGACGGGCTTGTTATAGAAGACTGATGAAAGAGAAAGTAATAATAGTCGGCGGCGGCATTTCCGGCCTTACTGCGGGTATCTATGCGCAGAGGTCAGGCTTTGACGTCCTGATACTTGAAAAATGCGCTACGCCCGGCGGGGTTTCCACCTGCTGGAAGCGTAAGGGATATATGTTTGAAGGTGGCGTGCACTGGCTCAACGGATCCGGTGAGCACCTGGATTTAAATAAGGTATGGAAGGAGGTGGGGGCCCTCAAGGAGAATAACCCCATCTATTTCAAGGACCCCGTGTACGTCCTTAAGAACGGGAAGGCCGATCTTGCCATCTACAGGGACGCGGAGCGCACGCTCCGGGAATTATCGGCCTATTCCCCCCGGGACAGGAAGGTCCTGAGGAGCATTTTCCGCGACGTTAAGATGTTCCGCTATTTCCAGTCCCCGGTGGAGGGAGAAACCAGGCTCCTTGACTATATCCGTATGTTCCCGGCCATCCTCATCACCCCGCGCCTGTGGATGCAGTCCATAAAGTTCTACCTGTCACGCATCAAGGACGATGACGTCCGTACGCTCCTTGAGGCCGTTGTGGCGCCCGTCAACAACGCAATGACGTTCGCTTACACCCTCAGCGGCTTTTTCACCGGAGACAGCGGCTACCCAAGCGGCGGTTCCCTCAGGATGGCCCTCAATATGGCCGATACTTTTGTGAAGGCCGGCGGGGAAATCCGCTACAACACGGTTGTAGAGAAGGTGACGGACGGAGGCGTATACGTGGACGGAGAGTTTATGAAGGCCCATGCCGTGATTGTCACGGTTGATGCCCGTACAGCCATTGACAAACTCTTTGAAAAGCCCATCCAGGACAGCTGGGCACGCAGGATGAGGAAACTTCTTGTAACCTGCCAGACCGTGTTTGTGGGCGTTGGCGTAGAGGCCGACCTTAATATTTATCCCAAGTCCATGGTATTCAAGGTCCCGTTCAAGGACGGCGGGGTGGACCTCCCCTTCTTTGTGGTGAGCAATTACGCCCGTGACCATTATTCTCCGGAGGGTTGCACCACCCTTACTGGCCTATTCCCCGGCTATTCATACGATTGGTGGAAGGCTGCAAAGGAAGACGGGACCTATGAGGCCAAAAAGGAAGCCGTGGCCAGGAGGTTTATCGGCATACTTGAAGAACAGATGCCGGAGACAAAGGGCAAGATTGCCGTGGTAGACGTTGCCACCCCCATAACCTATCAGCGCTACTGTGACACCTACGAAGGCAGTTATATGAGCGACTGGATGCCTTTCACCCTTACCACAAACGCCCCCAACCGCTACCGCCGCGGCCTTTACTTCGCCGGCCAGCGCACGGCATATTCCGGAGGCCTTCCCCCGGCAGTGATAAGCGGCCGTCTGGTGGCGCGCCTCCTCTGCAAGGACTTCGGACATAATTTCACTAAAGAATAATCAATATTTTACATATGGCACCTGACGTTATTAAAACCATCGACAGCATCAACGTAACGCTGAACGCTGGCGGGATGAACACAATCAACATCATCCTTGCCTTTGTGATGTACGGCGTTGCGCTGGGCATCAAACCGGCAATCTTTGTAGAAGTATTCAAAAAACCCAAGTCCGTGCTCCTTGGAATGCTGAGCCAACTTGTGCTGCTGCCCGCCTTTACCTGCGGCCTTGCCATCCTTATGACCGGATGGATTTCCCCTATGATGGCTATGGGTATGATCCTTGTCGCGGCCTGCCCCGGCGGAAACATCTCCAACTTCATGAGTTCCCTCGGGAAGGCCAACATTGAACTTTCCGTGAGCCTCACGGCCATTTCAACGGCCCTGGCGGTGTTTATGACGCCCTTCAACTTCTGGTGCTGGGGCAGCATCTATATGCACTTCGCGGGTGTCCACGGAGACATCCCCACCCTTGTGATTCCGCTCTGGGACGTATTCAAGACAATCTTCATCCTCCTTGGAATTCCGCTAATCCTGGGCATACTCACAAGCCAGTTCCTCCCCAAGGTTGCAGCCTTCCTCAAAAAGCCCCTGCAGTGGCTCTCCATAGTTATTTTTGTGGCTATGGTGGTACTGTCCTTCTCCAGCAACATAGATGCGTTCCTCGTAAGCGTGAAGTACATCTTCCTGGTTGTGCTCATCCATAACCTCCTTGCCCTCACCCTTGGATTCAGCGTAGCCACCGTTGCAAAACTCCCCTACCGCGACCGCCGTACCCTTACCATTGAAACCGGTATCCAGAACAGCGGCCTGGGCCTTGCCCTTATGCTTGGAACCAGCCTCTTTGCAAATTTCCCCCCTCACGGAGGAATGCTGGTAATCACCGCCTGGTGGGGCATCTGGCACATCATATCCGGCCTTACCGTAGCAACTATCTTCAACAAGACCAGGAAAGATGCGTGAATTCTGGGATAAAGACAGGCTATACAGCACTCTAAGGCGTTATGTGGATTTCACAACGCGCCGCAGTTACCGCCGCATAACCGTAGAGGGAGAACTCCCTCCGGACACCGACGGCATAGCCACAATCTATGCCCCAAACCACACCAACACTCTTATGGACGCGCTGGTGGTGCTGCAGTTAAGGCGCGGCGGGACTCTCTTCGGAGCCAGGGCCGATGTCTTCCGAAAGCCCGCCATAGCCCGCATCCTTCATTTCCTGAAGATGCTCCCGCTTGCACGCCACAACCGCGACAAGGCGG
>ONOQ01000054.1 GCA_900319485.1 uncultured Bacteroidales bacterium | reverse complement strand
AGTGGGGGAGTTCCGGGATGCCATTTTTGGAATGGGCCTTTGCGTAAGCGCTGCTGTGAAGGCTCAGGTAATGGAACGGAGCCTGGATGCCTGCTTCCTTAAGGAAAGCGGTGAGGGCCGTTCTCTCCTCAAGGCTCCGGCAAACCATATAGAACATGTGGGCGTTGTTGGTAGCGCCGTCAGGAATGACCGGAAGTTCTGCAAGATGCCTTTCCTCAAGGGTTTTAAGGCCGATATAATACTGGTTCCAGATATCCAGCCTCCGCCTTTGGACGGTGTCCAGGTTCTCAAGTTGGGCCCACAGGAAGGCGGCGTTTATCTCTGCGGGAAGGAAGGAGGAACCTGTGTCCACCCAGCCGTACTTATTCACCATCCCGCGGAAGAATTCGGCGCGGTTGGTGCCTTTTTCCCAGATTATCTCCGCCCTTCTCTCAAGGGAGGGGTCATTGACCACAAGGAGGCCGCCTTCGCCGCCCGCGGTTATATTCTTTGTCTCGTGGAAGGAGAAACATCCAAGATGGCCTATCCCTCCAAGGGGCTTTCCCTTGTAGAAGGAGTCTACGGCCTGGGCTGCGTCCTCCACCACCAGGATGCCGCGGCTGAGAGCGATATCCATAATGCGGTCCATATCGCAGGCCATTCCGGCGTAGTGCACCACAACTATAACTTTGGTCCTTGGCGTGATGAGGGCTTCAAGGCCGTCAGGGTCTATATTGGGGTGGCCGGGGAGGGAATCGGCCCATACGATATCCGCACCCTGGCGCACGAAGGCAAGGGCGCTGGAAACGAAGGTGTAGGACGGGACGATGACCTCATCTCCGGGCCCCACGTTGCTGAGGATGGCGGCCATTTCAAGGGCGTCCGTGCCGGAGGTGGTAAGGAGGCATTTACGGAAGCCATAACGCTTCTGGAAGAATTCCTGGCACCTTTTTGTAAACTCTCCGTTGCCGGAAAGTTTGCAGGAGTTTACTGCTTCCTGCATATATTCCAGTTCCTTTCCGGAGAGGAACGGACGGTTGAAATCTATTCTCATAAGACGTAATCTTTTTCTTTTCCCCAGAGGAGGGCGAAGCGCTCCTCAAGCATCTCCTCCTTGAAATCCCGGAGGTAATCAAGATATCCATATTTAGGCCGATAACCAAGGAGGGTGCGGCCCTTTGTGATGTCAAAAATGTACTGCGGGGAGTCCGGCTTATCCGGGGCATAGAGGATGGGGGAGGGGTGGTCCTTGGGAGAGAACACTTCCACAATGCCCCTTATCTGGTCCTCCATAGACGTTCCTACGCCAGTTCCCACATTGTAAACGCCTGAAGGAGCGTTCTCTACGCTCATACAGAGGCTTATTAACTGCGTGCAGTCCTTTACGTACACCATATCCCTCACGCGTGAGGGGTCTCCCCAAATGGATATGGGTTCACCTTTCAGGGCCATATATATCATCTGCCTGTATCCTTCCATCCTCTTTACTCCGTCAACGTAATAATAAGGGTTGGGATGGTAGAGGTAGATGTTGGGGAAACGGAGTATGTAATGGTTAAAGCCATAGCGGGCCGAATAATGCCTCAGAAGGTCAGAGGCAGCGTTTTTTGCTATGGCATAAACGCTGTGATCGTTATTCTCCGGGAAGCCTGAAGGGCTGTCCTCCGGGATAGGAACGGTTGTGCCCACAAGGGAAGCCACATCTGAAATGGACTGTGAATAAAGGACGCGTTCTGCGGAAACCCCTGCGGCGTATTCCAGGACGTTCAGCATCCCGGTGACGTTTATGTCTATATATGCCTGGGGATCATATCCCTTCATCCTTGCGGGAAGCATGGCGGCAAGTTGGACAATGCCGTATACGTTTTCCTTTGGAAGCGCCCTGAAGGCATCCTTACGGCGGATATCAACGCTGATATACTCTATTCCGTACTGTGCAAAAAAGCCGTTGTCGGAAGCCCTTGACCCTACCGCCACAACCTCAAAGCCGTCCTCCCTGAGCCTCAGGCTTGCGTATGCTCCCACGGTTCCCGTGGCTCCAAAAACTATAATCCTTTTCATTTTAGGTCCAGTTTTGAGGTTTCGCTCCTGTAAATGAGGTAGCCGCTTCTGTCGGCGCTGCAGCGGATGGGTCTCAGAACCGGATCCGTTATGCCGGCTTCAACCACTGTATCGGCCAGAATTTCCGGGTGCTCAAAGTACCTTATGAGCCCCTTTGTCTCCTCCGACAGGAAATACACCCCGGAATATGCCTTTTTCCCCATTACGGGCTCTTTGAACTGCCCAAGGGCAACGTCAATCACACCCTGTAGGAAATCGTAGCCGGTGGATAGCCTTACAAGGTCTGAGCCTATGAAATCTCCTCCCATACGGGCGCCGATCTCTATGATGAAGAGTTTTCCTTCCGGAGTTATCTTTATCTCAGTGTGGGATGCGCCGGCGGTTATGTGGAGGGCATCAAGGGCGCGGGGAACAAGTTCACGGACCTGAGCCTGGATATCTTCCGGCAGGGAAGAAGGCTGGTGATGCTCCAGTTCTATGAAATAGGGAGCGCAGGTTGTAACTTTATCAGTAATCTGGAGGACGTAATGCCGTCCCTCCCAGGAAATGCTCTCAACGCTTATCTCCCTTCCTTCTATGAAAGATTCCACAATGGCTTCTTTCCTCAGGGACTCCTCCATCGCAAAACTTATGGCACTCCTCAGATGCTCCGTATCACTCACTTTTTCCACGCCTCGGCTTCCGGAGCGGTCCGTTGGCTTTACAATAAGGGGCCAGGGGCCGATGGCCGATTCATCCAGGGGGTTCCCGGGGCTTACCTCAAAGAAAGAGGGGCAGGGGATGCCGTTTTCACGGAATGCCTTCCTCATAAGGTATTTGTTGGTCATCCGGGCCGAGTATGAGTCGTCGTTTCCGGGAAGGCCCATCTTTGCCGCCACGTAGTTCACGGTTAGCACCGCAAGGTCCGACGCAATTGTGAGGACGCCGTCTATGCCTATCTGGCGGCATTTTTCAAGTATGGCTTCTTTGTCTGTGATGGAGATGGGGTAGAATTCATCTGCTACACCTTCACATACGGCGCCGTCTTTCCAGGCAAAGCAGTGAACCGTATGGCCAAGCTCTTTTGCCTTTAGGACAAGCGGCAGTTGGAGATAACTGGCGCCTATGACGGCTAATTTTCCCATATGAATACAAATGTACGTTTTTTTTCTCAAACCTGCTTTTTTTTGGCTATCTTTGTGAGGATATATGCCATATGATCAATATAATTGAAACATCTATTCCCGGAGTGGTGATTGTGGAGCCAAAGGTATTTGGAGACTCCAGGGGCTATTTTCTGGAGTCCTGGAGCCAGAGGGATTTTGACGCTGCGGTAAGGCCGGTAACCTTTGTCCAGGACAATGAAAGCAAGAGTTCCTACGGCGTGGTGCGCGGTCTTCATTACCAGAAGGGAATGTACTCACAGAGTAAACTTGTGAGGGTTGTGAGCGGCACCGTCCTTGACGTTGCGGTGGATATCCGCCGCGGCTCCCCGTGGTTCGGCCAGCACGTCGCGTGCATCCTTTCCGGGGAGAATCACAGGCAGTTCTTCGTGCCCCGCGGCTTTGCCCACGGCTTTGCCGTACTCAGTCCTGAGGCCGTTTTCCAGTATAAATGTGACAACCCCTACGCCCCTGAGGCAGAAGGCGCCATCGCCTGGGACGACCCTTCCCTTGGCATAGACTGGGGTATCCCGGAGGCCTCCGTCCTTCTGTCGGAAAAGGATAAGCATCATCCGCTTCTTTCAGAGGCCACGGATCTTTTTGACTATTCCGTAGACTATTACGCAAAATGAAGGTACTTGTAACAGGTTCCAAAGGTCAGTTGGGAAGGTCCATCCAGGATCTTCACCCCGCGGATTTCATATATACGGACATTGAAGAACTGGACATCACTGACATCCAGGCCATAAGGGCTCTTGTGGCCAGGGAGAAGGTTGAGGCCATAGTGAACTGCGCCGCATACACAAACGTTGAAGCCGCGGAGGACAATTATGAACTTGCGGAACTCCTGAATGCAAAGGCCGTGGAGAACCTTGCCACGGTAATGAAGGAGGTGGGCGGGCTCCTTGTCCATATCTCTACGGATTATGTCTTTGGAAAAGAGCCTTACAACACTCCATGCAGGGAGGATCAGAAAGGCACTCCCACGGGCGTCTACGGCCTTACTAAACTCCACGGTGAGGAGGCAATCCTCCGCTCCGGCGTGCGTTACGTCATTATCCGTACGGCGTGGCTATACAGTGAATACGGGAAGAACTTTGTGAAAACTATGCTTGACCTTACCGCCACAAGGCCTTCCCTCAAGGTGGTATTTGACCAGGTTGGAACTCCCACATATGCCCATGACCTTGCAAAGGTCATAGTAGAGATTGCCGGTCAGGCCGGCAATGACGTGTGTGGCGTGTATAATTACTCCAACGAAGGCGTCTGCTCCTGGTATGACTTCGCAAAGGCCATTGCAGAGTACTCCGGGCACACTTCCTGTGACATTCAGCCCTGCCATTCGGGGGAATTCCCCTCAAAGGTGCATCGGCCCGCATATTCTGTCCTTGACAAGACTCTTATCAAGGAAACCTTCGGCCTTCAGATCCCTTACTGGACAGATTCCCTGAGGGCCTGCCTTTCTAAAATGCTGTAACAAGCGCCCCTTTTTCAAGCCGCCAGCCGTCCGGGCACTCAAGTCCCGTGCCGGTTGGTTTCAGTATTATGGGATACAGCGCGTTCCGCTGCGTACCCTGGTTGTTGTCTGTTATGTAAAAACGGTAGACCAGCGGCTCCCCGGGGCGGGTGTGGCAGGTGGAGGAGTGGTAATCGGCCTTTACCTCTATATAAGGCTCCACAAGACCGCCGGGGCCGCTTTCCAGAAGGTATAGCGCTACGGCGCCGCTAATCCCGTCAAGGGCGTCGTGGTTAAGGTTGTAGAGGTCCTGGCCCGTCTTTGAGTATCCTTCCGTGAACAGGTGGCTCCACTGCTCCACCCGGCTTTCTCCGAAAAGGAGCACCGACGAAGCCGCATTTGAAACCTGAACTGATGTGATGCGGATGGAGACGTCCTCGTTGAGGGCGCGGCGGTCTACCCTCAGGTCAACCCTTGACATAAGCCTCTCAAGCGGCACCTCAATCCTGGCGTCATTTCCGGCTACGGCCTCTTCCACGGCGGCGGACATCGGAATCCCCTGCGAGAATTCGTCGGGGTAGGCCATATGGTACCTGTAGGAGAGGGCTTCCTCTAGGGAACCTAGTTTCAGTTCATATCCAAGGTTAGCCGCGGCAAGGACCGTGTACGGGGATTCTTTTACAAGACGGGCCTGTACTGAGATGGCGCCTCCCGGATACTCCCTTCGCGGCACATAGACCTTTTTTTCAAGAAGGCCGAACTGATTGTAGATGAAGAGATTGCAGTCTGTGACAAGTGACTCTTCAGGGTCGCCTGAACGCGTGTGGGGGCCTGGAGCGAGGAGGGTTACGGAAACCTCGCACGGCGGCTCTTCCACACGCGAACACGCGGCCACGAGCAAAATTATTAACCATCTAACCCCTCTTCCCATCATTCAAATATCTCTTCTCTTTCTTCCCGGATGTCCCAGGGAACAATGCTGGACTCAAGCGTTACCATAGCCCCGTTTGCAGGGATGTCGGGATCCGGCGTCCCCATCCTTTTCAGGGTGATGTCCAGTTTCACGGTTTCACCGGCCTTCAGCCGCGGAAGGTCTATGGGGTAGTAGCAGCGGTGCTCTCCAACGTATCCATCCAGGACTATCCTTGTCACGGGCCTTCCAAGGGCCGATGTATCTACGTCGTTCCCATAGCACCAGAACTCCCTTTCGTCCTTTACCCTCTCCCTCCAGATATTGCCAAGGCCGGGCTGGAGCAGCATATGCGGCCAGGGGAACGACATTACCGCAGCGCTGTCCAGCCAGCCCTGGTTTACCGTTGAAAGCGGAATTTCCTGCCCGGGGCCGAATGGCCTTGCCTCCACCCCGGCGTACTGCATATATATGAGTTTGTTGTCAAAGCCAAGGCCCGTGTATGGGGTATCCGAGAAGTCGCAGGCGACGCTCCCGAGGACCACCCTTGCAAGGGATGTCCTCATCCGGAGGTCCGCTACGCGTGACACTCCGTCTCCAAGTATGCCCTCTCCGGCCATAAGAGGCTTCTCGGGGGAATCTTCCTTCAGGGAGAAGCGGTATTTGCAAAGGTCTGCGTACGTACGGATATCGGCCCAGGTCATAGCGTCCTTTGAACCTACGGAGAGCGCCACTACGCGCTTTGGACCCACGGAGGAAAGCGCGTAGAGGACGTCATCCGCCTTAAGGCGCTGGTAGCAGTCCAGATACTGCGGGGAAAGGGTGTCGAAGAAGAACACGTCTATATATTCTCCCGCCGCCATTCTCATTGCAGGGGCGGGGACGGGCGTACAGCAAAAAAAGGCCGGATACTGCAAGAGCGCAGCCAATAGCGCCGCAGACGGGCGGCAAGCAAATAGATTTCTGGTGACGGTAATGAGGAAAGACATCCGGCCTGTGGTAGTATGTTGTGCTTTTTTCATCGGAATTCAACTTGAAAGTCCGATAGCAAAACTATCCACAGTTGCCGCCTATTCCAAACATCTTCTGAAAAAAAGTGTTGTTTCACGTGATGAAACGCAAAGTTTTTACGTTTCAAGGGTTCAATCACAAAAAAAGTTTCTGTTTTTTGTGATAAAAAAGCCGGCCCTTTGCGGGGGCCGGCTTAATCCGTAGGGGAGGATTAACCTCCGAAGTTATCAAAGAGGATGCTTTCAGGGGCAACGCCAAGGCTGTCCAGAAGGTCACACACGCACTTTGTCATCATAGGCGGACCGCACATGAAGTACTTGATGTCCTCCGGGGCCTCGTGGTCCTTGAGATAGGTCTCGTTCATAACGTTGTGAACGAAACCGGCGGTGTACTTCACGCCTGCAGCGTCTGCTGCGGGATCCGGACGGTCAAGGGCAAGATGGAAGTGGAAGTTGGGGAAATCTTTCTCGATCTCTGCGAAATCTTCCAGGTAGAAGGCTTCAACAAGGGCGCGGGCGCCGTAGAAGAAGTGAACTTCCTTCTTGGTCTTGAGGGTCTTGAAAAGGTGCATGATGTGGCTGCGGAGAGGTGCCATACCGGCGCCGCCGCCAACGAATACGTATTCCTGGGAGTCAGGGTCGTCCTTGGGGAGGAGGAATTCTCCGTAAGGGCCGCTGATCCACACTTTGTCGCCGGGCTTACGTGAGAACACGTAGGTGGAGGCTATTCCCGGAGGAACGCCGGGGACGAACTTGAATACGCCCTTGGGCTGGGTCCTGTCAAACGGAGGAGTGGCAATACGCACGTTCAGTTTGATGAGGTCCTTCTCTGCAGGATAACTGGCCATGGAGTATGCCCTGATGGTGGGAACGGTGTTCTTGAACTTCAGGGAAGTGATGCCGTACTTCTCCCAGTCTCCCTTGTAGATATCGGCAACGCCCATATCGGAGAAATCGGCCTCGTACTCGGGGATGTCAATCTGGATGTATTCACCGGACTTGAAGTCAATGTGCTCTCCTTCGGGGAGGCGGACGGTGAATTCCTTGATGAAGGTGGCCACGTTGTCGTTGGAAATTACCTCGCACTCAAGTTTCTTGACGGAGAGGGCGCTTTCCGGAACGGCAATCTCAATGTTGTCCTTAACCTTCACCTGGCAGCCAAGACGCCAGCCTTCCTTGATCTGCTTGCGGGAGAAGAAGCCCGTTTCAGTGGGAAGGATGGTGCCGCCGCCGGCAAGAACCTGGAGTTTGCACTGGCCGCAGTTGGCCTTGCCGCCGCAGGCGGAGGGAAGGAAGATTCCGTGATCGGCCAGGGTGTGCATCACGTCACCTCCGGGGGTGACCTCAAGTTCCTTGGTTCCGTTGTTGATGTTTATCTTAACGGTACCGGAAGGGGTGAGGGCGGTCTTGATCCAGAGAAGGAGCGCAACCAGGATAAGGGTCACAACAACGATGACTCCTATTGAAGCAATGATTGTACTTGTCATAGCGCGATCCTCCTACAGTGAAATGCCCATGAAGGTCATGAAGGCAATGCCCATAAGACCCACGGTGATGAATGTGATGCCAAGGCCCTTGAGGGCTGCGGGAACGTTGGAGTAACTCATCTTCTCACGGATGGCGGCCAGGGACACTATTGCAAGGAACCAGCCAAGGCCGGAGCCAAGTGAGTAAACGGTTGCCTCTCCAATGTTCAGGAAGTCTTTTTGCTGCATAAACAGGGAACCGCCAAGGATGGCGCAGTTCACAGCGATAAGGGGCAGGAAGATACCGAGGGAAGAGTAGAGTTCCGGTGAGAATTTCTCCACCACCATCTCCACTATCTGCACTATTGCGGCGATAACCGCAATGAACACGATGAAACTGAGGAAACTCAGGTCTACGCCTGCCATCTCAGGGCTGATCCACTTGAGGGCGCCGGGCTGGAGCACGTAGGTGTTGAGGAGATAGTTGATGGGGAGAGTCACCAGAAGCACGAAGATAACTGCAAGGCCCAGGCCTGCCGCTGTCTTGACGTTTTTCGATACTGCCAGGAACGAGCACATTCCCAGGAAGTAAGCGAAAATCATATTGTCCACAAAGATGGACTTTACAAATAGGCTGAGATATTCCATAGGTCTGTACTTTTATTTTTCCTGAAGATCTTTCTGGATGGAGCGCTGCACCCACACGATGCATCCGAGGAGGATGAGGGCGAAGGGCGGCAGGATAACCAGGTTGTTGGGAACGTAGCCGAAGCGGTTCAGGATGTCGAATCCGAAGAGGGTTCCGCTTCCCAGAAGTTCGCGGAAGAAGGCTACGATTATAAGGATAAGGCCGTAACCGGCGCCGTTTGCAATACCGTCAAGGAAACTGGGCCAGGGCTTGTTGCCAAGGGCGAAGGCCTCGATGCGGCCCATCACAATGCAGTTTGTAATGATAAGGCCGATATAGACGGACAGTTGTTTGTCGATGGCGTAGGTGGCTTCGAAGGACTTCAGGATCTGGTCCACCAGGATAACCATCATGGCAACCACAACCAGTTGCACGATGATACGCACGCGGCCGGGGATGGTCTTTCTCAGCAGTGACAGGATAAGGCTGGAAATGCCGCAGACGACTATCACGGAAAGGGCCATGACCAGGGCGCCCTTCAGGGTGACGGTAACCGCCAGGGAAGAGCAGATACCCAGAACCAGCACGGTAATGGGATTACCCTTGAAAATAGGGTTCAGAATGGTTTCTTTAAGTTTTGCGTCCATCTCTTAGTCCTCCACTTCTTTATGGTTTTCACAGTTTCCGTCGCAGGGTTCATCCTTGTCTTCTCCGCCGCAGCAGGGTTTGTCGCAGGCGGGTTTTTCACCGAGGAAGTACTTTGCGTAGGCTGCGAGCCAGGTGTCAATTGCGGCGTCAAGACCCTGGGAGGTCATGGTGGCGCCGGTGATTGCGTCAATCTTGTTGTCAATCAGGGACACTCCTTCTCCGTCCTTGGGAGAGCCGCCCTTCACGATGTCAAAGACATTTGCCGAGGAGAAATCGGCCTTCTCACCAACGAATTCGGCCTGGAAGGAAGGGTCGTCCTTGATCTTGGCGCCAAGGCCGGCGGTCTCTGACTCGTGGTCGAAGTATGCGCCGCCGATGGTGGATAGGTCGGAGTTGAAGGAGATATATCCCCAGATGGGACCCCACAGGCCGGCTCCGTAGATGGGAACCACCGTGCGGCCGTTCTTGAAGATGAAAACGGGAATCTCAGGCTCACCGGTTTTGTTGGCTCCGCCCTTGATGTTGTAGTTCTGACGCTTGAGGTCCTTGGGACCGTAAACGGTAATTCCCTCAAGTTCACTTACTCTTTCACCATTCAGGTTAATCACGAATGCTTCCTCAATTTCCTCTGCGTACTTGTCCAGTTTGGCGCTGTTGCCAAGGCGGTCAAGTTCCGCTTTGGTGCCGTAGCCGGCGCTGGTGAGCATCTGGGAAATTGTTTCCGCCTTTTCGTTGGCGTCCTGCTTTGCCTTGAGGCTCTGTGACACGAAAGCGAGGATAGCGGCTACCACCACCACTATTATGGTGGTGTAGACTACGGTATATACATTATTATTAGTATTCATACGGCTGTCCTCCTATGCTTTTGCTTTGATTCTGCGGTTTGTATGGGCCGAAACCACGCAGTGGTCAATGATGGGAGCCATAGTGTTCATAAACAGGATGGCCAGCATCATACCCTCCATATAGCCGGGGTTCCACAGACGGACCACCACGGCAAGGGCGCCTACCAGAAAACCGTAGATCCACTTGCCAACCTCTGTCTGGGCGGCGGTGACGGGATCTGTTGCCATAAATACGGATCCGAAGAGGAAACCGCCCATCACCAACTGGTAGTAGCAGGGAAGGGTTGTTGCTCCTCCAATCTGGCCAAGCCATCCTACCAGGAGGCCGCCGGCCAGGGAACTAACCATAATCTTCCAGGAAGCCACGCCCGTCCATACCAGGATGAAGGCTCCAAGGAGGATTGCAACCACGGAAGTCTCACCGGTGGAGCCGGGGATGAAGCCCCAGAACATATCCATAAAGGAATACTGGGAACTCAGGGCCTCCACACCGCCGTCGTGGGCTATTGCAAGGGGAGTTGCGGCCGATATCGCATCCACGTCCTTGAGGGCGGGAACCCAGGTCTTGGATACCCACACGCTTGAACCGGACATACTGGAAGGGTAGGAGAAGAACAGGAATGCGCGGGCAACGAGTGCCGGATTCCAGATATTCATACCGGTACCGCCGAAGACCTCCTTCACGAAGATGACGGAGAATGCGACGGCCAGGGCCAGCATCCACAGGGGAACGTCCACGGGGACGATGAGGGGAATGAGGAAACCGGTTACAAGGTATCCCTCGTTCACCTCTTCTTCCCTTATCTGGGATGAAGCGAACTCAATTCCAAGGCCAACCACATAGGATACCACAAACAGAGGAAGCATCCTGAGGAGACCATACCAGAACATATGGAACCAGCCCCAGTCAAGGCCGTAGAGGGTAGAGGTCTGGAGACCTACGTTGTACATACCGAACAGGGCCGCGGGAACAAGGGCGATAACAACCATAATCATCACGCGCTTGAGGTCGATTCCGTCCCTCACGTGGGCGCCCTTCAGTGTAACGGTGCCGGGAACGCGGAGGAAGGTGTCAAAAGCGTCGATGGAAGAGTGAAGCCAGTACAGCTTGCCGCCTTTTTCAAAAAGGCCAGGTTTATTCTGATCTGCCATAGCTTATGCCATTTCTTTGATCATAAGGTCAATACCCTTCTGGATAATGGCCTGGATCTCGTTCTTGGAAGGGTCTACATAGTCGCACAGCGCAAGGTCTTCGGGAAGGACTTCGTAGATGCCGAACTGCTCCATCTTCTCAATGTCTCCTGCGAGGCAGGCCTTGATGAGGTAGATGGGGAAGATGTCCATAGGGGTTACATCCTCAAAGCACTTGGTTTCCACAAAGGCGCGGGGACCGCCGTGGAGGTTGGTGTCCATATCGTACTTCTTTCCCGGGGTGAGCCATGAGAAGTAGCACCAGGAACTGGAGTGAACCTTGGGACGGAAGGGCTTTGCCCAGCCGAACCATTCACGCTCATAGCCTTCGTGAAGGAGGGTGAGCTGGTTCTGGAAGAAGCCAAGGTAGCCGTCTTTGCCAAGGATTTCACCGGCAAGGGCGTCTCCGCCGATTACGCGGATTTCCGGCATCACGTGGGTGATCTCACTCACGGGAGTACCGGGAAGGCACACCACGTATGCATTGCGGGTTGCTGCGGGGCCGGTAACGGCAACCTTGCGGGTAAGGTCAAGTTTGCCGGTATTGATCACGTGGCCGATGGCGGCAAGGTGCAGAAGTGATACGGTCCACACTGTCTCTCCCTTCATAATGGGGGAGATGTGGCTGATCTGCACACCAACGTTACCTGCGGGATGGGGACCGCTCACGGTGTGGAGAGTTACGTTCTCCAACTTGTGGAAAGGCGTAGAGGAGGCGTTCTCCGTACGGATTGAAACGTGTACGGGAGCAACCTTCCCAAGGGCGTCCGCGCCGGCCTGGATATCGGCCAGGGCGTCTCCAAGGACAAAGTCCTCGTCGGGTGCAAGGGGAGCGGTGCTGAATGATGAGACGAAGATTGCCTTGGGTGTGGCGGAAGGGTCTGCCATAACGCCGTAGGGGCGCTGGACAAGGGATCCCCAGAGGCCGGTCTTGAGGAGAAGGGCGCGGACGTCTGCGTCCGTGGCGGGAGCCTTGGCGCCAAAGTCCACGGCTTCCTGCTTCTCAGAGGCCTTTACCAGAACCGCAAGCAATTTTCTCTTTTCACCCCTTACGATCTGCTGAACGGTGCCGCTTACGGGCGAAGTGAGCAGAATCTCAGGGTTTTGTTTGTGAGCCATAAGGGGGGAACCGGCAAGCACCGCGTCACCTTCCTTCACCAGGAGCCTGGGGAGGAATCCTTTGAAATCGGTAGGTTTTACGGCAACTACGTCAGGGGTGACCCGCCTAGTGACTTCAGGGGCTGCCGCACCACTGAGCGGTACGTTCAGGCCCTTTTTCAAAGCGAGATTGTTTGACATTATTGTTAAGGTTTTGTGCATTTACAAAAATACTGTGCGAAGTTACGAAAAAATTGCTAATTTCGCGTAATAAAATTGGGCTGTATGAGCGAGATTTTGAAGGATTTGAACGATGAGCAGAAAAGGGCTGTGGAGTGTGTAAGCGGACCAATGCTCATAGTGGCGGGAGCAGGATCTGGAAAAACCAGGGTTTTAACTTCCCGGATTGCATATCTTATTGAGAGCGGGGTGCCTCCTGAGCGCATCCTGGCGCTTACTTTTACCAAAAAGGCCGCCGGTGAAATGAAGGACAGGATAGGCCTTATGGTAGGGGAGAGGAAGGCCCGCCGCATATGGATGGGCACCTTCCACTCCGTGTTCATAAGGTTCCTGAGGGACTATGCAGGCGTAATTGAGTTCCCTCCAACCTTCACAATCTATGACCAGACGGATTCCGTGAGCGCGGTTAAAACCTGCATAAAGAACCTTAGTCTGGACGACAAAGTGTATAAGCCCAAGGAGGTGCTCTCCCGCATCTCCAAGGCCAAGAATGACCTCATAACCCCCACGCCTTACTCCAACGGCGCCGGCGGCTACAGGGAATCTGACAGCCACCAGAAAAAGCCTGAGATTTACCGCATCTACGCCGCCTACTGCGCCCTCTGCCGGCAGTCCGGCGTAATGGACTTCGACGATATCCTCCTCTATATGAATATCCTCCTCAAGAAGTCTCCGGAGGCGCTTGCCGATATATCGGCCCGATTTGACCATATCCTTGTGGACGAGTACCAGGACACCAACATGGCCCAGTACCTGATCCTTCTCAAACTGGCGGCGCGGCACCGGAACATCTGCGTCGTGGGAGATGACTCCCAGTCCATCTACGGCTTCCGCGGCGCCCAGATCCAGAACATCCTGAATTTCCAGAAGGATTTCCCCGGGGCAAGACTCTTCCGCCTGGAGAGAAACTACCGCTCCACCCAGAATATAGTGAATGCCGCCAACACCCTTATCGCCCGTAATGAGGGAAGGATCCCCAAGGAGTGCGTCTCTATGGGGGATAAGGGAGAGCCCATCCACCTTGTGAGAACCTTCACGGAGCAGGAGGAGGCTATGCAGACCGCCTCTTCCATCATCCAGCGCATACGCACGGACGGAGCAGAGTATCAGGACTTTGCCATCCTCTACCGTACAAATTCACAGTCCAGGGCGCTTGAAGAGCAACTCCGCCGCCGAAATATCCCCTATATGATCTTCTCCGGCAACTCTTTCTTCGAGAGGGCGGAGGTAAAGGATATGATGGCGTATTTCAAACTGGCGGTCAATCCCAACGACGACGAATCCTTCAAGCGGATAGTCAATAAGCCCGCAAGGGGTATCGGCAACACTTCCCTTAACGCCCTCATAGAGGAGGCCCGTGCGGCGGGGGTGTCCCTTTTCCAGGCGGCATCGGCTTCCCGTCATCTCAAGGAACTCAGGACCTACTATTTTCANTGCCCAGGAAAGCGGCCTGTACCTGTTTTACAAGGCCGATACTTCCGTGGAGGGCCAGTCCCGCTTCGCGAACATTGAGGAACTCCTCAACAGCGTGAAACTGTTTATGGAGGACGCTGAGGAGGAGGCCGTCGATGAGGCGCCTCGCGTGGACCTTTCAAGTTACCTGGAGAATGTGTCGCTTCTTTCCAATGTGGATGTGTCGGACGAAGAATCGGCCAATAAGGTTGCCCTGATGACGGTCCATACCGCAAAGGGCCTGGAGTTCCCGTACGTCTATGTGACGGGTATGGAGGAGAATCTGTTCCCCTCCGGCGGTTGGCTCCTTACGCCCCAGGACCTTGAGGAGGAAAGGCGGCTTTTCTATGTGGCCATAACCCGCGCCAAACGGGTTGTGACCGTGTCTTTTGCCCAGACGCGTATGCGTAACGGAAAGCACGAGTCCAATTCTCCCAGCCGTTTTCTCCGTGAGATAGCCCCGCAGTACCTTGACCATCCTCTTACGCGTGAAGATATGGAGGCAGGCCGCCGCGATGACGACGATGACTTCGGCTCCGTGGGCATTTCTTGGCGCCGCGGCTCCTTCGGGGAGCGCCGTCAGGTGAGTGTGTACGGCTCACGCTCCGCGTCAAAACCGTCCTCCGCGCCTGTACGTCCATCCTCTACGCCCCGTCCTTCCGTCACGCCCGGCCAGGACCGGGCGTCCATGGTGAAGCCCCCCGTCATCGACGCCAACTTCGTCCCGGATCCTATGACCTCCTTCAAGGCGGGGGACAGCATAGAGCACAACCGCTTCGGAAAAGGGAAAATCCTTGAGATTACGGGCCTGGTTCCGGACCTTAAGGCACGCGTCCATTTCGATCAATATGGAGATAAACTCCTGATACTCAAATTCGCAAAGATGCGTCACTGTTAAATAGGGATAAAAAGTCCTTGTGTATTCGTCCTGACAGAAATACATTTTTAAAAAAAATAATTATGCAAAGTATTGCATATATGCGTTCAATATGCTACATTTGCAGTGAAGTTTTTCATAGTTTAAGTTTAGGTTAAGTAACCGGCCCGTCGCAGTGAGTGCAACGGGCCGGTGAATTATTTGTGCCAATTAGGATTGAAAAGTCCTATCCGCAATAGAAATATTGCTCTACAAGCTGCTTCATTAGACCTGGATTCTTACGAGCCTGTGAGTGGAGTGAAGAATCACCATGGGCCTTAAGGCTCTTAAGGATGCCGTCAATCATCCTGGGACGGAAGACATCGGCCTTCTGGTAGATGTCTCTGACTTTCTCAAGGCTGTCTGCAGATTCCGCGCAGCAGGTGGGAAGTTGGGCGAGGGTTGCAAGTTTTGCAGCGTTCTCAGATTTATGGATATCCATATCTACGTATGTCTCCTTTGCAATCTTCAGGGCCTTCTCCACGGGCATCTCAAGGCCGATACGCGCGGCGACGCAAAGACCTGCCATAAGTTGGTAGATATCCGCGCTGCAGTCCGGGGAGCGCATCTCGAAGGTCTGCTTGGCGGTGGTGTCAAGGGCGGCGGGAGTCTCCACGGGATTTGCCTTGGAGCACATATCCTTCCCGGAACTCCAGCCAAGGGGTACGCGGACAAGGGCGCTGCGGTTGCAGTCTCCCCAGCAAACGTTGGTGGGAGCCTCCTGGTGGGGAACCAGGCGGAAGTATGAAGTGGGATTCTTGTTTCCGAACGCGGTGATTGACGGGGCCAGTGTCATAAGGCCCGCAATTGCGCGGAGGGCTTCCCCGGAGAGTTTTCCGTCTTTCCCCAGGGTAGCGTTCTTTCCGTCTTTCATAAGGCGCATATGGATGTGCATCCCGCTTCCTGCCTTGCCAACGGTGATCTTGGGGGCGAAACTTACATCCAGGCCATAGCGGTATGCAAGGTTACGGATAACCCATTTTGCAAGGAGAAGCTGGTCTGCGGCGGTGTCAAGGGGGCAGGGGAGGAACTCTATCTCGTTCTGCTCGTAGACTTTGCCGTCAAGGGTGAAGTTTCCAACCTCGCTGTGGCCGTACTTTATCTGGCCGCCGGTCTTTGCAACGTGGTCCATACATTCGCGGCGGAAATCGTTCAGTTTTGCAAAGGGCTCACTCTCGTGGTAGCCTTTCTGGTCAGTGGCGGGGAAAAGTTTGTCTTCTTCCGTTATCACGTAGTATTCCAGTTCTCCCATGGCCTCGAACTGCATCCCGGTAGATGCCTCGAAGGCTTTTTCGGCCCTCATGAGGGTTGCGTGCGGGCCGCAGTCGAAGGGCTCTCCGCTCTTGTCGTAGAAATCGCAGAGCATACACAGGGTGGGAATCTCGTTGAAGGGATCCACAAACGCCGTACGGTAGCGGGGAATTACGTAAAGGTCACTGTTCCCGGCCTCTATGAATGAGGGGAAAAGGCTGGAGCCGTCCACTCGCTCTCCTTCCGTGAGGATGGTCTCCGCGTATGCGAGGCTGTTGACGGTGAAATTCAGGGTCTTCACCCTGCCGTCTTCGGCCGGATACATGAAGTCAACCATACGGATGCCTTTTTCAGTGATGAATCGGAGTAAGTCGGCCCTGGTGAACTCTGCGGGCCGTTTCTGAAGGTAGGCAACTACCTCGTTGGGGTTAAGTGCTATTAATTTGTCCATTATATCAAATTTTGGTATGCAAAGTTACTTAATCCTTGCCGATTTAGCAATACCAAAAAAAGCCAGCAATATGCTGACTTTTTCATTTAGTAGACCAAACACTCCGAATCTCGAACCTCTCGTTCATCGAAGGGCTGCTCCAGATACAAGCCTTCATCGATAGGCTTGACCGATAAATTTGGATTTAATCCTCCACTAACGCTTCGATAGCACGCTCAAAGCCGTCATCAATCAATACGACTTGCTCTCCGGCCTGGACAAAACCTTCCAGATACCGGTTGTTGTCTTCTTTCAGACCGGACAAGGAGCATTTAGAATCATCCAGACGGGATTCTATGGCTGAACCATGTCCCGTGATCTCCTGGAAATGTTCATCAATGTAGCGGCCCGTCATAGCAAGGCAGATGAACCGAATAGAAGAAAGATACTTTTCTTCAAAGTCTTTCCGCCAGTCAAACGGAACATAGCAGCCTTCTACGATTAGATTCTGTCGGTTCTCTATGGCCGTCTTTATCATCTCACGGACAATGGGCCAAAGATACTCCGTGAGAGCGTCATCATCCAGCGGCGTAAGACTGGTGTTCCCACTGCGGATAAGGCCCATCTTTAAGTGATCAATAGAGAAGGATGGATACTTGTTTTTTTCAAGCATCCGCTGCGCCAGAAGCGTCTTTCCCGTGTGGGATGCGCCTGTTATCAAAATAATCACACCCTACCTCCCAATCTTCTTTATAAGAGTCAAATCTCCACTGGACAAGGCCTCGAAGTTGGCCTCTATCTTTTCGATATCCCAATCCCACCACTTCAAGTCCAGAAGGTAAGCAATGAGATCCTCATCGAAACGCTTCTTGATAACCCTGCAAGGGTTGCCTGCGGCAACTGCATACGGAGGAATGTCGGAAGCCACGACAGAGTTTGCCCCAATGATGGCCCCATCGCCGATATGCACACCAGGCATTACGGTCACATTCTGACCGATCCAGACATCGTTGCCGACCACGGTATCGCCCTTCAGAGGCAATTCATCTTTTACAGGAGCAATGGCGCTGCCCCAGTCTCCACCCATTATGTAGAATGGATAGGTCGTCACACCGTCCATTCTGTGGTTGGCCCCGTTCATCACGAACTCAATGCCTTTGGCGATGGCGCAGAACTTCCCGATAATCAGTTTGTCGCCGATGAAATCGTAGAAGTGTGTTACGTGTTTCTCAAACTGGTCCGCACCATCCACGTCATCATAGTATGTGTAGTTCCCGATGATGATACGGGGATTCTTTACCACATTCTTGATAAAGCAAAGACTA
>ONOQ01000056.1 GCA_900319485.1 uncultured Bacteroidales bacterium | reverse complement strand
GCCCGGCTCCGATCGGGCATCTGCCCAGCCTTCGGCAGAGCAAAATTATTTTTCGGGACGGTGCCCGAAAAACCAATTTTCCTCTGCCAACGCCAGCCCAACGCACGCAGATGCCTGTATCACAGTACTGGAGGGATCGGACTACTGTATATCGGCAGCGACGTTCCCCACGTATTTCCTGAAGGACCTCTCTGATGCGGCTGAGACACAGATGCGGCTGGACATTGACCTCTTTGAAAGGCACATTATGCCGGCTCTTGGCGCCACTGTGCGCTTTGTTGGCTCTGAGCCCCTTGATCCTCTCACGGCCCGGTACAATGCCCTTATGCATAACGCAGTGGTCATTGCCCGGCTCCGATCGGGCATCTGCCCAGCCTTCGGCAGAGCAAAATTATTTTTCGGGACGGTGCCCGAAAAACCAATTTTCCTCTGCCAACGCCAGCCCGGCGCACGTAGATGCCGTTGTATCGGCATCGGCCGTAAGGGCAGCAATCGAGGCGGGGGACTATGCATCGGCCGCGGCGCTGTGCCCCTCTACATCGCATCCGTATCTTCTGGCGGCGCTGGCAGAGAGGGCGCTGCTTCTGGAACTGAATACTCCCGGTAAGCCCGGGCTGGTTGGTCCGGACGGTCCCGGAGCGCACAAGGACATGGACTATGACACTATGCTGAGGGGAATCAAGGCCCTGAGGCCGTTCTGGTCCAGGATGGCCATGGCTTCAGGTCCGGATGAACTCCGTGAACTTGGCATTGAGGCAGAGAAGGCCATGCTTTCCGCAACGGGCGGGGTGAACACCCACCGCGGGGCTATCTTTGCGCTTGGAATGGCCGTTAATGCCGCAGGCCGTAGAACGGAAACAATTGATAATGAGCAAGTTATGCAAAATGCCTTATGTGAAATAGCACAGGGGATTTTGCGTAACTATCTGAATGATAACAAGTTACATTCAACGCTAGTTGGCGCCAGAAGAATTGCTCTTACCGGCTACCGTGATCTTTTCACGGACTGGCTGCCGTTTTACCGTATGGCAGAGCAGGACGCCCTGCAGAAGACTATGCTGAAGATTATGTCCACCCTGGACGACACCTGTGTCATTAAGCGTGTGGGCTATGACCGTGCGCAGGAGGTAAAACGTGAAGCAGCAGCCCTTCTGGCATCTGCTCAGCCTTCGGCCGAAGAAATTTATTTTTCGGGACGGTGCCCGATAAACCAATTTTCTCCGGCCAACGCCTGCCCATCACACGCAGATGCCCTGAAAGATATGTGCAGCCGCTATGCCCGGGAGGGGATTTCCCCGGGCGGGGCGGCGGATATGCTTGCATTGACAATATTTATTGATTCTATAATATGATAACACTGAACCCTAACGGAGTATATCTCCTTGACGGAAAAACTTTGAGTGAGACCGCGCCCTTAAGCAAAGACGAGGCCCGCGAGAACACCATTGCTTATCAGATTCTCCGCGCGCATGACGTGAACGGATCCAAAGGCGACAAACTTCACATCCGCTTTGACGCCATGGTGAGCCATGACATTACGTACGTAGGCATTATCCAGACGGCACGTGCAAGCGGCCTGAAGGAATTCCCCCTGCCGTATGCTATGACAAACTGCCATAACTCCCTGTGCGCAGTGGGCGGAACAATCAATGAGGACGACCACGTGTTCGGCCTTAGCGCCGCAAAGAAATACGGCGGCATCTATGTTCCTGCAAACCAGGCGGTTATCCACCAGTATGCGCGTGAAGCCCTCACCGCTTGCGGCAATATGATCCTTGGATCCGACTCCCACACCCGCTATGGTTCCCTTGGCAATATGGGTGTAGGCGAAGGCGGCGGAGAACTTGTGAAGCAACTCCTCAAGAACACCTGGGACATCAACGCCCCGGAGGTTGTCCTTGTGTGGCTGGAGGGTAAGCCCAGAAGGGGTATCGGCCCTCATGATGTTGCAATTTCCCTTGTGAAAGCCGTGTTTGAGAGCGGTTTCGTGAAGAATAAGGTGCTGGAATTTGCAGGCCCCGGCGTCAAGGAACTCCCCATCGATTTCCGTAACGGAATTGACGTGATGACAACAGAGACCACCTGCCTCTCCTCCATCTGGATCACTGACGGTGAGGTCAAGAATTACTTTGAGATGCACGGACGCCCTGAGGCTTACAGGGAACTGAAACCCGGCGCAGTTGCATACTACGATTCCGTGGTAACAATAGACCTGAGCACCCAGGAGAGCATGATCGCCCTTCCTTATCACCCCTCCAACGCCGTTACAATCCACGAACTCCAGGAGAACCCGGAGAAGGTGCTGAAGGCCATTGAGGAAGACACCGTCAAGCGTTTTGGAGACAAGGTGCACCCGGATCTTCTTTCCAAGATCCGTGACGGCAAGGTGTGGGCCGATCAAGGAATCATCGCAGGCTGCTCCGGCGGCACTTATGACAACCTGAGTGAGGCTGCAACAATCCTGAGGGGCAAATCCATCGGCAACGATTACTTCACTATGAGCGCATATCCCCAGAGCACTCCGGTGTATCTTGCAACCACCCGTAACCACATTGCCGAGGAACTCCTGGAGGCAGGAGTAGTTATCAAGCCCGCCTTCTGCGGTCCTTGCTTCGGCGCCGGCGACGTCCCTTCAAACAACGGCCTCTCCATCCGTCACACCACCCGCAATTTCCCCAACAGGGAGGGTTCCAAGCCCGGTCAGGGCCAGATTTCAATGGTGGCGCTGATGGATGCCAGGAGCATTGCCGCAACCGCCGCGAACGGCGGCGTCATCACTGCAGCAACTGACATTGAGTATAAGGACGACCACAAGCCCTACTCCTTTGACGGCCGCATCTATGAGAAGCGCATCTACAACGGCTTCGGCCACGCGCTTCCGGAAACCGAACTCCGTTACGGCCCCAACATCAAGGACTGGCCCGCCATGCCCGCGATGCAGGAGAACATGATGCTGGAACTTGCCGCCGTAATCCACGATCCCGTGACCACAACGGATGAACTTATCCCTTCAGGTGAAACTTCAAGTTACCGCTCCAACCCTCTTAAACTCAGCGAGTTCGCCCTTAGTCGCCGCGTGCCGGAATACGTCGGCATCAGCAAGCGTATCCAGGCCGATGACCGCAACCGCCGCGCAGGCGTTGTGAGCGAAGACCTCCGCAGGGCCCTCATGGTAGCGGGAGCATCGGCCGAGAACACCTCCCTCGGCTCCTGCGTCTTTGCAAACAAGCCCGGAGACGGCAGCGCCCGCGAGCAGGCCGCTTCCTGCCAGAAGGTCCTTGGCGGAGACGCCAACATCTGCTACGAGTACGCCACCAAGCGTTACCGCTCCAACTGCATCAACTGGGGAATCGTTCCCTTCACAATCGACAAGGACACTCCCTTCGACTATGAGACGGGGGATTACGTGTTTGTGCCCGGAATCCGCAAGGCCATCCTCGGCGGAGAAGAGCAGGCCGATGCCCGCGTTATCACCAAGAACGGCCGCAGCATCCCCATCCTCCTTCACTTTGAAAACCTTACGCCCGAAGAGAGGGAAATCCTTGCCGACGGCTGCCTTATGAATTATTATAAAAACCGCATATAAAATACTATGGAAAAAATTAAAATGAAAACCCCGCTCGTCGAAATGGACGGCGACGAAATGACAAGAATCCTGTGGAAGATGATCAAGGATGAGCTCATCCTTCCGTTCGTAGACCTCAAGACAGAGTACTATGACCTTGGTCTCCCTTACCGTGACAAGACCTCCGACCAGGTTACCATAGACTCTGCCAACGCAACAAAGCGTCTTGGCGTTGCCGTAAAGTGCGCCACCATCACGCCCAACGTCCAGAGGATGAGCGAATACAACCTTCACCAGATGTGGAAGAGCCCCAACGGCACCATCCGCGCAATGCTTGACGGCACCGTGTTCCGCACACCTATCACCATCCCTTCCATCCACCCCGCAGTGAAGTTCTGGAAAAAGCCCATCACCATTGCCCGTCACGCCTACGGTGACGTTTACCGTGACGTGGAGATCCAGACCACTGAACCCGGCGTTGCTAAACTTGTGTTTGAAGGCGTTTCAGGCCAGAAGATAGAGGAAGTCATCCACGAATTCGCAGGACCCGGCGTCATCGAGGGTATGCACAACACGGATAAATCCATTGCAAGTTTCGCCCACTCCTGCTTCAAATATGCCCTTGACGTGAAGGAGAACCTGTGGTTCGCTACCAAGGACACCATCTCCAAGAAGTATGACGGAAGGTTCAAGGCCATCTTCGAGGAAATCTATGAGAAGGAGTACAAGGAGCAGTTCGAGGCCGCAGGAATAGAATACTTCTACACCCTCATTGACGACGCCGTTGCACGTGTGATGCGTTCAGAAGGCGGATTCATCTGGGCCTGCAAGAACTACGACGGAGACGTTATGAGCGATATGGTTTCCACCGCATTCGGTTCCCTGGCTATGATGACTTCAGTCCTCGTGAGCCCGGACGGCAAGTACGAGTACGAGGCCGCTCACGGCACCGTCACCCGTCACTACTACAAGTATCTGAAGGGAGAAGAGACTTCCACCAACCCTATGGCAACTATCTTTGCCTGGAGCGGCGCTTTCCGCAAGAGGGGAGAGATGGACAATCTTCCGGATCTTATCAATTACGCCAACCAGTTGGAACAGGCCTGCTTTGACACCCTGAACGAAGGCCTTGAGACCAAGGACCTTGTGAACCTCTCCGAGGGTATCACCCCCAAGGGTCTTACCTCACTTCAGTTCCTTCAGGAAATCAGGAAACGCCTGGAAGCACGCCTTGGCGCATAATCAGATTCCGCTGCTTAGGATATTCTGAGCCATCTCGTGGGCAAGGCGCGCACGTGCCTCTACTGAATACCAGGCAATGTGAGGCGTCAGCAGAAGTTTCTCGGGATGCTCAAGATGCATAAGGGGGCTGCTCATCGGGAGCGGCTCCTTTACGTATACGTCTATGCCGGCGCCGGCAATGAGGCCTTCGTCAAGAGCACGCGCAAGATCTTCCTCCACGGCAATGCCGCCGCGGCCGGTGTTGACAAGGAATGCCGTCCGCTTCATCTTCCGGAACTCTTCATAGCCGATAAGCCCAGCCGTGCGCTCATTGTAGGGTGCGTGGATGGAGATTACATCGGCCTTTGAAAGCATCTCATCAAGTGAAACGGAAGGATAATCCCTGCAATGGGAAGTGCCTGAGGTTGAATAATATATGACATCCATCCCGAAGGCTTTGCCAATTGCGGCAACTTTCTGGCCGATAGCGCCCATGCCGATGATACCCAGCGTTTTCCCGGAGAGTTCCGTGAAAGGATGGCGATAGTCTACGTGCACCACATTTTTGCTGTACTGCCCGCCGTGGACAAACTCATTGTAATGAAACGCCCGGCCGGCCAGATTCAGAATGTGCATCCAGGCGGTCTGGGCTACGGAATCAGTGGAATAACCGGCGACATTCTTAACCAGTATGCCGCGCTGCTCACAGAGCCCCACATCAATATTGTTTATGCCGGTTCCGGCTTCACAGATGAGTTTCAGTTTAGGAGCGGCATCAAGGAAAGCCTTGTCTACAATTACCTTATTAAGGCACGCTACATCTGCATCCTTCACTCTTTCACGGGCCTCCTTGGGAGTTGAACTGGGGTATACAATAAGTTCTCCAAGCGAAGCCATCTCATCCAGGGAGGCATCTCCCATTGTTATTGCATCCAGAAATACAATTTTCATAACCGACCTTATTTTAGAAATGTATGCAAACTTACGCAAATTTTTGTATATTTACGTCTTGAAAATGAAAACTGTAAAAGAAATACTGGCCGCAATTGATGAAAAAGCCCCTTATTCTATGGTGGTAGAAGCCTCCGTGAGGGACTACTGCGTGCTTGCCCTTGAGTTCCTGAGGGGGAAAGCGGATTTCGGACGGTATTTCGAGTCCCGTCTCCCGGACCCTATGCCGGCCCTTGAGAAGGAAGTATCGGCCCATAAATATGCCTCTGAGCGCTATGCGGTCCAGTTTTACGATCCTTCAGACGAAGCCCGTCTTGCCGATGCAATTGCCGACGTATCCTTTGCCCAGAGCCAGCGCCTTACCCTAACTACTCCCGCTACTCCGCAGGCCGATGACCGTGAACGCGCGTGTGTCTACATTGTTGCGGTCTATACGCTTTTTGCCCTTACGCTTCATCAGCGCACTGACTTTGCCGTACTGTTCCTGGAGTCCTGGGCCAATTTCAACGCCTTCGCAAGCGCCCGCACCATCCGCAAGCACTATGACCGCAGTTGGCACAGCCGCTATGAAGGGCTATTCTATCCGCTGGGGTAATTACTTCTTGGCGTGATCCTGGCGCCACTTATCCGGGCTTGATCCCGTAATTTCCGTAAACTGACGGAAGAAATTGCTGCGGTCCTTCACGCCCACCATACGGGCAATCTGGGAGGAGGGCAGGGCGGGCTCTTCCATAAGCAGTTTCTTTGCATCCTCAATCCTCAGGGAAGTGCGCCAGGCGCGGAAATCCATCCTCAGGGAATTGATGCAGTAACGGTGAAGTTTCACCGAATCCGTGCCGATACTTTCCGCGGCTTCCTGAAGCGTGCGGTGAGGCAGGCGATAGCCTTTGGAGTTCACCCACTGCTGGACCAGAACCCCAACCTCACGTGCCTCAGATGCCGAAATGGGCCTTGCCATAGGGGACACGCGGCCTACGGCACCGGAAGAAGGAGCCTGCTCCTTTTTACGGAACAGGCCCTTAACTCTTGTGATGATGTTCTTCTTACCAGCCAAGGACGTATGCGAAGATAAGAGGCGCTACGATTGTAGCATCTGATTCAACGATGAACTTGGGGGTATCGGGTGCAAGTTTACCCCAGGTGATCTTCTCATTGGGGACAGCGCCGGAATAGGAACCGTAAGAAGTGGTGGAGTCTGAGATCTGGCAGAAGTATGCCCAGAGGGGAGTGCCCTCCCATCCAAGATCCTGCTCCATCATAGGAACGCAGCAGATGGGGAAGTCACCGGCGGTGCCGCCGCCGATCTGGAAGAAGCCAACGCCGGGGGCGTTCTTCTTGTACCAGTCTACCAGGAACATCATAACTTCCACGCCCTGGATTACCATATGGGGATCATATTCTCCGCGGATCACGTGAGCGGTGAAGATGTTGCCGGTGGTGCAGTCTTCCCAGGCGGGGCAGATGATGGGAATGTTCTTCTCACAGGCTGCAACTACCCAACTGTCCTTGGGATCTATCTCATAGTACTGCTCAAGGACGCCGCTGCGGATCATCTGATAGATGAACTCGTAGGGGAGATAGCGCTTGCCCTCTGCCTTTGCCTTGTCCCAAACTTCCACCAGGTGCTTTTCCAGACGGCGGAAAGCCTCTTCCTCCGGGATACAGGTGTCTGTAACGCGGTTGTAGTGGTTGTCAAGGAGTTCCTGCTCCTGCTTGGGAGTGAGGTCACGGTAACCGGGAACCCTGTAATAGTGGCTGTGGGCCACAAGGTTCATAATGTCCTCTTCAAGGTTGTTTGCGCTGCAGCATACAAAAGCAATCTTGTCCTGGCGGATCATCTCCGCAAGAGTGAGGCCAAGTTCTGCGGTGGACATGGCGCCGGCCATAGCCAGGAACATCTTTCCACCCTTGTTCAGGAGGTCTTCATAAGCCTTTGCGGCGTCTACCAGCGCTGCGGAATTGAAATGACGGTAATTGTGGGTAATAAACTGAGAAATAGGACCCTTTTCCATTTTATTTGTAGTTAATATGTCGTTTTTAAGTTCTTTCGTTTTCAAACGTACAAATTTACGCAATTTTTTCAGTAAATTTGCAAACTTTAATTAAAGAATGAATCTGTTCCCCAACATAGAAAAGGCCTACACCAAGGACCGGCTCAACGCCCGCGACGCCCAGAGGCTCGCCCAGTTCATCGCTTTTGGACCTATAGTTTTCCAGGCAAGCCGCCTGATGCTTAAGTTCGGCATCCTGGAAGCCCTGAGGGACAATCCCTTAACCCTTGAAGAGGTGGCGGGAAAGGCCGGCATAAGCATCTATGCCGCCAAGGTCCTCCTGGAAGCGTCCCTTTCTATCGGCACCGTTGTCGTAGATACTGAAACGGACAAGTTCTCCATCACCAAAACCGGATGGTTCCTCCTGACGGATCCTTCAACCCGCGTCAACATGGACTTCAATCACGACGTAAACTATGAAGGTTTCTTCCATCTGGAAGAGGCCCTCAGGGAAGGCCGTCCAGCGGGTCTTGACCATTTCGGCAACTGGCCCACAATATATGAGGGACTGTCCTCCCTGCCTCCGCAGGTCCAGAAGAGTTGGTTCGGCTTTGACCACTTCTACTCAGACCATTCCTTCCTTCAGGCCCTTCAGATAGTATTCTCCTTCAAGCCCCTGAGGATTATGGACGTAGGCGGCAACACCGGAAGGTTCGCCCAGAGGGCCGTGGCGTTCAATGAGGACGTAAAGGTCACAATAGTGGACCTTCCCCAGCAGATAGCCCTTATGAGAAAGGCCGTTGCCGGGATGCCCGGTGAGGAGAGGATTGACGCAAGGCCGATGAACCTCCTTGACAGGAGCGGAGAATTCCCCACGGACGTGAATCCTGACATAATCTGGATGAGTCAGTTCCTGGACTGCTTTGCAGAGGATGAGATCCTGTCAATCCTCACCCGCGCAGGGAAGATTATGAAGCCCGGAGCAAGGCTCCTTGTTATGGAAACCTTCTGGGACCGCCAGAAGTATGAGCCGGCCTCCTTCTGCCTCACTATGACAAGCCTGTATTTCACCGCAATGGCAAACGGCAACTCCAAGATGTACCACTCGGACGATATGATACGTCTTGTCAGGGAAGCCGGCCTTGAGGTTGAAGCCATCCACGACGGCCTTGGCCAGGGGCACAGCATTCTTGTATGTAAAACCTTAAATCAGCAGTAGTTATGAGTATTGAAGAGATTAATGAGAAGGTAAAGAACTTCCTTGTGGAAGACCTTGAAATTGAAGAAGAGAAGATTGAAGGCGGCGCACGCCTCAAGGAAGACCTGGGGATTGACTCCCTGGAAGTAGTTGACGTGGTTGTCCTGGTTGAAGACCAGTTTGGATACAAGATGAAGCCCGAGGATTTCAAGGAACTTCATACCCTGGACCAGTTCACCAAGTTCATTCAGGATCACATTGCCTAAAGCGGAGCATAGCGCCTGGACGGGAAAGACCGACGGTACGCCCTGGATGCAAAGAGCGCTCATAGGGCTCTACCGCATACTGCCCCTGTGGCTCCTGTATGGCGTTATGGCCCTTGTGATTCCTTTCTATATCCTTTTTGACGGCAAGGGACGCCGGGCCTCCTGGCGTTTCTTCCGTAAAAGGATTGGATACGGCCGCCTTAGAAGCGCCGTCCACGTATACCTCAATATGTTCAATATGGGGATGGTGGTCCTGGACCGCTTTGCCGCCTATGCCGGAAAGAAGTTCTGTGTGGAGAGGGAAGACAACAGTCTTTACCAGGTCTACTGCGGCAGGGACGAAGGCTTTGTGATACTCAGTTCCCATATCGGCAACTATGAGATGGCGGGGTACACCCTCCTCAGCCCCAAGCATATGAACGTGCTTGTGTATGCCGGAGAAACCGCCACCGTAATGGCCAATAGGGAACGGATGTTCGAGGGCTGCAACGTGACGATGGTCCCGGTAAGCGAGGATATGTCCCACCTTTTCAGGCTCAACAGCGCTCTGGCTCAAGGTGAGGTTGCGTCTCTTCCCGCCGACCGCGTCTTTGGCTCTTCCAAGGCCGTCAGATGCAGTTTTATGGGGGCCGATGCCTCCTTCCCCGCAGGGCCCTTCACCCTTGCGCATTCAAGGGAGGTGAGCGCGCTTGCCGTTTTCTGCGTGAAAACGGGCCTCAAAAGGTACAAGGTGATTCTCCACCCAGTAGCCGGCGGCAGCGTCAGGGAACTGGCGCAGGCGTTTGCTAAGGAAGTTGAGAACGTTGTGAGGCAGTGGCCTGACCAGTGGTATAATTTTTACGATTTTTGGGCATAGATGAAGCCTTTTGAAGATATAGACGTGGATCTGCTGCTGCCCCAGCAGCCGCCTTTCCGTTTTGTGGACTCCCTGTTGTCATACACGGAGGAAGACACCGTGGTGCATCTTACGGTGGGCTCCGGCCATATGCTTATGGACGGGGACACCCTCAGCGCGGCCGGGCTCCTGGAGCATATGGCCCAGGCCAGCGCCGCCCGATCCGGCTACCGCCAGCGCTTTGTGCTGAATCTGCCGGTATCAATCGGCTATATCGGCCAGGTGAAGAAATACCGCATTGAAAGGCTCCCCAAAAAGGGAGAGGAACTTACCACCACCGTGCACCTTGTGCAGGACTTTTTCAATGTCTCAATGACGGACATAGAAGTAAGGGTAGGTGAAGAACTCATTGCATCAGCATCCTTAAAATCGGCGCAGGCATCGCAGTGACAAAGGTTTATTGCATAGGGAAAGGGCTTGTGACCCCGCTAGGAAACACCGTAGAGGAGGTGTTCGAAGCGGCGCGTGAAGGCCGCAGCCGCCGTCTCTTTGAAAGGGACGGACTTTCCGGCGCATCCTTCTTTGACAAAATAGCCATAGAGGCCGCCAAAAAGGCCATCCAGGGCATTGAAATAACGCCCAAAACAGGCCTTGTCCTCTCCACCACAAAAGGAAACATAGAGCATATCGGAAAGGCCGATATCTCCCTTGCCGCCAGCGCCCGCAGCATTGCGGACGCAATCGGCATTAAAACTTCTCCAATAGTGGTTTCCAACGCCTGCATTTCCGGCATCGCCGCCCTCCTTCAGGGCGTGAGGATGATCCGGAGCGGGGAGTATGACTCCGTGGTGGTTGTAGGCGCAGAGGTCCATTCAGACTTTGTCCACAGCGGTTTTGACTGCCTGAAAGCCCTCTCTCCGGAGCCCTGCAGGCCCTTTGACAAGGACCGCCGGGGGCTCAATCTTGGAGAAGCCGCCGCGGCTATGGTTCTGTCGGCCAAGGAAGGCCCCTGGGAATTATCGGACGGCGTCATAAGAAATGACGCAAACCACATTTCAGGCCCGTCCCGCACCGGCGAAGGCTGCTACAAATGCCTCCGCTATGTGACGGAGGGCATCGATAAGGAAGACATAGCCTTTATAAGCGTACACGGCACAGCAACGCCCTATAACGACGAAATGGAGTCCATCGCGCTCTACCGCGCCGGGCTGTCGGATGTCCCCGTCAATGCCCTCAAAGGCGTTTTCGGCCACACCCTTGGCGCCGCCGGAATACTTGAGGCAATTGTCTCCATGGCAGCGTTTGAAAAGGGTATTGTCCTTCCTACAAAAGGATTCTCGGAGATGGGAGTCACTTATCCCGTGAATGTATCGGCCAAGGAAAGGCCCGCAAGCGGGAAACTCTTTGTGAAACTCCTTTCCGGCTTTGGGGGAGTGAACGGCGCAATGGTCTTTAGAAAAGGAGGTGCCCTATGAAGAAAGAAGTAAGCATTCCCTCAGGCGCCAACCTTACCGCCATCTACAGGGAACTGGTGGGGGATTATCCCAAGTTTTTCAAGATGGACACCCTCTCAAAACTTGGCTTCCTCCTTTCGGAGATGCTGGTTAAGGATGACAAGGGCCGATTCACCCCCCGCGAGGACCGCGCAGTGCTTGTTTTCAGCCGTAACGGCTGCCTTGCGAATGACCTCAATTACGCAAAGAGCATGGAGGAGGAATTCCCGTCCCCCGCGCTCTTTGTCTACACGCTTCCAAACATAGTTGCCGGAGAGATTTCCATCAGGAACAAGTACGAGGGAGAGACATCGGCATACGTTTTGGAGAAATATGACCGGCCGCTCATTGATGCCATCGTGCGCCAGGCGTTTCAGGACAGGATAACCCGTGACGCCATTGTGGCCTGGATAGACTGTCCCTCGGACACCGAGTGGACGGCCATTGCCTGGATAGAAACTAGATAAGAAATATGGAAAATTTAATTAACGAACTTAAACTCAAGATCATTGATTCACTGAATCTGGACGGAATGACTCCGGAGGACATTGACAACGACGCTCCTCTCTTTGGAGATGACGGCCTCGGTCTTGACTCTATTGACGTCCTTGAACTCATCGTTCTTATGGAAAAGAATTACGGCATCCGCCTGGATTCCCCTTCAAAAGGCAAGGAGGTTTTCCGCAGCGTAGCCGTAATGGCTCAGTATATTGCCGATAACAGGACAAAGTAGGGGATGGCGGGAAGGCTTGTCATAACCGGCGCAGGCGTTGTGAGCGCCCTTGGCTGCGGCAAGGCCGATAGCCTGGAGGCTCTGCGCTCCTGCCGCAGCGGCATAGCCCCCGTAAAGTACCTCAAAAGCGGCCCCGAAGGCCTTCCAGTAGGGGAGGTTCCTCTTTCCAACGAGGAGATGGCGGCTAAAGCCGGCGTTCCTCTTTCAATGGCCTCCAACTGGCCAAGGACCACGCTAATGTCCATCCTGGCGCTCCAGGAAGCGCTCTCTCAGGCTTTCATAGAGACTCCCGGTAGTGACAGGCTTTCTTCCGTGAAAAAAACTCCAGAAAGCCTGTCACTCCCGTCCGTCTCATCTCCAGAAAGCCTCTCCCTTGCGGATATTCCAGTTATAGGAGGGACTACTGTGGGTGGTATGGACATTACGGAAAGGATTTATCCAAGGGTGTCGGCGCTTCACAGTTGCGGAGCGTCAACGGACCTTGCGGTTGAGTTCCTTGGAGGGGCAAAGTTTGCTACTACGCTTTCAACGGCGTGTTCATCGGCCACAAATGCCATTATCTATGGGGCCAATCTTATCCGGAGCGGGAAGTTCCAGCGGGTGGTGTGCGGGGGCAGCGAGAGTCTGTCGGCCTATCATTTCCACGGCTTCAATTCTCTTATGATCCTGGATAAGGAGCCCTGCAGGCCGTTTGACGCCACAAGGGCAGGCCTTAATCTTGGCGAGGGCGCGGCGTATCTTGTGCTTGAAACGGAGGAAAGCGCGCTCAGGCGCGGGGTTAAACCCATAGCGGTTCTTAGCGGCTGGGGCAATGCCTGCGACGCTTTCCACCAGACGGCTTCGTCTCTTGACGGGGAGGGGGCTTTCCTTGCAATGAAAGATGCGCTTGAAATGGCTCATCTTTCCCCTGAAGAGATTGACTATGTAAATGCTCATGGAACAGGAACGGCCAATAATGACCAAACAGAAAGTGTAGCCTTGCAACGTGTTTTTGGTGATTTCATGCCGAAGGTGTCCAGTACAAAATCATTTACGGGGCATACGACTAGTGCATCGGGCAGTATAGAGGCTGTCATTTGTCTGCTTGCGATGAATAATTCTTTTGTTCCTGCTAATATTGGGTGGAAGAATCCTATGGATAACGGCATTATCCCAACGATGGGTGCTGAAGGCTGTGAACTGAACCATGTGATGTGCAACTCTTTTGGTTTTGGAGGCAATGATTCCTCTATCATACTGTCTTCCAGACCTGTTCTTGATAATACAAAAGACGTATATGCCGATGTCGAGATACATGAGGTTTCAAGGGTTGAGATAACAAACGAGGACCAGTTATGTGACCTTCGCAATTATGTAAAGCCGTTAGAAATCAGAAGAATGGGTAAGATTATCAAGAGCTCTTTACTCTCGTCATTACAGGCATTGGAACA
>ONOQ01000059.1 GCA_900319485.1 uncultured Bacteroidales bacterium | reverse complement strand
CGCTACTGGATCCGCCCCCGCACAAACTTCTTTGAAGAAGTTGAGTATGAAGGAAAGATGGTGCCAAGGTTCCAGAAAGTGGAAAATGCGGGGGAGTAATTGAAATCCTTGCTTCTGAGCTAATTATTTCTTAACTTTAAATAACTTTTGGACAGTTAAAGAACCGTTATTTATTGGTGTCCTCACCCCAAAGTGCCAAATTATCGGCCCCAAAGTGCCAAAATGACACTTTGGACTGCACTTTGGAAGAATTGGCCATTAAAGAAAAAACTCTGAATCCTTCAATTATTATGGCACAACAATACCCCTGCGAAACCTGCCCCTTCAGGGCAAAGTACGACAACAACCCCAAATCCCTCGCCGGCCGCATCTGGCGCTGGCACATCAACTTCTGCCCCGGCTGGAAAAACTACTTCACCCACCAGGACGAGGAAACAAAACTCGCCCTTCGGGAGAAGTATAACTTCAAGAAGTACTGATAATCGGCATTACACCAGTCCAAGTTCTCCGGCAATCCTGAGCATATCCGACACATTCCGTACACCCATCTTGGCATAGATGTGCTGGCGATGGGTGTTCACCGTATGCACGCTGAGGAACAGTTTGTCGGCAATATCGGCAGCGGTAAGTCCTTCGGCGCTGAGGCGGATAATCTGGATTTCCCTGGGGGAGAGGCCTATGTCTGCGATTCTCTTACTCCTCTCTATGAGGATGTCCCCGACGTATTTTGCCACGTCTTCGTTCATGGATTGAGCATCCTTGGCCATACTGCGGCATAGTTCGCGGATCTGTTCTGAAGACATTGTGGCGGCATCTGAAGAGAGTTTCTCAAGTTGGGCGGCATAGGCGCTTGCGGGGTTTTTCAGATCTTTTGACAGGACGGCTATGAGCTGCTCCTTTGTGTCGTTGATGCGCTGGAGTTCAGAATTGCGGCGGCGCACACGCTTGATGTAATTGATGGCAAGAATAATGATTGCCAAAGCCAGGAGGACCAGCATCAGAAGCAGGATAATCTGATATCCGCGCTGCTCCAGTTGATGTTCTTTCTCCTTCACCTCAAAGCGCGTTTCCATCTCGGCAAGTGCCTCGTCCGACTTCTGGGTCATATACTTGGTGATGTGGAAGACGTAGTCGTCGTGGGCGTCAAGGGCGGCCTCACTGTTGCCTGTGCGGGTGTAGAGGCGCACCAGGCGGTCGTCCAGGGCGCTTGCCATCAGATGATCGTCATCCGGAAGGGCTTCACGAGCCTTTGCAAAATAATCCAGCGCTTCCTGGTTATGGTTTCCCTGCTGGAACCATCTGGAGCGGAAGAGGATGCCGTTGCGGCGAAGCCTCTCTATCCCGTATTGGTCTGCGAGCATCTGTCCGCGGTCCAGCCACTGCCCTGCGGTGAGGTAGATGTCCTGATCAATGGGATTGTTCCAACGGTTTTTGTTGATGTAGAGAGAGCCTATCACAAGGCAGGCTTCGGCCTTCTCTTCATCGGCCCCTATTTCCTCTGCTATTGCCAGCGCTTCATTGGCATATCCAAGGCCTTCGTCGTTGCGCCCTGTTTCCGGGGAAATCTCGGCATAGGAGCACAACTTGGCCTTTGAAATGAGTATGGCGGAAAGATCCTTCCTGAGTCCGTTTTTTCTTGCAACAGCCTCTGCCTCCAGGGCTTTCTCCCAGGCGTCAGAATCGTGGCTTGTCATAATGTCTATCCCGACGATTGTATGAAGGGCCCGGACCTGGATCTCTGTATCTCCCTCATCCTTGGAAACGGAGAGAGCCTCCAGAGCCTTTTCCATGGCCCGGTCAAAGTCCTGGCTTTTTACATCATCCGCCGCCTGCTCCACAAGGGTTCTGGCGCGGGAAGACATATCCTGACTTTTATGAGGGCCGGTGCAGGCCGCCAAAGTGATGACTGGAAGAAATAGAAATAGGAGGCGGAACAGTTTCATGTTTTTAGTTTAAATAATCTCTGTACAAAGATAGTCAAAAAGTGGCACTGGGATGCATTTACATTATTTTTAAGTATGCCTGAAGGCGCAAAATACTGATTTTTCATTATTCAAAAAATACCCCGAATGCCCAATTTTGCCAAGCGAGTTATGATATTGTACGGCTCTCTCATAATTATGTTGTTCGTGCTCCTGATAGTGGGGGCAGGACTGCTCCTTCACGCAAGGGAAAAAGAGCATCAGGAAGAGATGAAGGAACTGCAGAGGGAAAATGATTACCTGCGTGACAAGGTGAATCAACTCTCTGCACACAAACTGCTGTAAAACTTAAATTACTATATGTTATGAAAGAAAAAGAAAAACAATTGTATTGTTCACCCGAAGTTGAGGTGATCAGTATCGGACTGGAAGGCCGGGTTTGTGATTTGTTGGTTGGTTCAAATCTTGTTCCTATGACGGCCCCTGGATTTGAAGATGGCGGAGAACTTGTTTAATGAGGAGGACAATGTTATGAAGAAGACTTTTATCATCACAATTTCGGCACTTGTGTGCCTTGCGGCTTGTAATAAAAACAATCCTATTTCTTCTGATACCGGCAATGCCATGAATCCTGAAACGCAGGAAATAACCCTGTCCGTTTCCATCGGTTCGGACGATGATACCAAAGTGGCTTATTCGAAATCTGGCAATGCGTTGAAAAGCCAATGGGAAGAGGGGGACAAGTTGACTCTGATAACTTATAATTGTGTTGGCGAGTACAACAGTACGCTTGCGACAATCGATAATCTGACCCTTGCCAGTGGGAAAGGCACTACGACCGGGGCATTCACGGGAACGATTACGGGAACTCCCGGAGCTTATTACCGCTTGATTTATCCGGCAGTAACCCAGACGACCTCTGCCCCTTACAAATCGGCCCAGATTCCTGCTGACGTGCCTGCAGTGAATTCTCGCGGTTCAGTTGTTACAGTTAGCCAGGGGACGGAAATGGTTGAAATAACCCTAAAACTGCATGAAATGCTAAATATGATGGGCACAAGCACAAAGCATCTAAGCAATTGTCCAATGCTTGGTTATGGGACCATTACCGGAGGCGTTTTCTCTGCTGCGACGCTCAGGCAGGAGTGCTCTATTCTCAAAATGAATGTCACTCTTTCCGATACTTGGAAAGATAAGACATTATATTATGTGCAGGTGAATGAAAGTGGCAGCTCGCCTTTCTTTATGAATGTAACCTGGCGATTATCATCTGGAGATAAATTGAGCTCCCCCTCTTCAACCTCAGCATGGGGACCTAATCTTTGGCTCGGCGGTGGTTGGACCATAGATGGTGATAATCCTGCTGTTTCCATTGGACGACCCGTGGATGCTGGCACGGAGATGACAATTTATTATCCCTATCTTTGTGTCCCGGCAAAAGATTTCACAACTGGCTCAACCGTCAAACTATATGGGCGCGATACACCTACTGGAGGTAGTAACATAGAAATAGCTAGCAAGACACTAACGACAACAGTAGACAATGAACGTGGTAGAATGTATACTATCAACTTTTAATCAGTGGCTCCCGGTCCTGAAAGTATTTTCGGACTCAAGCCCTTCACTGTCGATGCTGGAGAAACTGTCACTATAAAAGTATATACCAATATGGGAAATCAGTCAAAGACTTGTGATCCTCTTACTTCTGCATTTACCTTTGTTCCAGGAAATGTTCATACCTTCAATTTTAGTCTGACAAATCCGGAATAGCAATAAACTAAATCTGTGATTAAAAGCCGTAGGAGATATCCTGCGGCTTTTTTACGACGGACTTAGTCACAAAAATGGCTCATTTTGTGACTAAGATTGTAAGTTGAGACAATCTTGGTCAAGATAACGGGGCAAAACGTGACTAAGATTGTATTGACAATGGTTTGGGGGTCAATCGGCGTTATATACGGTGGAACTCAAGTAATTAATGTTCAATAAGTTACAGGATTCTTTGGGAAAACCGGTAATCCCAAAGAATTCCGTAATTGATTGAGTGTTAGAGAGTTGGGTTCCACCCAATCGGCATTACAAGGGAGGGATGTGCGGAGTTTTCCAAATATTCAGTAACTTTGAGACGGAAATGTTTATCGGCCTATGAAAATTGAAGAAGCCATAGTGTACCTCCTGGCGAGTTCCGGGTACGGGATGCGGACGGAGCAGATTGCCCGGGAAATCAATTCAAGGGGGCTCTGTGTCCGCAGGGACGGCCAGCCGGTGACGGACAAGCAGGTTTACGCCGTGATTATGTCCCACCCGGAGACTTTCGTGAAGTCCGAGGGCCGGATAAGACTGATGATATAACTACCTTACCACAATGACTCAATACCCCATAATCGAAGGATATATGCCCTTTATGGGCTACAGGACATACTACCGTATAGTTGGAGAGCCGTCCGAAAAGCCGGCGCTGCTCCTTCTTCACGGGGGGCCTGGCAGCACCCATAACTATTTTGAGGTCCTGGACAGGATGGCGGGAACGGGACGCCAGGTGATTTCCTACGACCAGATAGGGTGCGGCAACTCCTACCTTGACGGGCATCCGGAGATGTGGACCCAGAAGACCTGGATAGACGAACTCATTGCCATAAGGGAATACCTCAAACTGGACCAGGTCCATATCCTGGGGCAGTCCTGGGGCGCAATGCAGGCAATTGCCTACGTCATCGACCACCAGCCGGAAGGGGTGAAGTCGCTCATCCTGTCGTCCGGGCACGCATCAAGTTCCCTTTGGGCCAGCGAGCAGCATCGGCTCATAAAATATCTTTCGCTGGAGGACCAGGAGGCTATCGGCCGTGCGGAAGCAAGCGGAAACTGGGAGGATCCAGGCTATCTCCGCGCCAACGAGCACTACTTTGAGAAGTTTGTCATAAGCGTTGATGAGAATTCCCCGGAGTGCCTCCGCCGCCCCAAACGCGCAGGTACTGAGGCGTATCTCTACGGCTGGGGACCGAACGAGTATCAGCCCCTTGGAGACCTGGCGGGATTTGAGTACACGGACCGGCTGGGAGAGATCCGTCAGCCGTGCCTTATCTGCAGCGGAACCAGGGACATATGCACTCCGGTGGTGGCTGCATCGCTGTATGAGAATATCCCGCACAGCCGCTGGGAGGTGTTCAAGGGTGCCCGCCACACCTGCTTCGTGGAGCAGACGGAAAAGTACTGCGCCATCCTTGAGAAGTGGCTGGACGAGGTGGAGCACTAAAGTGAAAATTGACTCCAAGTGCTTGTTATTCTAAAAAGAATATGTACCTTTGCAGTGGAATCGTCACGGGGAATTCGCTGAAGGGTTGACAACCCTTTTGAGCAAATGCTTGATTCGAGCCCCTTCAAAAGTCGCAGCCTAGGCGGCTTTTTTTATTTCTATCCGGGAAAACGGCCAAAAATCAGGGTGGGGGCAGGTATCGGCCGGAATTTTTGCTAACTTTGGGTGTTAAACTGTGCAAGCAATGAAAAAAGTACTCATAGCGCTGCTGGTGGTCCTTGTCATCGGGGCCGTGGCGGTGGTTACCTGCCCGGACAGGCAGGCGCATAAGGATGCCATTATGGCCGTAGTGAATGAGAGCATAAACGACGAACTTGGAACCACGGACCCTGAGTCGCAGGGGTTATCAGCCATATTCGGTTCTATCGGGTCAAGCGTTGCCGGTTATTTCATTGAAAACCGTCTCACGGTGAATAATCATTTTGTGTTCAGCACCGGGGAACTGAGGGACCTTGACGGGGAGAACAAACGGGTTTCCGTAGGTGTTTTCGGCCACGTTTTCACCTTTGACAAAGAGGACCTCAAGGAGGCCGTGAACGGAGAGTAGGGTATGCGAGAGCTTCATTCAATAGATTTTAAAATGATTCAGCGTTTTAGCGAGGATCTAAGACGGGAAATTGACGACTGGTCCAATGATCCTTGGTCTTGGGATGATATGGTGGCCCAGTACCAGAGGCTCCATTCGTCTCAGATTGCAGATAACGACGTCCAGAATTTATAAACAGACAACTATGCGTGCAGTGATTCAGCGGGTGGCGTCGGCGTCGGTGACAATTGACGGGAAGGTGAAGAGCGCAATCGGGCCGGGGCTCCTGATTCTTCTTGGGGTGGGGCATGAGGATACCCAGGAGGACATTGACTACCTTGTGAAAAAGGCGGCGGCGCTGCGGATCTTCCCGGATGAGGAGGGTGTTATGAACCGGAGCGTGGTGGAAACCGGAGGGGACGTGATTGTGGTGAGCCAGTTTACGCTGATGGCTTTAACAAAAAAGGGGAATCGGCCGTCATATATAGAGGCGGCGGGGCATGAACTTGCGGTGCCACTGTATGAGAAGTTCTGCGCCTGCCTTTCTGAGGCTATCGGTAAACCTGTTGGGACAGGGGAGTTTGGCGCAGATATGAAAGTGGCCCTTGTGAACGACGGCCCCGTGACAATTTGTATGGATTCAAAGAGCAAGTAGTATGAAATTCCTTGGAAATATCTTCTGGCTGCTTCTTGGCGGGATAATCATTGCATTCATCTACTATATGGTGGGGCTTCTTATGTGCATCACCATCGTGGGCATTCCATTTGGCATCCAGTTATTTAAACTGGGCACGTATTCCCTGTGGCCGTTTGGTCACGAGCTTGTTGACGGGCCCAATGAGCCCGGGTGCCTTTCCACTGTGATGAACCTTATCTGGATCCTTCTGGGGTGGTGGGAGATAGCCGGCCTGCACCTTGTGTTCGGGCTCATCTTCTGCGTCACAATTGTGGGAATTCCTTTCGGCCTCCAGCATTTCAAGATGGCCCTTGGAAGCATATTCCCGTTTGGAAAACAAATACAGTAATACTATGAAAAAATTCGTTATCGTTTTAGGGCTTATCGGCCTTCTTCTTCCTTTTGGATGCAAAAATCAAAACAACACTGATATGAGTAACTCTGAACCCCTGAAAGAGGTGGTCGGCCGCAAGAACTTTGGCCCTGACCACGCCCTTGTTACAACGCCCCAGCCGTGCGTTATGATTGCAACCTGGGACAAAGACCATAACCCTGACGTCATGATGGCCGCCTGGGCCGGACAGTACGACTACAAGAGGATTGTGGTGTCCCTGTCCAAGCACAAGACCACGGAAAACCTTGAACTCACCGGTGCATTCACGGTTTCGTTCGCCGACGTACGTACCGTGGCGGAGTCCGACTACTTTGGCCTTGTTAGCGGCAACAAAGTGCCTGACAAAGTGGCCCGCGTGGGCTTTACCGTCACGCCCAGCCCCAACGTGGACGCTCCCATCATCAACGAGTATCCCCTCACGCTTGAATGCAAGGTGGTAAGTTGGGAGGACGGAATCCTGGTAGGGGAGGTTGTGAACCAGAGTGCCTCCGAAAGCATCCTCACAGACGGTAAGATTGACCTTGCCAAACTCCAGCCCATTGTGTTTGACGCCGCCGGAATGTGCTACCGCGCCATAGGCGACGTTGTTGGCGGCGCCTGGAACGCCGGAAAGAAGTTCACGGAGTAGCCTTATCCCAGCATTGCCTCGCAGCCTTCCAGGAGGTCCTGGAAGGTTTCTTCAAAGTCTCCGGTGTACCAGGGGTCTGCCACGTCACGGCCTACACCCGTGTAGGACATCATGAGGTGGATTTTACCCTGAGGATCATCGGGGATGATGCGCCTTATGAGGCGGAGGTTGGAGGCGTCCATACAGATGATCCGGTCAAAGCGGTTGTAGTCCTCCCTGGTGACCTGGCGGGCGCGTTTGCCGGGATCGAACCACACTCCGTGCTGGTTCAGACAGCGTTTTGCCGGGGGATAGATGGGGTTCCCTATCTCCTCAGTGGAAACTGCCGCGGATTCTATGTAGTATCTGCCCTCAAGACCCCTTGCTTTCACAAGGGCCTTCAGGATGAATTCGGCCATGGGGCTCCGGCAAATGTTGCCGTGGCATACAAACAGGACTTTCATAGGTGGATGCAAAGTTAACACTTTTTACTATCTTTGCATCTTAATTGACGAAAGACTAAACCTACACCTGAACCTGATGTTATTTAAACTTAAACGTGGAATCATTCAAAGGGGCCTGGAGAAACGGAACAGGGAGAAGCCCTTTGACTATGACTACGCAGAGAATTTTTCGCTGGAGGGTATAACCGACCCTCTTATCAATAATTCCTATTACTTTTCCGCCCACAGTGAGGGGCTGTCCTTCTATGCACGCGTAGGAAGGCGTGTAAGTATGGATGAGACCTGGTTTGCCCTGTATCTTGGTGGTAAGATGTATTCCCTTCCCGTGGAAATATATCCCGCAGGGGAGTCTCCTATCAAGGTTGCAAAGGAAGGGGATAACTGGACCATCTCCTACAAGGGCACTCTGAACGAAAAGGACGAGGTTGATTTCACCGGCACTTTCATCCCCAAGCAGGGCCCCATCGATTTCACCAGCAATATGCCCGCCGTAAGGATGGCAACAGGTATTGCCAATGAGAAGTGGAGCAAGGACCTTTTTTCTTCACTTCAGAATATAAGCGGCCAGTGTCACTATGAGCAGGAGGGCATCCTGAGAGGGGAGTTTACCCTTAACGGCACCGCAACACCTTTTGAACTTCCCTGCGTACGGGACCACTCATTTGGCAAGCGTGACTGGAACTATATGAACAACCACCTCTGGCTGATGGCGGTGTCTTCTGACTCCCAGTTCAACTACTCCCTTGTGTCATATCCCGTGATAAGCGCCCTGGAAGTTGGAAACTACCGCACCGCCGCCGGAATGCATTATATGCTGAAGGCAGATATTAATCTCAGTGAGGTTGGAACCGGAAAAGTGCCGGAAGAACTGTCTTTCAGCGTACTTCTGGACAATGGCCGGTCCATCCCCGTAAAGGCCCGGAAACTCACCGGCGTAACCTACCATTTCCAGGACGGGGAGTACACCCTCATTGAGAACATTGCAGAGTTCACCATTGACGGAAAATCCTGCCGTGGCATACTTGAGATAGGTTTCAACCATGACAGAAGCCGTTTCTTTAACAAGAGAAATTTGGGAGAGATTAGAAGATGAAGATATTTAACCTAGGGGAATTACCTGAATCATTATACACTGAGGTTGGAGGGAAAGCAAAAGGTCTTGATGAACTTTCAAGGCACGGATACACCGTTCCCGCCGGATTTGTAATTTATGAAATTGACTCGCTGGATGAGGAGGCTATCCTTGCGGCCTTCGATGCCCTTGGGGTAGAGTTGGTATCCGTGAGGTCATCGGCCTCAAACGAGGACCAGAGCGGCACTTCCAACGCCGGTCAGTACGAGACTTATCTCTTTGTAGACCGCGCCCACCTCATAGAAAGCGTCCAGAAATGCGTGGCATCCCTTGATGCAGCCCGCGTGAAGGATTACGCAAAGCATTTTGACCTCCAGAAGGGCAGGATGAACGTTGTGGTGCAGAGGATGATTAACAGCGAGAAAGCGGGCGTCCTTTTCACCGCCAGCCCCTCCAATGGCTCTGCAATCCTCATCGAGGCCGTCTCCGGGCAGGGTGAGAACCTGGTTTCGGGGAAGGTATCGGCCCATAGATATGAGATTTCAAGGAAGTACTACAGGGCCCTCTCTGACGACCTTCTTTCAGAGGAAGAGGTTCGGCTCCTTTATGAAACCGGCAGGAAAATCAGGGCTGATTTTAATGTGGACATGGACCTTGAATGGGCAATAGCGGGCGGGAAACTCTTCCTTCTCCAGATGCGTCCTATCACCACGGAAATCATTGACATCGAGGAATTTGACCGTGACGACGACATCTCCGGCCACCTCTTCACAAAGAGGAACGTTGGCGAGATGATGCCCGGGGCGGTGACTCCGCTTACGCTGTCTACATCGGCCAAAGCCATAGACTACGGCATGCGCTATATGCTGGCGCTTGCGGGCGTGTATAAAGATGCCAACGAAGAGACCCCTCTAAGGCTCATTTCCTCCATTTCCGGACACCTTTTCTTTGATATGAACCTGCTTTATGCCATGCACGCCAAGGTGGGCATAGCAAATCCGCAGTCCATGAACCTCTCAATTATGGGAGAGTACCACGATTACCCGCCGGTGGAGGTCCCTTATTCCAATTTCCTGGTTAGGGGAATCAACTCAGTGAAGTTCCTCCGCTATGTCTTCTCCGGCCACGCCGCAATGGGAAAACTTGACAGGCTCATTCCAAGGATCAAGTTTGAGGGGGACACCTATGCCGATTTATACGCCAGTATCGATAAGAACCTTGCCCTTCTGGACGAGAGCCTTATCTACCACTACGCTTCATCGGCCTATTCCGGAAGCGCCACGAGCACGCTCTATATGATGCTGGACAAGTACTTCCCGGACAAGAGCAAGTATCAGTCTTTCCTGTCAGGACTTCTCAGTAACATCCCCGGAATTGAGAGTGCCGATATCCTGAAGCGTCTGCAGGAACTTGCCCGCGAGATCAAGGCCATAGAGCCCGCCGCAGCATCTTTGAAGGCCGATGAACTCCTCTCCTTCATAGGAAAGCACCCTTCGGTGAGTGAGAAGTATCAGGATTTCCTCCGCGTGCACGGACACCGCTGCATCAAGGAGGCGGAACTAAGGAACAAGCCCTGGCGTGAGGACGAGATTCCGCTTATGAACTACCTCTCAAGTATTATCGGCTCTCCTATGAATCTGACTCAGAAGGAGGAGGAGATTGATTACCGGAGGGAGTTTTCGTTTGTTAAGAATCCGCTCCTTAAGGCGGCCAGCATTATCTATGCAAAGAAGGCCCGTCAGGCCGTTGTGGACAGGGAGTACACCAAGTCCAGACTCATTGAAATCATAGACCTTTTCAAGACTCAGTATGCCCGTTTGGCAGCGCTTCTGGTTGCCGCCGGGCTGATTCCGGATGCAGATCTCATTTACTTCTTTACGCATTCTGAGATTGGCCAGTTGATTGGCGGAGAAGCATCCCTTGTGCCTGTTGCCGTGCGCCGCAGGAAGGCCAATGCAATCCAGGAGGAACTCTCCTTTGACGACACATATATCGGCAAGCCTATTGCCGATGTCTTTGACGTTGAGCCCGGCGAAGGCGAGATAACAGGCGTACCCGTTTCCAACGGCCGGTGCGAGGGAATTGTGCGCATTATTAATTCTCCCGCTGACGCAAATGACCTCCAGAAAGGTGAGATTATGGTGGCCCGTTTCACTGATATTGGCTGGACTCCGTACTATTCCATTGTTAACGGTCTTGTCACGGAAATAGGGTCCTCACTGTCCCACGGCGCCGTTGTGGCCCGCGAGTACGGCCTTCCCACTATTGTCAACGTGAAGGGCGCCACGAAGGTCCTGAAGAACGGAGACCACATTGTGATGGATGCCAGCCGTGGCCTTATCACCAAAGTGGCCTGATAATTGCGGGGAGTGAAGGTATGAAAAGAATTGTTTTAATTGTCCTGGCAGTATTTCTCACGCTGCCGGTCTTTGCGCAGGTGGGCCGTTTCAAGAACATCAAAACCTGGTACCCCGGCTATTCCCTCAAGTTTGACACCGCAACGGGGGAACTTTTTGCCATCCATTATGACAATGAGGCTGATATGACCTTCGAGGCTGTCATTTCTCCCAAGCAGAGCCACAATCACCATCAGGTGGGCCGCTACGAATTCCGGCGCACAAGGCACATAGGCACCTATCAGATATTCGACACCTCAAGCGGGGACTATATCTCCGTGAAGTGGATCCCCAAGGACAGCGAGGGGAATAATATCGGCATAGATGTGGACAGCCTTGTAAACAGCGCCGGAGAAGGTATCAAGAACCTTCTCCGGCTGATGGAAGAGGGGCTGGAAAAAGCCAGGGAAAACATCCCTGACACACTTGTCAGAGCCTCCTAGATTATTTCACGAACGGCTTCAGATCCTTGAAAAACTGAACTTTGTCTTTCCATATGAGAAAACTTTATGTACTTATAGCGGCGCTCCTCATTGCCGCATTCCCGCCGGCAGTCAGTTCCTGCGGAACCGCCTCCAAGACCGCCGAAACCACTTCAAACTCCAATGTGGTCCGCACTCCCTCCACTGTCCGTAACCGCATCCTCTCTATGGGCAGGAGCCACCCTGAGGGCTTTACAATGGATATTCATACTATGGAAGAGCCCAAGGAGGGCATTGCCGTGGCGTACGCAGAGACAAAGGGGATGAGGGAAAACCGTGACATCTACAATGTCACCGCCCACGCCTATTCCCACGACGGCTATGTGGGCGGCTGGAAGGACAAGGAGTCCGGAAACTACTACTACGAAAGCGTGAAATTGTTCCCGGAAGATGACCTTGAGGGCGCTATGAAGTTTGCCCGTGAAAACGGCCAGAAATCCGTGTACATCCTCTCTTCTGAAACCGAAGTTCCGGTCCAGGATTAGTCCCGGTGCGGTTAGGGGTACAAAATGTGTGCAGCCTAACAGCGAAAAAGGGGTGTTTTTGCGGTTAGGGGTCCAGTAGTATGTCATTTCCTGATTTAGGTTGACTCCGATTGGAGTCTTTCCCTGATAGAAGTTGACTCTGGTTTAACTTATAACTGATAGATATTGACTCGTAGTCGT
>ONOQ01000060.1 GCA_900319485.1 uncultured Bacteroidales bacterium | reverse complement strand
CAAGGCGGTCCAGGAAATGGCGGTCGTGGGAAACTATTATAAGCGACCCTTTGAACTCCTGAAGGTATTCCTCCAGTATTTCCAGGGTCATGATGTCAAGGTCGTTGGTGGGCTCGTCCAGGATGAGGAAGTTTGGCTCCTTCATCAGGATGGTAAGAAGATAGAGCCTCCGTTTTTCACCGCCGGACAGCCTCTCCACGGGGTTATTCAGCATATCGTGCGTGAAGAGGAACCGGCCCAGGAGATGGGTGTCATTCACCGTTTCAAGAACAGTCTGGCCCGGCTTGAATTCCATCCCGGACTGGTGGTAGTAGCCAATCCTCAGGGACTCCCCAAGGTCCACAACGCCCTCCATCCGGCCGCCGAGTTCCGGCTTCCAGCCGCCCGTGATAAGGTTCAGGAAGGTGGTCTTGCCGGCGGCGTTCCGCCCCACTATCCCAACGCGTTCATACCTCTGGAAATTGTACGTGAAGTCCTTCAGGTAGCATTTTCCGTCCCAGTAGAAACTGAGGTTACGGCAGTTTATGACCTTGTTGCCAAGGTAGGTGCCCTTGATCTGGGTCTCGGACATATCCACCTTTTTTGTGACGTAGGTGTCTTCGGCCCTTTCCTTAATGTCCCAGAACGCCTGCTTGCGGTATTTAGCCTTTCCGGTGCGGGCGCAGGGGCTGGCGTGCATCCACTCAAGTTCACGGCGGAAAAGGTTACGCACTTTCTCCGTTTCCGCGTTATAGTTGTCTATCCTTTCCTGCCTCTTTTCAAGGAAATTCATATAGTCGCCGCGGTAGATGAAGATGCCGCCGCGGTCCATTTCCATAACGGTGTTGCACACACGGTCCAGGAAGTAGCGGTCGTGGGTGACCATGAAAAGAGTGCACCTGGAGTGCTTCAGATGGCTCTCCAGGAACTCTATGGCGTCTATGTCAAGGTGGTTGGTGGGCTCGTCCATTATGTAGAAATCGGCCTCTGAGGCCAGCATCCTTGTGAGCGCCACGCGTTTTACTTCTCCGCCGGAGAGATCCTTCATCAGTTTATCCCTGTCCGTAAGGCCGAACTGGTCCAGAAGGCGGTTCACCCTCAGTTCATACTGCCACAGGTGGTCCTGGTCCAGTTCACGGGTCCATTCCTCAGAGTCTCCCATAATCTGGTCAAAGATGGATTTACCCGGGTCATAGGCGTAGTCCTGTTCCAGGAACGCTATGCGGATGTCCTTCAGGAACAGAACCTTTCCGCCGCTGTCGGAGGAGTCTTTTCCGGCAAGGATCCTGAGGAGAGAAGTCTTTCCCGTGCCGTTTGGGGCAATGAGGGCCACCTTGTCCCCCTCATTGATATTGAAGTCAATTCCCTTGAACAGCACCTTGGGGCCGTAACTCTTGGAAATGTTCTCTATTTGCAGATAACTTGGCATAGGACACAAAGATACGCAATTTTTGGCTTGATACTTGCAGAGGCGGGAAAAAAGGAGGATTCGTTATGAAAAAGATTGTTATCATATTGCTGATGATGCTGGCAACGGCCGGCGCATACGGACAGGGGCATCACGGTCATCGTGATTCTCACGGGGATTCCCGTCACAGGACGGAAAATGTCCACCGCGGAAACCATCACAGGGGAAACCGCGGGAACCGTCATTCAAACCATAACGGCCGTGGCCGCGGTTACAACGTTCCCGAGGAACTTGAATGCCTCTACGAATGGCAGGAACTCTGGAACGGCTGCCACGTGCGTCTTCTCGGAGACCGGGTACAGATAGTAAACCGCAGGGGAGATACAGTGGTCAGCGGAGACCGGGTGTTTTTAACATCCAATGGCAGGTACGAAGTCAAGAACGGCGGCGTCTGGAGCGTCCGTGACGCAGACGGCGGCTTCACCACCCTTTCCGGAATGGATATATTCTACTGGTCAGAAGGTTTTTACGGCATCAAGGTGGGCTCCTTCTGGAGGCTTTACGATGAAGACGGAGACTTTGTGGGCAACATCTGGGGAGAGCATCTCACCCTGTACCAGAACAATCTCATCAGGGCCGAGCGTAACGGCCGGTATTACTACTACGACTACCAGGGTAACGAACGAAGGTAACACCCTTTCCACCCCCGGCACGGCTCCAAAGCAATTTGGGGCCGTTTTTTATTGTGGTCCCGTGCTGGAGCACGGCGTGACAAGAGTTTTTGGCCGATTTTTCATTTAGTCACGTGCTGCACGCTTTTCACACTGACCACTGATGCGGAAAAATCAATATTTTTTGCATTTTATGTGCAAAAAATGCAAAAAAATGGGCCTTGTAACGTAGCGTAGGGCATATTATCCGTTTCATTTGTTTCACTATTGCTGAAACGGATAAAAGTTGCAATCTTTGCAGAGCGGAGCGGATTATCGCAGCAGGACTTTTAAACCGTTAATTGTATCTTGCTATGGATTCTAGACAAAAACAAATCTTGGAGTACCGCTCCTATCCGCGTGGCTATTATCATCTCTGTACGGACGGATGGCAGGGCGGTAAACTGTTCAACACGAAGGAACAGTTTGCACTGGGTATGACCACAATAGCACTTCTGACATTGAAGTTTGGGGTGCAGATCATATCTTTTGAACTGATGCCGAATCACATTCACATCATTCTGGCCGGTAATGGAAGTGACTGCCTGGAATGCTTCCGCTTCATAATGGCGAGAATCAGAAAGCGCCTAAAAGCAGATGGCTGTCCGCTTCCGCCTGAGGATTATTGGTTCAAACTTGTTCCAATTGAAGATAAAAAATCACTAAAAAAACATATTGTGTACTTGGCAAGGAACCGATATGAAAAGGGCGACTGCACACCTGTGGGCCACATATGGGGAACGGGATATCTTGTCTATAATCAGTTGAGTCAGTACATATGTGGGGTTAAAGTGAAGGATTGTTCAAAACTTAAGGTTCATTCAATCACGGAGTCTCTCATTGAATTACCGGCCGATTGGGAGATTCATCCGGATCTTGGAGTACTGCCCAAAAACTATGCAAGGACAGACAAGATACTGGAACTGTTTCCCTCCGTCAAAGCATATATGACTGCAATGATCAGGGATTATGAGGCGTATGTGAAACTCTCTGAGTCTCTTGGCGAGTCAATTACCTGGGATATAGCGGAAGTGCGCCAGATAGTATCTGACAAGGTTATGGCTGAATACCGGCAGACAAGGATCCAGAGCCTGACACCCGAACAGAAGGGGAAGATTGCGGTACTGGTTTTCAATGAGTATGGAATTGATGCAGGCCTCATTGCCGATGCGCTTTATCTTCCGGAGCTCATCGTCCGGCAATTTGTAAATTCCAAGGACTACGGCAAAAGGAAGAAGTAGCACGGCATGACAAGAGTTTTGGGCCGATTTTACCTTTCGTCACGTGCTGGAGCACGGCGTGACAAGAGTTTTTGGCCGATTTTTATTGTGACAGCGTGCGGGCAGTTGTACGGACCGGGGAAAATCATTATTTTTGTGAAGAATTATGGACAAGGGCAAAATCAAAGTATGCGTGGGCCTTTCCGGCGGCGTGGACTCTTCTGTGGCGGCGTATCTGCTCAAGCAGGAGGGGTATGATGTTTTTGCAATGTTCATGCAGAACTGGCACGACGCAGACCCCACCCTCCACGGAGACTGCGAGTGGGAGGAGGACCGCTTTGTGGCAGAGATGGTGGCCCGTAAGATTGGCATCCCGTTCTACTTTGTGGACCTCTCAAAGCAGTATCGGCAGAGGGTTGTGGACTATATGTTTGAGGAATACTCAAAGGGCCGCACCCCAAATCCGGACGTTTTGTGCAACCGAGAAATCAAGTTTGACGCCTTCTGGGAAATTGCCCGGAAATACGGGGCCGATTACGTGGCCACGGGACACTACTGCCGCAAGGAGGAGATCCCCGGTACAGGCATTTTCCGCATCATGGAGGGCGCGGATCCCAACAAGGACCAGACGTACTTCCTCTGCCAACTCACGCAGGAGCAACTTTCCAAGGCGCTTTTCCCCATCGGGGACTTGGTAAAGCCGGAAGTGAGGCGCATAGCAAAGGAAGCGGATCTTCCATCGGCCGAGAAAAAGGACTCCCAGGGCATCTGCTTCGTTGGCAAGGTGGACCTCCCCACGTTCCTGAAGCAGAAACTGGCTTCTGTGGAAGGAGACATAGTGGAGGTTTTTGACGCTTATTATGCCGATGACCCCCTCTACCAGTGGCAGCAGGGCACCCTCACGGGCCTTCTGAAGCCCGGTAACAGCCTGGAACGCACCGTCCACTATGCTCCGGAGGAGAAGATTCTCACTTCCGACGGAGAGCCTCTTGGGAAGAGCCCGTACGGTGAAATCGGCCTCACGGACGAAGACCTGGACAGGCTCGCAACTCCTGTAAGTTACAATATCACATTTGAAACGGAAACCTATCGCAGCGGTAAGAAACACATTAAGAAAACCCGCTACAAGGCAAACCCCTATGGCGTTATAGCGGGCCGTCACGAGGGCGCGCAGTTCTATACAATCGGCCAGCGGAAAGGCCTTGGCGTTGGCGGGCACAAGAATCCTGTCTTTGTCATTGCAACGGACACAGAAGCCAACCGCGTGTATGTTGGCGAAGGCCATAACCACAAGGGACTGAGCCGTTTCTGCCTCAAGATCAATCCCGAAGAGATTCACTGGATAAGAACGGACCTCACGATGAAACCCGGGGAAAACCGCCGCTACCGCGTACGTATCCGCTACCGCCAGCCGCTCCAGAGCGCCACCCTCATTATGCGCGAAAGCGGCCTCTACATTCTCTTCGACCACCCCCAGAGGGGCATTTCTCCCGGCCAGTTTGCCGTTTGGTATGACGGGGAGGAAATGCTTGGCAGCGGGGTGATTTCCAAATGAGATACGTCATCCATAACTGCACCAACGCCCACTGGAATATGGCGCACGACGAGTTCCTCCTGGAGGGGCTCAGCGGGGACGCCGTGTTCTGCCTGTGGCAGAATGCGCCGGCGGTTATTATCGGCCTTAACCAAAGCGCATACGCGGAGGTGAATCTCCCCTATCTTGAGGAGCACGGGATAAAACTGGCGCGGCGCGTCACCGGCGGCGGGGCGGTGTACCACGACCTTGGAAATCTCAACTACAGCATAGCGGGGCCGGCACGGGAGGTGGAAAGTTATTATGATTTGATGGCCGATGCCCTGCGCCAGCTTGGCCTTCCCGCAGAGCGCACGGGCCGGAATGACATACTTGTTCACGGGCTCAAATGCTCCGGCTGGGCAAAAAGGCTCTCGAAAGACCGGATGATGATTCACGGAACCCTTATGTGGGACGTGAATTTTGAGGCGCTCACTGAGGCGCTGGCGGTTCCCGGGAGCAAACTATCCGCCGCCGGAATTGCTTCCGTAAGAAGCCGCGTTTGCAACATAAAGCCTCTTCTTCCTAAGTTCAAAACGCTGGAAGAATTCCGCAATGCCTTGCATAATATTCTGGCCGAAGGCTCCACGGAAATCTGCATCACAGACACCCAGAAGGCACAGATAACGCAGCGGACTAAGGAGAAGTTCGGCACCTGGGAGTGGATTTACGGACGATCTCCAAAGACGGAATTCGAGTGCACCCGGAAATTCCCCTGCGGCACCGTAACAGCCCACTACACACTCACCCACGGAGTGTTCTCGGAACTGGAATTCACGGGAGATTTCATAGGCAACTGCCCGGCTCTGGAACTATCCGCCGCCCTTATAGGAAAAAGGCTGGAAGATATCCTCTCCCAGCCCGTTCAGGATTACTTTGAAGGCGTTACGCCCCAAGAGTTTCTTTCAGTATTTCTCCAACCGTAGGGTGCGGGAACACAACCTCCAGGAGTTCGGGGACGGTCATACCCTTCTCAACAGCTATGGCGGCGGAAAGGATAATCTCAGAGCAGGGGTTACCAAGCATATGGACGCCCACAACCTTATTTTGGGCCGATACAAGGACCTTGCAAATGCCCTCTCCCCTTTCATTCTCTGCCACAAAACGACCGGAGTATGCCATGGGAAGCTTCAAAACCCGCACGTCAGGGCCTGCTTCCTGCTCCGTAAGCCCAACGCCCGCAACTTCCGGATTGGTGTAGACGATGCCCGGAATGGCCTTGTAACTCATTTCTGCAGGCACTCCAAGCATATTTGAAACGGCAACCTCCGCCTCACGGGAAGCGGTGTGGGCAAGCATGGAGAAGGCGGTCACATCACCCGCGGCATAAACGCCCGGAATAGACGTTTCCATACGGGAATTGACCACAATGCCCCTCTCCACCTTCACGCCTATGTTTTCAAGGCCGATTCCCCGGATGTTTGCGCGGCGGCCAACTGAGAGGAGGATCTTGTCTCCCTGGGCCCGGCAGGTTTCCCCTTCCGGAGTCTCATAGACAACCTCATTCCCCTCCACGGCAACCACCTTGCAACTCAGATGGAACTCCACACCTTTCTTTGCGTACTGGGCCTGGAGCATTGTGGAAATTTCACTGTCCATAGGCCCCAGAATCTTTGGAAGCATCTCAATCACAGTTACCTGAGAGCCTACTGAATTGAAGAAGGAGGCAAACTCCATCCCAATTACGCCGCCGCCTATAACAACCAGTTTCTGAGGGATTTCAGTGAGCCCCAGAAGTTCACGGTTTGTAACTATAACGGGTGATTCCGCCAGCCCCGGGATTGGCGGCACTGCGGCCTCCGAGCCAGTGCACACAAGGATGCGGGCAGCCTCATAGGTATTTTCATCGGCCTCCAAAGAAAAGCCTCCGGGGACGGCGCCCTTTATGACAGCCTCTGCCTTGACAACCTCTACTGCTGCCTCCCTCATACGCACGCGCACACCGCCTACAAGTTTTTTCACCACCTTTTCCTTGCGCTTCATAACGGCGGGGAAATCCAGCGAGGCTCCCTCCACATTAACCCCGTATTTGTCCCCGTGACGGGCGTAATCCAGCAGTTTGGCACTGTACAGGAGGGTTTTGGTGGGGATACAGCCCTCATTGAGGCACACGCCGCCTAGTTCCCTCTTTTCAAAAAGCACAACTGAAAAACCTCCGCGGGCGGCCTTTTCCGCAGCCACATATCCGGCAGGACCGCCGCCAAGAATTGCAAGATCGAACATAGATGATAGTTTTAGCGTTTACGAAGATACTAATTTTTTGCTATCTTTGTGAAAACAAAATTGACAAAATGGCAAACACTGGCAAAACCATAGGATGTCTGGCTGGACTCCTTGTTGTAGCGGCCCTGGCCGGCTTCCTGTATTTCAAATTCTGGTGGGTATTCTCAGACGGAACCAAAACCGGAGAACTCAATTCCCTTACCTATACAGGTTATATCTGGAAAACCTATGAAGGTGAGATAATTCTTACCGGTTACGGCAGCAAAAACGCCCAGGGCACCGTCCAGTCCAAGAACTTCAAGTTCTCCGTCCAGGACAAGGAAGTGGCGGAGCAACTTACAAATCTTACCGGCTCCAAGGTAACCGTCCATTACAAGGAGTACAAGGGTGCCCTTCCCTGGAGAGGATATGAGAAGTCAGTGGTGGACAAAGTCACTCTTGAACCCGGAGACATCAACATAGACGATCCTTTCTTCCTCTAGTATGAAACGCTTTATCACTATACTGTGCACTGTCCTTACGGGCAGCGCACTTTTTGCTCAAAACAGTGTCCTGGATATCCGTGAGGCGCATCCTGGCAAGGACCTCACTATGGAGGAGGCCATCTACAAGGGTGTTGGCTACAGCCGTATCCCTCGTGACAAATACCCTCAATTCCCCGCCAAAGGAGAGGGCCGATTCACCGTGTTCCAGGATGAATACAGTCTCTTTCTGAAGGACAACCTCTCCGGAGAGGTCACGGACATTGCCGTCTCCAACAATTCCGGCATAGTTTACGGCCAAACCGTAAGCCGCAATGAATTTGGCATTGATGCCGGATGGTATGTGTCCCCGGATTCCGCAAAGGTGGCTTTCTACCGCAAGGACCAGACTCTGGTGACAAAGTTCCCTCTCCTTGACATAAAAACCCGCACAGGTTCCCTCAAGGAGATATACTACCCTATGAACGGAATGGCATCTGAGCATATCTCAGTGGGCATTTTTGACCTTGGGAGCAAAAAGACCGCATGGCTCAATGTGACGGACTTTTCCGAGGAACGCTACATCACAAACATAGCCTGGAGTCCTGACGCAAAGTACATCTACGCCCAGATAGTGGACCGCAGCCAGCATCATATGCGCCTCAACATTTACAGGGCTGCCGACGGCTCGTTTGTCCGCACCATCCTCACTGAGGATAACGACGCCTGGATAGAGCCGCAGGACCCCATCCGCTTCATAAAGGGCCGTACGGACGTATTCATCTACCGCACGGACAACCGCAACGGCTTCAGGAATCTGTATCTGGCCGATACCCTTGGCGCCATCCGCGCGCTTCCAACCGCCAGTGCAGACGTAGAGTATCTGGACAACGACGGAACCTACGTATTCTATACATCGGCCGAGAATTCCCCCGTCCAGAACCACCTCTACAAGATGAGGCTGAAGATCCCTAAAAAGAACGCCGTCAAAAAGGCCGGGTTCTACAAGCCCGTCCAACTCACTTCCGGCCGCGGCTGGCACAACGTTTTCCTCTACCCCGGCTGCAAGGAGTTCCTTGACATCTGGTCAAACACTTCCACCCCCACCCGGATGTGGAAGCGCTCAACGGACGGAAAGACTAATGAATGTCTCTTCGAGGGAGAGGATTCCCTGGAAGGCTACGCCTCCTGCAAGGTTGAAGTGGGCACCGTTCCATCGGCCGATAACGCCTTTGAGAACTATTACAGGCTCATCTACCCCAAGGACTTCGATCCCGCAAAGAAATACCCAGTAATTGTGTACGTGTACGGAGGCCCTCACAGCCAGATGGTCCAGGACAGTTGGCTTGGGAACATCCGTATGTGGGAAATGCTTATGGCCCAGAAAGGCTACATTGTGTACGTGCAGGACAACCGCGGCTCCTCAAACCGCGGCGCTGCCTTTGAGAAGGCCATCAACCGCCAGTGCGGAAAGGCAGAGATGGAAGACCAGATGGTGGGTATCCGACGCCTTCTGGAACTCCCCTACGTGGATTCAGGGCGCGTGGGCGTTCACGGCTGGAGTTACGGCGGCTTTATGACAATAAGTCTTATGACCACCTACCCTGATGTATTCAAGGTGGGCGTAGCCGGCGGTCCCGTCATAGACTGGAAATGGTATGAGATTATGTACGGAGAGCGCTATATGGATACCCCTGAGACCAATCCTGAGGGCTTTGAGGCCACTTCCCTTATCAACAAGGCCACAAATCTGAAGGGCAAACTCCTCATCTGCCAGGGCGCCGTGGACGACACTGTGGTTTGGGAGCACAGCCTCAGTTTCATCCAGGTGTGCATTGACAGCGGCATCCCCGTAGACTACTTCCCCTACCCTGTTGCCCAGCACAATGTCTTTGGCCGCAACAGGATTCACCTGATGGACAAGGTAACGCAGTATTTTGAGGATTACCTGTAGAAAAATTTGGGGATTCAGATTTTTCTATATATCTTTGCAGTCCTTTTGAGGGCATAGCTCAGTTGGTTTAGAGCGCTTGCTTGACAGGCAAGAGGTCCGCAGTTCAAATCTGCGTGTCCTCACAAAATAAAACAGACGGCCAAAAGGCCGTCTGTTTTATTTTGCAGGACACCGTTTCACTATATTGAAGGGGCTACGCCCCCTCAAACACCCCCTTGTCGGCCTTCGGCCTCCGAAATCCTTTTATTTTGTAATGCTATCTATACGCAGCTGTAGGATTCCGGAGGGGACACGGACCTCAACAGTTTCTCCAACCTTTTTCCCCATCAGGGCGGCGCCTATTGGGGATTTCAGGGAAATCTTTCCGGCTTCAAGGTCCATCTCGTGTGGGCTCACTATCTCAAAAGTCATACGGGCATTTGTGGTGAGGTTTGTGAATTCCACCCGGCTCAGAAGGCTCACCCTGTCCTTGGGAAGGACTTCCGGGTCTATCACGCGTGAATTCTCCAGTATCCTCTGCAGGAAACGGATACGGCTTATGGTCTTTCCCTGGATACGCCTTGCCTCACGGTATCCGGCGTTATCGCTCCGGTCCCCCTGCGCGCTGGCCTCCGCAAGGTCTTCCCTCACCTTAGGGTAAACCTCGCCGATAAGATGATGCAGTTCGGCGGCAATTTCGTCGTATTTTTGCTTTGACAGGTATTCCATAACGCTATATCTGCCCCAGAAGGGACGTAAACTGCTTCCGGATCTCCGCAAGGATTGCGCGCCAGTCCTTGAGGTTACCGTCCAGGTTGTCGGACACCGCCTTCAGGCAGCAGAACTGGAATCCGTGCTCCTTGCAGAAAAGAGCGGCGGCATAGGCCTCCATATCAAAGAGGTCATACTGACCGGAAAGGGTCCTCACCTGTTCCGGGCTGAAGGTCTGGGTGCTCATAAAGTAGTCTCCGGAAAATACCGAGGCGCCCTCCCCGGGGATCTCAATCCTGTCGTAGATTAGTTCACTGCCTCCGTTGGTGAAAGAGGTGCAGCAGAGAATCTCCCCAATTGGATATCGGGCCGATCCAGCGCTGCCGATATTGAGGATCAGAGGCTTTTCTCCCGGATGAGCCTTTTCCCATTTCACCAGGGCGCTGAACATACGCATCTTTCCCATCCCGGTATATACCACCGGAAAGCGGACGTCATTTTCCGATATCTCGTCCTTGTCCGCCACAAAAAGGACTATATCCCTTCCACGGAGTTCATTAAGTATATTGTCATCAATCATAACAGGGTGTGCTGGCAATTAATCTCCGGTAAAGATACAAAATATTCTAATAGGCGCCGCTGCTCAATCGGCCCGGTATTTGCAAATTAACGGGCAGAATGCAAATTTGTTTAATACAAGTACTATGAAAAAGTATCTCATCATTGCGGCAGCAGCCTGCCTGGCGCTTCTCTCATCCTGCGCCAAAGGAGTATCCCACACCGGAGATGAAACCGGAACCCTGTATGGTATCTGGACACTCACCACAAAAAGCATTGAAACCACGGATTCCAACGGTAAAGTCACCACAAAAGATACGGATTACACAAACGTGCACTTCTATCTTTCCTTAAGCGAATTCCCTATCCCTCACGCAGTGGCAAAGAAAGGCAGCCTCACGGCATTCGACCTTGACGACGTTGACGTGGACATCAACCGCTTCACCTACAATGCCGATCAAAAGAAGATCAGTTTCACAAAGATCCTGAGCCTCACCGACGGCCTCACGTACAATATGACCCTGCTTGGCACCTTCGATGTGACGGAACTGACCAAGACCAGGTTTGTCATCAAGCAGAAAGACGTTCTTGGAATTACAACGGTCTACACCTACACCAAGGAGGCAGAAGACAATAAGAAATAATTTCCTGGAAACACACCTTTATCTTCAGCGCCGGGCCCGAAAGGTCCGGCGCTTGACGTCTACCCTTCCAACTGCTTGCGGATTTTGTAGTAGGTGGTGCGGGAGAAGCCGGAGGAGTCAATGATTTCGCTTGCGGAGATGTCCGGGCGCTCCACCCTCAGGCGGGCGGCGTGGGCAAGACGGCAGCGGTTCACATAGACAAAGAAGCCGCCGAGGCGTTCGTTGAGCACGGCCGACACATACGTGCGGTTGAAGCCGATGCTGCGCGACAGGCCGGTAAGCGTAAGGTGCTGGTCAAGATAGGCCTTCTCCTCCTCCACCAGGTGGCGTACGGCCTTCTCAATCTCGTCCTTCCTCTCTTCCGGAAGGACATCTGCATCTTTTTCCAGCGAACGGACATCGGCCGATCTGTGAGGCGGCAGTACGCCGATGAGAAACACCACGCTGATGACCGACAGCAAAAGCAGGCTGACGGCCAGTGAGACGTGGGTGCCAAAAGAAGCGCCGGCCCAACCCACGGCAAGGTGCACAAGCGGAATCCACAGGATCCCGGAGGCAAAC
>ONOQ01000063.1 GCA_900319485.1 uncultured Bacteroidales bacterium | reverse complement strand
CAGCTCGCTTCGGCGGGCTGTTTTTGTTTTGTTTGAACGAACAATTTTTTTATATTTTCATAACAAGGAATCGACTCCTTCAGCGTTTTCGTAGGTTTCATAGAAACCGGGTTTTTGACTTCGAAATGGCTGGTAGGTTATAGAGGAATTATTAGCAGCATCCGCTGCTGTGGATTTGGATAGTAAGGCGCGCTGGGAGCTCGCTCACAAGCGCGGATTAATAGGCAATTACGCTCAGGCTGTGGAAAAGCCAATTGACTTTTGGCTTTGAAAAGGGAAGGCGGACGGGGAGTCCAAGCCGACCGAGAGTAAGGCCTAAATTCCGATAGAACCAAGAGTTATGTAGAAGATGTTTTTTAGAGGGCAAAGCCCGAGTTTTCGATTACCCAATCAAACACCTGTCGATTCCTGTGTTTTAATGTTTTTTTTCTAACTAAAATACTATCATCTGTACTTTACAAAATAAAATTATTTTGCATTTTCTTCTCCTTTTTCTTGTGTATAAAAAAAAAAAGCAGTACTTTTGCGCCGCTTTTTGTCGGCGCATGTGCATGTGCGCATATACGCGTGAGAGAAGTCGCTAAATTTAGAATTAAGAAAACAAAGATACGATGAATCAATTTTTGAGTAGAGTCAATCGTTTTGTAATTGCCCTGATTGGGGTATTGGTATTAGGTATTAGTTCTGTTTATGCCGGTACAGTGATTGAAGAGGGCCAACTGACGATCAGGGTAAGGCATAAGATCGGCAGCGGAAGATACGACCGCATCGTTTCCATGATTGAAGAGTCGGAAAAAATGAAGTCATCTGTCTTAAATGCAACCCACGAAATCCAGGAAAAGGAAGAGGCGGCAGGCAAGGGCGATTTGATCCTCAAATTGATTTCATACGAGGGTTCCGTCATAAAGATGATGACCGTTCTTTCCAGCATTGACGGCATCGATGAAGAAGGGGCGTTCAAAATCCTTCAGAAACTGCCTTCAGTAGTACGTGAAGGCATTTCAGCAAAGGATGCGATGAATATCGGCGCCATCCTGGAGGACGCAGGAGCCACGGTAGAACTCACAAGGGCTTCTGGTACCGTCGCTGAGACAGCGCCACCCAAGACTGAACCAGAGAAACATAAATCATCGCCAAAGCCAAAACCGGCACCCAAGCCGAAACCCGCGGAGCCCAAACTGTCTCCTGAGGAATACGTAGATCTGGGTCTCTCCGTGAAATGGGCCAGATGTAATCTGGGTGCCACCGCGCCAGAGGAGACCGGTGACTACTTTGCCTGGGGAGAAGTTGCACCTAAAAGTTGCTACGATTGGTCCACTTATGGGTTGTGTAAAGAAGAAAAGTACAACAAGTTGAACAAGTACTGTACAAAGAGTTCTTACGGTAAGGCAGACAATCTAAAAAAGTTGGAATCCGAAGATGATGCGGCGACCGCCAGCCTCGGCAAGTTGAGAACTCCTACGATTGAGGAATGGCAAGAACTGAGAAGAGAATGTACTTGGAAATGGACCGACGTCAACGGCAAAAAAGGCTATCTGGTCACAGGCAGCACGGGCAAGAGTCTTTTCCTTCCAGCTGCCGGATGGAAAGAAAGTGACGAGAGCAAATGTATGGATACAGTTGCCAGATATTGGTCATCTTCTTTAGATACAGATAGCCCGTGGAAAGCCAAGGCATTGTTTGAGAGTAACAATCCTTTACTGAAGCTTGGTTGCGGTGATGACCGCTGTTGGGGCTTTTCAATCCGTCCTGTTACTAAATAAATTGTAGTTATGAGCGTAGAAGGTGATCTGTTCCGCGTCACGGTGAAGGGTTCCCGTGAGAGCATCGTCAAGATGATGAATGCGGCACTGAAGAGTTTCAATTCAGACAACGTCATCTCGGAAAGCGATGACATTGATACAATGAACTCAAAACTTGAAATGTTTACAGGCAAGGAAGGCAAGGACATCGGCATACCGGACCTTTTGGGTCCGGGAAATGATGAGGATATTTATAGGAATCTTGAACTGGTTCGGATAGAAGATGCCGCCCCTGGACTGATTGCCAAATTCTCGTATTACTTAAGCGAGGCAGCATATTATTACGAGGAGGAGGAGGATGACAAAGTTGATGAATCGGTCGACTGGGACACTGTCGCCCTTCATTATAACTGCCAAGTATTTCTGGACGACGACTGGTATATCAATGGTCAATTCCTCAGATTTGGCGAGGCAACAATCTATGACGCTTCAGATGGAGAAATCCGAAAAATTTATCTTAGCTCGGGGTCCAAATATGACGCCGAAGAGTATCCCTTCTTTTTGAAGACTTTGGCCCATCTGTATCCGGACCACTATGGCGTTGATTGGAAACACTATCATAGCAAACACCCCGAGGTTGAAATCAGCGAGGATGAATGCCTGGCATGGTTTAATGAGCAAAAGCAGCCGTGGGATCAGGAGGCGTCTTCAGAAACAGAAGAGGTTGAACCCGGGAGTCTTTCCCACCTCATCGACGAAAACGGCCACGCAGTCATTCCCGAAGGCACGGCCGAGGTCATAGAAATGGCCTTTGAGGACTGCAAGAATCTTGTCAGTGTAGAGATTCCAGGCAGCGTGAGGGTGATAAACTACGCTGCATTCTACGGCTGCACGGGACTCACTTCCGTGATTATTTCCGAAGGGGTTGAAGAGATTTATGATTGCGCCTTCAAGGGATGTACTTCGCTCACCGGCGTAACTCTTCCAAAGAGCATCAAGCAAGTCAGTTTCGACGCCTTCGACGGATGCCCCTGCGAAGATGAGGTTTATTCGAATCTGCCAGAGGATAAGATATGTTAGCGTCATTAGAAGATAATCGGCCAATAATCTGATATAACAGGTTTAATAACAGACTTTTTTGCAACACTTTGAAATTTTGTAAAATATATTTCATAAATTTGTAAAACAGATTTTTGAAATATGCGTTACGAAAGACAGCACTTAGCCATATTGAAGAGCCGGATGGCGGAGCCCCGCAGGCGGATGCAAATCATCATGGGGCCCCGCCAGGTTGGCAAATCAACCGTCGTGTATCAGTTCTGCGACGGCATTGACACCCCATACGATTACTTCGCAGCAGACGGGGTAAACCGCTTTGACACCACCTGGATTCCCAACCATTGGCAGGAAGCCAGGATGAAGATGGATCTCCACGGTGACAAGGAGCGCATCTTAATTATCGACGAGGTGCAGAAGATTGACGGCTGGAGCGAGCAGGTAAAGAAAGAATGGGACGAGGATACCCGTACAAAACGCAATCTGAAAGTCATTCTCCTGGGGTCGTCACGCATTCTCCTTCAAAAGGGGTTGAACGAATCCCTCGAAGGCCGGTTCGAGCCCATAAAGATGGGATACTGGGAGTGGAATGAAATGAGGGACGCATTCGGTTTCACGATGCAGCAGTACGTTTATTTCGGCGGTTTCCCCGGTCTGGCGCCGGACATCCACGACGAAGACCGCTGGCGCAGCCTGATGGAGGACACCATCATAACCCCGATTCTTACCCGCGACATTTTGGAGATCGAGGAAATCCGCAACCCCGCCCTGCTGCGTCAGGTGTTTGAACTCGCCTGTACTCAGTCCGCCCGGGAACTGTCGCTGACCAAGATGCAGGGAACGATGAACAGCGGGACGGTACCAACCATCAAGAACTACCTGAATGTCCTGGATCAGACCATGACGGTAAAGCCCCTGCAGAAATATGCGCCATCTGTCATCAAGGAGAAAAACTCAGTCCCCAAGATGCAAGTCTACAACAGCGCCTTCCGCAATCGGTATGGTCAGTTTACCTTTGAAGAGGCCGTAACCAATCCCACCGAGTGGGGACGCCAGGTAGAATCCGCTGTCGGTGCGCATCTGGCCAACCGTTCGCAGTTGGACGGATTTGAACTTCTGTACTGGCGGGACGAGCATAAAAAGGAGTGCGATTACGTACTGAAAAAGGGACAGGCGCTTGTGGCAATCGAAGTGAAAAGCAGCTGTGCCGATGATACCTCCGGCTTTGAGAAATTCAGGCAACTTTACGCAGGGCACATAACGTCCGCGTTCATTGTAGGTCCGGAGGGTCTTCCGCTGGAAGATTTCTTCAGTCTTGACATTAAGAAACTTTTTTAGGACGATCCTTTATAACCCTATTATGACAAAAGACGATTTCATCGATTATTTAAAATAGATTGCTAATCAGATAAATAGCTATAATGAAAATAGTACTCAACTACGATTCGGCCAATGACTTCTGCGAAGGCATGGCAAGTGTATGCCGTGATGGCAAATGGGGGTTTATTGACACTTCCGGTAAAGAGGTCGTCCCTTGCAAGTATGATTGCGTCGATGATTTTCACGAAGGGATGGCACTGGTCAATTATGGAGGAAGATGGGAGCGCTCGGAGGTGCATAACGAACCATATATTTTCGGCGGCAAAACAGGCTTTATTGATAAAACGGGCCGCGAGGTTATACCGTGCCAGTATGAATGTGCAGAAATCTTTCACGATGGCTTGGCTCAGATAGAAGAGAGGGGAGATGGTAAGAGCGTTTTCTTCTTTATCGACAAAAGCGGCCGTCGGGCCGGGCTCAGCGGAGATCAGTGCTACTATCCATTCAGCGAGGGGTTGGCAAAGACCTATAGCGATGGCAAATGTGGTTTTATGGACAAGACCGGCAGCGTGGTAATTCCTTGCATTTATGATGATGCGGGCGATTTTCACGAAGGCCTTGCAAGGGTGAAGCTCAATAATAAATGGGGCTTTATTGACAATGTTGGACGAGAAGTGGTTTCGTGCAAATATGAAGAGGTGTTTGATTTTCACGAAGGGATGGCTCTGGTATGTACCGGTGGTGAATGGTTCTATGTTCAAGATGATGATGAGTATGAACTATTTGACTGCAAAATTGGCTATGTCGACAAAAGCGGCCGGGAGGTTATCCCGTGTCAATATGACTCTGCCGACAATTTTCACGACGGCCTTGCAAATGTTTATAGCGGTTTTATTGATAAGGCCGGGCGGGTGGTAATCCAACACGTCAGGGACGCCATCATTTTCCGTGAGGGTTTAGCCCGTTTCGGCTCCGGTATGAAATCAGGTTATATCGACAAAACCGGCCAGGTGGCCATACCGGCCATTTTTGACGAGGCATACGGTTTCCACGACGGCCTGGCCAGGGTTAGAGAGAAGCGTACGTATGGATTTATTGACAAGACAGGTCAGATGGTCATTGAATATCATACGATGCCTGCTCAGTGTTATGTCCCGGATGAAGATCTCCCGTTCTAAGGTTTATTATGAGTGAAGCAATGACCACAACAACCGTCCTTCTGGCGGGAAGCAGGGAAGCGATTATCCGGATTCTCAACCGGGCTTTCCGGGTGTGTTCGCCCGACAAGTTCAAGATTGCCGATGATGACAGCGTCGAGACCATCAACGCTAAAATCAAGGCCGCCAATGAGTATATGTCCGGATTCCAGACCGGATTCACACTGATGGACTACATGGACCTCCAGAGCCGGATGGACAGCCCGTTCAAGGATTTCGTCCTTTCCTATATCGACGAGGAAGAACCGGACGGCTCCGAGAACTACGATGCCAACCCGGTTGAAGTATCGGCCGATGGTGATGGGTATACCCTCAAGATAGTCACCCGCGTCCGTGAGGGCCAGCGCACCTACTACCCGGAGGACTGGCATTACTGGTGCGCCATGCTATCCATCAGCGACGGATGCCTGATCAGTTTCAAGAAGGACAGCGAATAATACTCAGAAAACTATTATTGGAATCGGAATACTCAATCTGGACACTATTAACAATCAAATAACTAATGACATTATGAGTGCTTGGGGTGAGATGAGAAAAAGAAGCTCAGGTGAGATATTAAGAAAAGAAGATATGGTAATGTTTTGGAAATACGCTTCTTTTCGGGGCATCCTAAGCCCTGAAACGGAAAAGATGCTGAGTGATATATACTCTTTCAAGGAATTCGCTCCTTTCCTTCCTTCTGATATTCTTGTAGAGGACGGACAGGTAAAGGTGTTCTTGGATGAAGAGGACGTAAGGGAGGTGAATGTGCCACTTGATAAGATTATAGAGGCGAGGGACTTACTCATCAAAGAAGTGAAGCATTTGGAGCAGATCTTTGATGAGCTCAGGAATTCAAAAAAGCCGGATCAGGAGATGATGGGCAAACTTGAGAAGAAGATAGCTCGGCTCCGGAAGAGAATTGAGAAATTAAACGATATTATTAGAAAAGCGATAGCTGCTGGAAAGAGTTGCTGGTCGTTTATAGTTGAAGTGTATGGCCGCTATTGGCGAGACGAAAAAACGGATAATCACGGAATTTACAGTAAATCCACCAAAGCCCCCGAAATACACCTGATGATGAGGGGCATCGAGAGATTAAGTAAGGAGTGGCATGTGTCAATAGAGAAGATGACGGGGATAATCTTTGTACACGAACTCATGCACGCCTTTTTCGACAAGCACGACCCCTATGTGAATCATCCAGATTATAATATCATCGAGGAGCCCATTGCGGAATACGGCATGCTTTGTTTCATGGAGATGTTCGAAAGGTGTCATCCTGAATACAAAGGCATAGTGGATACAGCCAAGGATTTTGTTGAAAGTAAGCAGTATGGTGATGGCGTTTGCCATTACGGTTTTGGTCGCTTCCTGTTTGATGACAAGGTGGACTTTTGCGTTGACTGGGTGTCGTTATTCCGGCTGAGCTGGCCTTCTTTGATTATAAGGCACGAGGAACGGCAGGTATACGGTTCGTTAATATCTGAGATAAGATATCCAAACAACGAGCGTTTTTGCGAGAGTATGCTTTTTGATGTGCTGAAACCGAGGAGGTTCTTCTTTAGCGGAATTAAATCTGTGTGGGACAAAAATGGGGAGGAAGAACTTTATTTCACCGTCAATGCAAAGGTGGCACGAAGTCTCTCGTTCATGGTAGAGTATCCACGCGGGGTAAAGGTCCATATAACGTTTCGGGACAAGGCACTCTCCAACCAATTTGAGGGCGAGGCGACCATAGTGTTGAACGACACCCGTTTCTATATCAAAGACGACTTGCTGAACAAATATGCTACTGTCTTCGGAAAGACGGACCATCGGCCGTTTGCCTTCTATGAGGAGAAACCATCCGATGGCATTCATCCAGCAGAATGGATTGCCATCGAGTTATAGAACGATCTGATTATAGAAACTATAAAAAGAGGTCGCAAGTATTGCAAAATCCCATAGATAATTACCATATTTGTGACATAAATTGACACAAATTAAGGAGTGTGATAGGCGTGTGACAGGGTTTTTCAGTTCATTAACATATTGAAAATTAAGCACTTTGGCTTTAGTTGGATTACCTGTCACGCCGGGGGTCGCGAGTTCGAGCCTCGTCCGCACCGCTTAAAAGCGTCAAGCCAAATGGCCTGACGCTTTTTTGCTTTTAATAATCTGTTTAGATCAGAATCTTGATCCTGAAGCCGCGGGCGGTGGGTTCCTCCACTATGGCCTGCGCTTTCTTGCGGATGCCGTCAAGGGCGGCGGGGTCCTTGACGGGTGAGGCCGACGCCCCTTCAATCATAAAGTCAAGGGCGGTTTCTCCGGAGAGTTCCGCAAAGGTGATGCGGAAGGTAAGCGGCCTGATTCCTCCAAGGTGCTCAAAGAGCATCTCGCTGATGATGGAGTATGCATTCTCTGCCTTGCCGGAGAGGTTGTACTTGAGGAAGAACTGATTGAGGCCTGTGCGGATCTGGAGGTAGTCGAAGTCTTCAGAGTCAATCTGGTACACCAGTTTCTGGATGCGGTTCACAAAGGCCTTGGTGGCGCTGTGAACGGGGTGCTCGAATATCTGCTCCGGGGTGCCGTCCTCGTAGATTATGCCCTCGTTCATAAAGAAGATGCGGGTGCTCACGTCGCGGGCAAAACGCATCTCGTGGGTCACTATGAGCATAGTCATCCCGTCCTTCGCCAGTTGGCGCATAACGCTCAGGACCTCTCCCACCATCGTGGGATCAAGGGCCGATGTGGGCTCGTCGAAGAGGATTACGTCCGGGTGCATGGCAAGGGCGCGGGCGATGGCCACACGCTGCTTCTGGCCGCCGGAGAGGGAATCGGGGAAGACATCGGCCTTCTGGGCAAGGCCCACCTTCCTAAGGAGTTCCATAGCCTCTTCACGGGCGTTTTCCTCCGATATCTTCAGCAGGCGCACGGGGGCGTAGGTGATGTTTTCCAGCACCGTCATATGGTCAAAGAGGTTGAAACTCTGGAAGACCATACCCATTTTCTTCCGCATCTTGTCCAGCCTGTACCCCTTTGCCATAATGTTCTCGCCGTCCACCCATATTTCTCCGGATGTAGGCGGCTCAAGCATATTGATGGCCCGCAGGAGCGTGCTTTTTCCCGTCCCGGAAGGGCCGATGATACTTATGACCTCTCCCTTCTCAATGTCGCAGTTTACATCCTTCAGAACGGTTATGGAGGAGCCGTCGGGATTTTTGAAGGTCTTGCTTAAATGCTTTATGCTTATCATATTACTTCTTCTTGAGGAAAAGGTTCAACACAACCCGGATGAGCCAGGCAAGGACAAAGTAGAGGACCGTTACAACAAGCAGCGGAATAAGGGCGTCGAAGGTGCGGCTGCGGATAAGGTCGCTGGCGCGGGTGAGGTCCTGGATGGCGATGTAACCTACTATCGAGGTGCTCTTTAGAAGAGCCACGCACTCTCCGGCAAAAAGCGGAAGTCCCTTCTTCACGGCCTGCGGCAGGACTATTCCGGTGAAAGTCCTTAGCGGCGTGAATCCAAGGCTGAGGCCGGCTTCAGTCTGCCCCTTGGGGACGGACGAGATGGAAGTGTCAAATATGCTTCCGGCCGACCACGCAAAGCACATCGCGAAGGTGATTATGGCTACCACGGAGCCGTTAAGGCCGGCATTTGCAAGGATGATGTAGAACATTATGAGAAGGAGAACCAGCGTAGGGATGCCCTGAATGAAGGCTCCATAGAGGCCGGCTGTCTTCTGTACCCATTTCCTCCGGCTGCGGAGCATAGCGCAGACGCCTGCTCCAAGGAGGGTTCCAAGAAGGATTGACAGGAAGGTGATCTTGAGGGTTTCAAGAAGGCCGTCCACAATGAGTTTCCACCTTCCTTCAGTGACAAGATTCATCTTCAGGCGCTCTCCAAAGCCGATGCTTGAGGATTTCCCGCCGTCATACACGAAGTATCCGGGGTGGCACTCATAATACGGGATGGTGAAGTCCACTGATTTCTGCCTCTCCTCCGTCACATAGAGGCAGGCGCTGACAACGTCGCACTGGCCGGTAGAGAGGGCTATTATGGCCGATCCAAGTTCCTGGAACTGCATCTGGAACTCACGGCCGCCGAGTACGGCAAAGCGCCTCAGGATATCGGCATCCATACCCATCCACTGCCCGCCTTCGCCAACAAAACTGACCGGGGCCAGATTAACGGCGGTGACACACCTGAGAGGCTTTCCCGTGCGGGTGACTTGGGACGGGGCTGGCATCTCCGGTGCCGGGGTGCCCTTGGTCCAGTGGGAGATGATGGCATCGATGGTGCCGTCGGCCTTGCCTTCCTCGATGAAACGGTTCAGAGCCTCCTGAAGGGCCAGATCTCCTTTCCTTACGGCAAAGGCTACGTCAAAGGATTCCTCTCCGCGGAAAGCCATCTTCATCTGAAGCCTGTCCATATCCTCCGGGGTAAGGGCCACTTCGTCGCTCACGAAAACATCGGCCATACCCTGCCTTACGGCCTGGATACCGTCCGCTTCAAAACTTACGCGGAAGATGTTGATGTCGTCATAGGCGGAGTACTTTTCGTCGTAGTAGTTTCCGGCCGATGTTGTGATGGTAAGGCCGTGGAGATCTTCCTCCGTCTTCAGGTCCAGCGTTTCCCTGCCGCCGTTGGAACAGCCCGGCAGGGCAGAGATGACAGCCAGGCCTGTCAAAATGCGATATATAATGGTTCTATTCATATTATTGAAGGGCTGCGCAAATCTTTTGTGCCTTTTCCTCCTCGATGGGCCTGTGATATGTGAGGTGGTACATATAGGCCGATTTAATGACGGAATACGGGAGGAGTTTACGTATCACGGCACCAAGTTCCTCCCTGGAGCAGCCGTAATATGCCGGGCCAAGGATAGACCAGTGCTTCTGCAGCTGCTCAGGAGTTAGATGGAAAAGGCGGTCTGTCATACCGGGATCCTGGATTTGGGAAATTCTCCAGCAAAGGCTCATATCCCATTCCGGAGCGCCATAGGCAAACTGGCCGATATCTATCCAGAGGTTACGGTCCCCGTCCGTGATGATATTTCCTATCTGCAGATCTCCGTGAAGGCAGGTGGGAGTGTCCGGGATATTCTCAAGGAAAGGCATCACTTTCTCCTTCAAGAAAGCGGGGACGGCGTCTTTCTGATTGTAGAATTCAATCATACGGGCCTTCATCGAGGGGATGCGGGTGGTATCGGCCTTCATTGCGTGAAGGTCACGGCTGGCCTTGGCAAAACGGATGGAGATTTCCTCAATACGCTCCGGCTCCTCTGAGATGATGCGGCAGAAGGAACGCTTGTTCTCAATTAGTTCATACTCAGTCCCTACGCGTTCGCCGTCTGTTATGAGCCTG
>ONOQ01000080.1 GCA_900319485.1 uncultured Bacteroidales bacterium | reverse complement strand
AAATAAAGCCACAAAGAAGGAGGTTTTCCGTGTCCTTGGTGATGCGCTTCACGTCGACCTCCGAAACGCTTCTAAACTGCTTTCTGCGGCTAAATGCGTGGACAATGATTCTGATGCCAACACGGAAATCTTCGACAAGTTGAAGAAGAAATCCAAGGACTACTTCTCAGAGTAAAGAAATCTCTTTCATCAAGGCCTGTCGCCTGGCTTCAGCCTCTTTCCTATCCTGCCTCATCTGTTCACGCGCTTCACGGCGCTCGATTCGGCGTTTCCGGTACAGGTCTCCATCCTCTATGATTTCACTGGCCACCCTTTCCACGGTGCCATCAAATTTGGCTTTCACCAGTTCGCACTCCCAAACGATTACGACGGACCAGCCCTTGGCTTCCAACTGCCGCCATACTTCCTGATCACGTTCCTGATTCCGCGTCACCTTGGCCAGCCAGAAATCAGAGTTGGTTTGCGGCAGGTGGTAAATCTTGCAGCCCTTGTGTGCGTGCCAGAAGCAGCCATGGACAAACACCACGGTCCGGTGCTTGGGCAACACGATGTCCGGGGAGCCTGGCAGGTTCTTGACGTTCACACGGTACCGGAATCCCCTCCGCCAGAGCGCACGCCGGAGGGCCACTTCCGGCTTCGTGTTCACGGAGCGGATGTGCGACATCAACTCGGATCTCTCCTCTTTTGACATTCTATCGGCCATGGTTCTGGGGGTATGCAAATACAAAGTTAAAAAAAGTTTCCGGCAGTACAGTTCAAAAGGATTCACTACGCTCCAACGGGGTTAACCCCCACGCAATACCACTTGCATTACCCGTTGATTTTGTGTAACTTAAAGGTGTAAACCTAAGCACTTAATCAGCTATGAAGATCCTCATCGACAATGGCCACGGAGCCGAGACGCGGGGCAAGCGTTCTCCCGACGGCCGCCTCCTGGAATACCTCGAAAACCGCATCATCGCCCAGGGCATCGTGGACGCCCTCACCGCCCGGGGCCTGGACGCCTCCCTCCTGGTGCCCGAGGAAACGGACATCTCCCTGCCCGAGCGCTGCCGCCGCGTGAACGAGTGGTGCCGACAGCTGGACAGCCAGAACGTCATCCTCATCTCCATCCACTGCAATGCCGCCGGCCACGGCGACCGCTGGCTCTCCGCCCGCGGCTGGTGCGCCTACACCACTCCCGGCCCCACCGGTGCCGATGCCCTCGCCACCGCCCTCTACAACGCCGCCAAGGCCCACCTCCCCGGCATGCGTCTCCGCACCGACTACACCGACGGCGACCCCGACCAGGAAGCCGCCTTCTACCTCCTACGCCACACCATCTGCCCCGCCGTCCTCACCGAAAACCTCTTCATGGACAACCACGAGGACTGTGACTTCCTCCTCAGCAAAGAAGGCCAACAATCTCTTGTTGACCTCCATATCGATGGCATTATTTCCTACCTTGGTGTTTAGTCCTTCAAGCACCCAATCGGGACCACATAGACGCCGTCATCGCGTCGGTACGCAATCTCTCCGATGCCCACGAGAACCATCAGGAAAGACGGATTCTTCATCTTGGTAGGGTCAATCTTGTCCCGGAGCTTGATGAGCGTCTGGGCACCTTCGTTAATGAGGCCCTCTCCGCCAATCTTGATCTCGATAAGGCCGTAACTGCCGTCACGCAGATGAACGATAGCATCACATTCCAATCCTTCAGAATCACGGTAGTGATATACTTCTCCAAGAAGTCCGGAAGCATAAGTCCGGAGGTCACGAACGGCCAGTCCCTCAAAGTGAAGGCCGAAGGTATTGAAGTCCGACAGCAGATCACCCGGTCCGATGCCCAGGGCGGCAGTCCCGATGGACGGATCAGAGTAGTACCTGGTGTTGGTGGTACGGATGGCAGTCTTGGACCGGAGATTGGGATTCCAGGCCTTGGATTCCTCAATCACAAAGAGTTTCCGGAGTGCTTCAATATAGGCAGAGACGGTTTCCGCATCCATCCCTTTGGGCTCGTTGGCCTGCATGTCGGCAGCAATGGTCTCGTAAGGGGCCTGTGAAGCCACGTTCCTGGCATAGGAACGCATAAGCTGACGGACACGCTCCGGATTGCGGCGGACCTTGTCCACCACGCGGTTCATATCCTTCTTGGCCACGGAATCCACATAATCGAAAGCCTGGTCCAGGGCAATGTCTTTTTCCAAATCTATCGCAGCCGGCCAGCCGCCACGGCAGAGGACGAATGCAAGGTCTTCACGGGAGAGACTGCTTTTGGCATAAATCTTCTCCGGAGCATTGAAGAGTTCCTTCAGACTGATGGCACCGTTGGATTCTCCGGATTCATAAAGCGCCATCGGGCGCATCTTCACCCAACCGTACCGGCCAGTACCGGAGTGGCGCATCTTCTTATTCTCTTCCTGCTTTTCTTCGTCTTCTTCCTCTTCTTCAACGGGCACGGATGAACCAGTCAGGATGTAATGGCCGTTACCGGGACGATGGTCCACGTCAAATCGGATGGTATCCCAAAGTTGCGGGGCTATCTGCCACTCGTCAAGCAGACGCGGATGCTCTCCTTCCAGCAACTCCTGAGGAGCCAGATCTGCTTTGAGGAGGTTTTCTTTCACCTTCTTGGGGTCATCCATATAGATGACGCTCTTGGCCTGCTGTTCGGCGGTAGTTGTTTTGCCGCACCACTTGGGACCTTCAATGAGCACGGCACCTTTACCAGCGAGTTTTCTCGCAAGGACAGAGTCGGCTATTCTGGGTTTGTATGTATCCATATCCTGTGTCTTTGGATGCAAAGATACAAAAAACCGGAGATTGTGGAAAAATTTTTCCGGAAATTATTGGAAATAAAAACCGACAAATAGTGGAATTGTTTTCCGATGTATATTAAATACCGCCGCCCTCCCACTCCGAGAGGATGGCAGTTCGTATAGCCAGAGAGTGCATCTACTTCTTTATTGCAATATACCCGCTCTCATCAATCATATCCGCGCCCTTCTGGGTAAAAAGGAATTGGTAGAGTTTATACGCCATACTCTCATGGTCTTCCGTCTTACGAACTGCCGCGTAAATACTGGATACGAAAGGATACTTGTTGGATCTCAATGATTCCTTGCTGGGGGCCACGCCGTCGATGGAAATCATATCGACCATCATTAAATCGCGGACCATTGCCGTGCAGTAGAAGAAAGGCGTGTAACCGATGCCATATTCATCGGCCTCAAGTTGTAGGTAGGGCGATGCCATCTGTGAGCCGATAATCTCATACATATAGGTCTCTTCGGTCCCGTCAATCATTTTCAGTCCATCCATAACCAGGGTTTCCATCTTCTCCTGGCTGCCGGAATCCGCATTGCGGATGTAAGGGGTAATAGCATGGTCCACCCCGCCGACCTCTTTCCAGTTGGTAATCTCACCAGTATAGATTTTCCGAACCTGGTCCGAGGTCAGGTTCTTGACGGGATTCTTTGGATTGACGATAAACACAAGGGCATCGATAGCCAATGGAGCCGTCTCCAACTCTACACCCAGCTCTACCGCAGACACCATCTCATTTCTGGAAATATCCCGGCTGGCGATAATCACGTCCGACTTGCCCTCGATGAGATTCATATAGGCTCCGTGCGTGCCGCTGCAAAGATTCTTACTCTGATAATCGTTCAGGGAGAATGGCGCTTTTTCAGAGTACAGATCCGGATTAATAACATAGACCCTTCCGCCCAACCAGTCCTGTTCCCATTTGTAAGGAACCCCAAGCAGCTTGTAGGCCACAAGGTCGCGTGCAGGCTTTGTACTTGTGGAGCAGTCCGTTAGCGGCCAGTCTTCCAGTTTGATGTCTTTCAAGTCCCCTTCGGGACTATCGATGCCATTACATCCGCAAACTATCAACGACAGCAATGCTGCGTAACTCATAATGTGCAACAACTTTTTCATACCGATATAACCCTCGTTATCTCTTTAACATACACCTTCACATCCATCGCCTTCCCGCCCTTCACGACAGCCCCGGCCCTGGTCTCCTCCAGCAGAGAAAATTTTATCATTTGAATATTGATATTGTTTATTTCTTTTCGGAGCTCGTCTATTTTTTTATTGCCAAGTTCTAATGCTTCTATCTCCTGCCAT
>ONOQ01000066.1 GCA_900319485.1 uncultured Bacteroidales bacterium | reverse complement strand
ATCCTGAAGATACGGATGGGGGCTATGAGGATGACCCGGGGCCGTGATGGGAGCTCCCTGTAGGACTCCACGAGGGCGCGGTAGTCCCTCCGGAAGACCGCGGGGTCCCAGTTGCGCCTCTTGGTGTCGTTGCTCCCGAGCATGATAAGCACAATGTTCGGGTTCCACCGGAGGCTCTCCCTGTAGACGCGTTTCCTGACATACGGGGTATCTGCGTCGAAGCGCGCAGAGGCGTCGTTGTATCCGAAGTTACGGACCTCGTAGCCCTCCCCGAGGCGCCTTCCCAGGAGGGCCGGATAGCTGTCACGCCAGGGGGCCAAGAGGGTGAACCCCCAGGTGATGCTGTCTCCTATGCATGCTACGCGTGTCATCTCCTACCAGTTCTCTGCCAGTTCCAGACCCCTGGCGATGCAGGCCGATATCTTGGCCTCGACGGCTTCCTCCGGGAGGTAATCCATGTTGCAGGCTGCGATGGTTGTCAGTTCCCCGAGGTTCCAGAGGGACCCGAGGGCACTCAGGTATGGCGTTGCCTGCTCCCGGGGATCACCCGTCTGGATATCCATCCCGCGGGTAGTGATATAGAGGACCTTTGGGGCCTTGCAGAGCCCCCTGCAGGTGGAGCCGGTGTCCGTGAAGGTGACGTCGAATAGGGAGACCTGCTCGAAGAAAGCCTTCAGCACAGCCGGGAAACTCATATCCCAGAACGGAGCCGCTATGAGGATGCGGTCCGCCGCGGCTATTGCCTTGGCGGCAGCAAGGGCCCAGGCAGGAATCTCTCCACGGCCGCGCCCGGCGAAGAGTGCCGGCGTGAGCGGGACGACCCCTTCCATCTCCGGGAGATCATAGCGGGTGATCTCATAGCGCTCCCCGAGTGCCGCGATGAGGGGCTCGGCTATACGGAGAGTGCGGGAATCGGCCTGACGGACGCAGGCGTTGATGACGACGAGTTTATTCATACTGGTTGTTTTCCAAGCAAATATACAACTTTTCCACGATATGGCATTTTTGCCGGCAATGTGTACAAGTCTCTCTATGAAAAAAGACAGCCAGCAGGCTGTCTTTGTTGCGGAGAGACCGAGATTCGAACTCGGGATACGCTTTTGGCGTATACACGCTTTCCAGGCGTGCCTCTTAAGCCACTCGAGCATCTCTCCAGACTTAAGTCCCCGAAAAACGGGATTGCAAAGATAGTTATTTTTTGAAACAACGCAAAAAAAAGTGCTATATTTGCAGATATGAAAAACGTCAGGAAAATAATTCTGGTAGCAGCGTTCGCACTGTTTTCCTTGAGTTTAACGGCTCAGCAGCAGGAAGTTCTCACCTTTACACGCATAGAAAGAAACCCCAGGGCGGCGGGTCTGGCAGGTGCCGGAGCGGCCTCCGTGGGCAGCACTGCATATGCATCTTTCGTGAATTCGGCCATCATTCCGTTCAGTAATAATACGGCCGATTTCGCTGCCGGATACCAGTATTGGGCCCCGTCACTTGGCGCAGCCAATGCAATCAATCTTGCGGGAGCGTACAAGATAGGAAATATCGGCCTGTCCCTTGGCGGCGTATACCAGATGGAACAGAAGGATCTTGAAGGATTTCGCCCGGCGGAGATCCAGATAGGTGCCGGCTTCGGCGCTAGGATTCTTCCCTGGCTGGGACTTGGCGTCAATGCCCGCTATGTTCAGGAAAACCTGTTCCAGGGGTATTCCCAGAATGGTTTCGGCCTTGACGCAATGGCGTTTTTTGCTCCAGTCTGGGGGCTCACATTGACGGCCGGAGTTGCAAATATCGGCACAAAAGTGAAGGACTCCGCCGGTAACGCCTATCCCCAGCCAACGTCCGTTGTGGCCGCAGCGGCGTATTATCTTGTTCTTGGCGTGGGCTCCAGGCATGCCATTGAGTTTATGCTGGACGAGAACTATTTCCTTAACAGCCGCACCAATGCCATTTCAGTTGGTTTGGAGTACTCCTATGACCGCATTGCGTTTGCCCGCGTGGGATACCGCATCGCATCGGAGAACGCCGCCTACCCTTCCCACCTCAGCCTTGGCCTTGGCGTACAATACGCCGGTTTCCGGCTGGACGTGAGTTACCTCACCCTGTCGGAAATCATAGGGAATAGCGTTGCTGTAGGGCTGGGTTACCGGTTTTAATCGGCAAGACAACTATCCATCAGGGCCTCGATCTCCTTTTTGTCCAGATTCTGGCCGATAAACACAATCTTCTGCATCCTGTCACCGTACTGCGGGTCCCAATCGGCCCTGAGTTTTTTGTCACGGGCCATCATCTCCTGGAGTTCGTCCTCCGGCATTGTGGCAAACCACAGGCCGCAGTCGCGGACGGACTTCTGCTTTCCGGCCTGCTCAAAGAGGTAGCACTTGTCCGTGTCCCTTGAGAAGTAGCACAGGCCCTTTGCGCGGATTATGTTCTTTGGCCATTTGGTGGCTACCATATGGTCGAACTTATTGAGGTCCAGCGCCGGGCGGCGGGTGTAGACGTAGGTGTCTATTCCATATTCCAGGGCCTCGCCTTCGGCCTCACCGTCCTCGTCTTCATCGCCTTCGATGGCGGCAATCCAGGCGGCCGATGTTGCAACTTCGTCAAAGTTGAACATCCCGGTGTAGATTAGTTCGTCAAGGTCAACGTCACCGTAGTTGCACTCCAGCACCTTTGCGCCGGGGTTAATGCTCTTCACAATGCCCTTGAGTTTGCCCATTTCGCTGGCCGATATTTCATCGGCCTTGTTGAGGAGCACTATGTTGCAGAATTCAATCTGCTCAATCACAAGACGCTCGAGGTCGTCTTCCCCGATGTCCTCCTTCTGGAGGGCGCCGCCGCTCTCGAACTCGTCCCTCATACGTAAGGCGTCCACCACCGTTGCAATGCAGTCTACGTAAGGGATTCCGTTCTTTATGAACTGGGGCCCCAGGGCGGGTGCCGTGGAGATGGTCTGGGCGATGGGCGCGGGCTCGCAGATGCCGCTGGCCTCAATCACTATGTAGTCGAACTTGCGGGTTGCAATGAGTTCACCGAGTTGAGCCACAAGGTCCATCTTCAGGGTGCAGCAGATGCAGCCGTTCTGGAGGGCTACCAGGGAATCGTCGGTAGAGCCCACTACGCCGCCCTTTTCGATTAGGCTGGCGTCTATGTTCACTTCCCCGATATCATTCACGATAACGGCGAACTTAATGCCCTTTTTGTTTGAGAGTATGCGGTTGAGAAGGGTTGTCTTGCCGCTTCCAAGGTATCCGGTGAGAAGAAGCACCGGCACTTGCTGAGTTTCCATTTTCAGTTCCATAGTACAAAGATAGTCATTTTGTGCCGATATTGTTACCGCGGTTGCCCCTTTGCAGCAGCCACCGGCCGCCTGCGAAGCAGCATCCACGCCGCGCCGGCGTAGGCCGCGGTGATGACGGTGTTTATGGCAAGGCGCGTCCACATGGAGGGGATATCGGCCACGAAGAACATCCCGGCGTAAGCCACGCCCATAAGGCCGAAGAACGCCAGGAGCCGGCCCCACTTGTACGGGATGGGGTAGTATTTCTGCCCCAGGAAGGCGCTGAGGGCAAACATCACAAGATAACTTGACAGATGCGCAAAGGCCGATGCCCAGTAGGAGAACCTGGGCATAAAGACTATGTTCACTATGGTAGTGACGATGAGGCCCGTGAGGGTGATCCATACCGCCATATTGGTGCGGCCGGAGAGTTTGTACCACATTGACACGTTGAAGAGCATCCCAAGGAGCATATAACTCAGGAGCATTATGGGAACTATGCCAATTCCCACGCGGAAATCCCTGCCAAGAAGCAGCGAGATTATGTCTATGTATGCGATTACGCCCACGAAGACCAGCCCGCAGAATGCCGTAAAGTACTCCATGACAACGGCGTAGAGTTCCTTTGAGCCCTTGTCACGTGCCCGCTGGAAGAAGAAAGGCTCTGCCGCATAACGGAACATCTGGATGAAGAGGTTCATTATGACGGCAAGTTTAACTGCAGCCTGATAGATGCCGAGGGATGCGCGCCAAGCCTCGGAGGAGGTGTCGAAGTAACGGAAGAGCACCCTGTCCACAAGGTCGTTGGCAACACCGGGAAGCGCCGCAATCATAAGCGGCAGGCTGTAAAGCAGCATACGCTTCACAACGGGAGCGTCCCAAACCAGTTTCAGGTGCAGTATGTCCGGGATGAACAGCACCAGGCAAAGCACGCAACTGACAAGGATGGCAAATATGGGATATGTGAAATCCGGCGCCGGGGACAGCATCCCTCCAAGGAAGGCGTGGGCCGGGTACCAGAAGAAAAGGACCAGGTTCGCGGCCGTTTCCGTGAGGATTTTCACGGTCTTCAGCACCGCGAACTTCACGGCCTTGTGCTCCTGCCGCAGTTTTGCAAAGAGAATGGCGGTTATGTTGTCGCAGAAAAGGATGCCTGCCACATAGATTATAAGGACGCGGTATCCTTCATACCCCAGCGCGGCCGATATAGGCTCGCTGAACGCCACCATACACGCAAGGAACGCCAGGTTGAGGCCGGTTACCGTAAGAAGCGCCCCCGAATACACCCTCCTGGGATCCTCTCCTTCCTTGTTGGCAAAGCGGAAGCAGCCTGTCTCCAGACCCAGCACCAGAATCACCTGAAGTATGCCGATGTATGCCATAAACTCCGTCACCACGCCGTACTGCGCCTGGGTGAGCATACGGGTGTACAGTGGGACGAAAAGGAAGTTAAGGATCCTGGCCAGAATGGAACTGAGGCCGTAAATTGCGGTTTCACCCGCCAATTGTTTCAGAGGATTTGCCATATTGAGAGCAAATTTAACTATTTTTGCATAAAAGAACGTAGAAAGCCTATGAAGAAATTAATCCTTATGACGCTGCTCGTGGCAGCCGCAATAGCCGGATGCAAGCAGCGCGGAACGGCTCCCGAAGCCCCTGAGGCCGATGATTTCCCGGACACCCTTGCCGCCGCAGCCGCCGCAAAGGCCCTTCCGGAAGAGCCCGTCTTTGACATTGTAACCAATTTGGGGACCATCAAAGTGCGCCTGTATAAGGACACTCCCCGCCACAAGGCCAATTTCTCAAAACTGGCAATCGCCGGGTACTATGACAGCCTCCTTTTCCACCGCGTGATAAACGGCTTCATGATCCAGGCCGGAGACCCCTACACCCGTGACACCGCCAAGGTGGCGCAGTACGGTATGGGCGGCCCCGGGTACACCCTTCCGGCAGAGATGAGGGATGCTGACGGTAATCCCCTGCATCGGCACAAGAAAGGAGCCCTTGCAGCGGCCCGCCGCGGAGACGTTGCCAATCCCTTCAAGGAATCTTCCGGTTCCCAGTTCTACATTGTCCAGGACCCCGACAACTGCGTCCACCTGGACGGAGAATACACCGTCTTTGGAGAGACCGTTGCCGGACTCAATGTCATTGACAAGATTGCATCTGTCAAAAGAGACCGCTATGACAGGCCCATTAATGACGTCAGAATCATAAAAATCACCCCCGACGACGAACTTAACAAAATTGAGCGGGAAAAAGAGGCCGCTGGCCTGGAATTTGCAGGAAATTAACCTGAATAGTTTTTTTAATAGGTTAAGTTTTTAGGTTAGAGAGGACGGACCCTGCAGTGATGCAAGGTCCGTCAATTTTTGTATGCTTCCGTCACCGGTCAGCGGCATAGGCTCCCGGCCGTGTTGACGGCAATAGCCTACCAGCCCCAGGAAGCCTTGGCGGCCTCAAGGTATTCCGCAAGTTCCACGGAGTCGCGGGCGGGCTTGCGGTCAAAGCCAATGAGGCCCTTATAGTCCAGGCAGTAGTTCACGCCCATGGCGTCAAGGATCTCAAAGGTGTGGTCCAGGGACGCGCAGAAGCGGGTGTAGTCCTTTTTGTCGGCATCACACCACTGGATCTCTGAAAGGGCGCACATACGGGGGAGGAGCATATATTCAAGGTGCTCCGGAGTGGTGATGTACTCTGTCCAGAGGTTTGCCTGAACGCCCAGAATGTGGTCTTCGGCGCCGGGTGCAAGGCCGTCGAAGGGCTCATATGCGTATACGTTCTCAAGGGGAAGATATCCGCCTATGCACAGGGGCTCTTTGTCGCGCTCCTTGCTCTGGTAGTAGTCAAAGTAGGCGTATGTGTGGGGAGTCATAATGGCGTCAAAGCCCAAAGATGCGGCCTTGATTCCTCCGTCCACTCCGCGCCAGGACATCACGGTTGCGCCCTCTGCAAGTTCTCCTTCAAGGATTTCGTCCCAGCCGATGATACGGCGGCCCTTGCTGTTCACGAACTTCTGCACGCGGGCGGTTACGTAACTCTGGAGTAGATGCTTTGCCTCGGGGCCTTTCTTGATGCCAAGTTTACGCATCCTTGCGGCGCACTTGGGGCACACGTCCCAGGGATATACGGTGTTCTTTGCGTAAGGGTCGAAGCATTCGTCACCTCCGATGTGGATGTACTCTGAAGGGAAGATGTCAATTACCTCGGAGAGAACGCTCTCAAGGAAATCGAACACTTTGTCATTGCCGGCGCAGAGGATGTCCGGGGCGATTCCCCAGCGGGGCCATACCTTGTAGGGACCGCCGGTGCAGCCAAGTTCCGGATATGCCGCAAGCGCAGCCACCATATGGCCGGGAAGGTCAACCTCGGGGATAACCTCGATGCCGCGGGCAGCCGCATATTCCACAACCTCGCGAAGTTGCGCCTGGGTGTAGTAGCCGCCGTAGCGGATTCCGTCGTTGGAATCGAAGTCCTTGCCTACGCAGGTGCCGTCCCTCCATGCTCCAACCTCCGTGAGGCGGGGGTAGGACTTGATTTCGATCCTCCAGCCCTGGTCGTCGGTGAGGTGCCAGTGCAGGCGGTTGAGTTTGTAGGCCGCCATCACGTCAATGTAGCGCTTTGTCTCTTCGATTGACCAGAAGTGACGGCTGCAGTCAAGGTGCATTCCGCGGTATCCGAAGCGGGGCTCGTCGAAGATCTTTACGCAGGGGAGGACCCAGGAAGCCTTCCCGGCCTTCTTGCCGCCGTAAATTGCCGCGGGGAGCATCTGCTTCAGGGTTTCGCAGGCATAGATGAAGCCGTTGAGGGCCGATGCCTCCACCTCCACGTCGTCGTCTTCAATCTCAATGTAGTACTGCTCCGGACCGAGGTTGGGGTTGTACTTGAAGTCGAAGCCGTCGCCATCGGCCTTGCATTTTACGCCGGTAGCGGTTTCAAGGGCGTTGACAAACCGGCCGATAGCCTCGCGGGAGGCCTTGTCGATGGAAGGATCAATCTCTACGGCCGCGCCCTTGACGCAGACCGAACCTTTCAGGAAGGTTACGTCGTTGGGCTGGGGGATTACGGAGAAGGTCTCCGCCTTTTTGCAACAGGAGGCAAGCACTGCCAGGCCTGTTAGGATTAGGAGTAAACGTTTCATAATGTGGTTAATAAAGAATAATTCCAAGTACGGCTCCGGCAAGGATGAGGTATATGGGGTTCACTTTTCCCCAGTAGCCCGCGGCAAGGGCCCCTCCAAGGAGCACCCAACTTTTCCAGTCCGGGAAGTTATCGGCCACAATCTGAACATTGGGTGTGAAGCCCGTCCAGGTGGTCTTTAGGATAAGTATGACGGCGGCGGCGCCTATGAGCCCCACCACGGCAGGTTTTACAAATGCCATTGTGCCGGCGTAGAGCGTGCTGGTGCGGAATTTCTCATAAAAGCGCACTATCAGGAGCATCAGTATGAACGACGGCAGCATTATGGAAAGCGTTGCGGTAAGGGACCCGCAGATGCCAAGCAGATGGCTTCCCGTTGCGCCCTGCAGGACCTCATAGCCAACGTAGGTGGCGCTGTTTATGCCGATCGGCCCCGGTGTCATCTGGCTCACCGCCACAATGTCCGTGAACGCGCTTTCCGTTATCCACGCGTGCTCCACCACCACCTGGTTCTGGATGAGGGACAGCATTGCGTAACCTCCGCCAAAGGTGAAGGCCCCTATCAGGAAGAACGTCCAGGCCAGTTGCAGCAGTAATCCTATCGTCTCCATAAAGTTACGCTAAAGCCAATTACCATCACACATATAATAATATATATGGGCGAGACGTTGAGGAAAGCCACAAGGATCAGGGCCGATACTGCAAGAAGCCAGGCCCACCAGGTTTTGCAGGAACGCTTTGCCATATTGATCATGGGGACGGCAATGAGAGATATCACTACCGGCCTGATCCCTTTGAAGGCCCTTTCCACCCAGGGGTTGTCCTTGAAGGCGGTAAAGAACATTGCTATGGCAAGGATGATGAGGAAAGAAGGGAGGATGCTGCCAAGGGTGGCGGCAAGGCTTCCCTTGAAGCCGCGGAGTTTGTTCCCCGCAAAAATGGAGATGTTCACGGCCATTACCCCCGGGGCGCTCTGAGAGAGGGCCACTATGTCAGGGAGTTCGTCGTCCGATATCCATCCCCGCTTTGAGAGTTCCGCCTGGATAAGCGGAATCATGGCATAGCCTCCGCCTATTGTAAAGGCGCCGATTTTGGCGAATACGGCGAATATCTGCCACAGTGAGACTCTCTTTTCCATATCTTTACAAAGATAGTAAAAAAACTGATTACCCCTGTCATTCTGAGTTTTCCCTTCTGTCATTCTGAGCGAAGCGAAGAATCTTAAAAAAATTATTTAAAAAAATTTGTCAGTTCAAAAATAATTACTACCTTTGCAGTCCCGTTTGAAACGGGGACAGTTCATTGACAATACTGAAAGACTAAAAGTACAAGCAAGCAAAAAAACGAGCGTCAGTTTCTTTAATAGGAACTAAGCGTCAGGGTTCAGACTAGAATTATAAAGAATATACAATGAAGAGTTTGATCCTGGCTCAGGATGAACGCTAGCGGCAGGCTTAACACATGCAAGTCGAGGGGCAGCGTGGAGTAGCAATACTCTGAC
>ONOQ01000069.1 GCA_900319485.1 uncultured Bacteroidales bacterium | reverse complement strand
CCCGGGCTTACGCCCTTCAGGCGGAACATCACGATACCCCAGTTGTGGACAAACATCTCGAATATGCCCAGGATAAACACAGGGAAAACAAGCCACATCTGATTCGGGAACAAGAGAGCCATCGAAAACATCACGGCAATAAATGTGTCTGCCGCTACGTGAATGAGCCCTGGAACAGGCAGTTCTTCAGGCGTGATCCCGATAGCCTGGCCCATCACCCGAATGAATCGTTCCTTGTACGCCTCTTCGTATTCGTGCGCGACCAAGAGGAAGAAAAGGCCCATCACCAGTTTCTGCACCAGGCAAAGTGATGCCCAATGAAGGCAGGCCCAGATGGCCCAGCCCAGGAAATAAAGGCCCAGAATATGTGTCGTGTTCTTGGCCCAGAACAGTCCGAGTTTATTCATCACACTAAATTACGATTTATCGGTGTAAATATAAGTCAATTAGCTGAAAAGAAAAAGGGCACTAGTCCCTTTTCCAATAGCGTTACGAAAAAGACAAACAAAAAAAACGCTCCGGTCTTCCGAAGCGCTTTTTGGAGCGGAAAACGAGACTCGAACTCGCGACCCCGACCTTGGCAAGGTCGTGCTCTACCAACTGAGCTATTTCCGCGTTGGGAATGCAAAGGTACAATCTTTTTTTGAACTTGCAAATTTTTTAACAATTTTTTTAATGTGATTGTTTTCCTTATAGTTGATTTGTGCAACGAGAGAAAAAAATAATTATATTTGTATGACGCTGACTATAAACACCTCTTTGCGCCCCGCCTGTTCAAAAAATGATTGTCTAGAAACATAGTTATTTACATAATCCTCGAGTTATGAAATACATTACAAAATTCTTCATTGTAGCAGCGATTGCTTTTCTTGGGAGCGTGACTCTCCGGGCTCAGCAAGCAAGTGGCAACCTTCACTATTTGGGAAGAGGTGACTTTGTTATAAACGGATCCCCACTGGCAGAAGAAGAAATGTACAATCTCATTGGAGATAAGGTTTATTATGAGACCTATCTGTCTGCGCAAAAACAGCGCAAGGCAGGACTGCCTATTGGTATTGTGGGTGCGGGCTTGCTTGGCGCAACTACGGTTTGGTATGCAGTTGCTATAGACGCTAATTGGATACACGAGAAACCTGTTGTCATATCCTCCGCGATAGGGTGGGGAATCGGAGCGATTGCTTCTGCCGGATTCGCCTTTTATATCATTGGCAATAAACGCTTGAAATGGATTGCCGAGGACTACAACCGCCGGAACGGATTCGCCGCCTCCTTCCAGGTTGGCCCTACTCCCAATGGCGTAGGTGTGCTTTTGAGCTTTTAAAACAAAACCAAAACGAGACTCGTGCCTCGCGACCCCGACCTTCAAGGTCGTGCTCTACCAACTGAGCTATTTCCGCGTTGGGAATGCAAAGGTACAATTTGCAGATGCAACGATTGAAAAAAATAATTATATTTGTATGACATTGACTACAAACACTTAAAACAAATATCGTTATGAAAAAAGTTATCTCCCTCCTCCTTTGCGGCGTGATCGTTCTCAGCTGCGGTATGTCAAACCTCGGTAAGGGCTCCCTCATCGGCTCCGGCGCAGGCGCAGTCCTTGGTGCAGGTATCGGCTACCTTATCGGCCAGAACGGTGAAGGCGCTGCAATCGGCGCAGCAGTAGGTACTGCAGTCGGCGCAGGCACCGGTGCCCTTATCGGCAACGCTATGGATAAGAAGGCCAAGGAACTTGCAGAACTTGAGAACGCCCAGGTAGAAACCACCACTGACGTCAACGGTCTCAAGGCCATCAAGGTCACCTTCGACAACGGCATCCTCTTCGACTTCAACAAGTCTTCCCTCAAGGCCGAGGCCAAGAAGGAACTGGACAAGTTCACCACTGATATGGCCGATATGCCCCTTGCCAACATCAACGTCTATGGCCACACTGACAACATCGGCTCAGAGGAAGCAAACCAGAAGGTATCAGACCAGCGCGCAGTCGCCGTTTCCAACTACCTCATCAAGAAGGGTATCGACAAGAACCGTATCGCTGCTGAAGGCCTTTCCTTCAACTTCCCTGTAGCAGACAACGCCACCGAGGCCGGCCGTGCACAGAACCGCCGCGTTGAGATCTACATCAGCGCTTCCGAGGATATGGTGAAAGAGGCCGAGGCAGCTGCCGCACAGCAGTAGTCTTTCGCTTCCGCACGGCTTTGGGCCGTGTTAACAGGCTGATAATCAGCGAAAAATGCAAAAACGTCTGCCGATATTCCGGCAGACGTTTTTATGTAATCGGCCCAAAATCAGGAACTTAACTCCACGGCTGCCTTTTCCCCATTTTTAACTATCTTTGTGAAAACAATGAAAATATGGAAAACACATCGGCAGAAAGGATAGAGGAACTGGTCCTTAAACAGAGGGAGTTCTATGCAACGGGCACTACGCGGGACGTAAAATGGCGCGTGGGACAACTGAAGGCCTTCCAGAAGGGCCTTCAGAAGTGGGAAAAGCACATCATGGATGCCCTGTGGCAGGACCTTCACAAGAGTTACGAGGAGGCTTACATCTCTGAATTCGGCCTGGTTTACGGGGAAATAAGGGAGGCAATCCGTAAAACGCCCAAGTGGGCAAGGCGCAAGAAGAAGCCCACTCCGCTTACGGTGCTTCCTGCCTCCAGTTACATTGTAAGCGAGCCGCTTGGCTGCACGCTCATCGTGAGCCCCTGGAACTATCCCGTTCAGTTGCTGCTGAACCCTCTGGTGGGATGTATATCGGCCGGATGCACCGCCATCCTGAAGCCTTCCCCGTACGTTCCCAACGTCTCCAAGGCGCTGGAGGATATGATTGCCGATACTTTCCCGGAGGAGTACATCGCCGTTGTGCAGGGAAACCGCGTTGTGAACGGCGAACTTTTCAGGCACAGGTATGACCTTGTGTTCCTCACCGGCAGCCCGTCACTCGGACGCATCGCTATGGAGGCGCAGTCAAAGTACCTCACGCCTATGGTTCTGGAACTTGGCGGCAAGAGCCCCTGCATAGTGGACAGGGACGCTAACCTTAAACTTGCTGCAAAGCGCATAGCCTGGGGCAAGTGCCTCAACAGCGGCCAGACGTGTATAGCGCCGGATTACCTTTTTCTGCATGAGGATATCAAGGATGCGTTTGTAGAGGAGTTCAAGGCCGCGCTTAAGGAACTCTACCCGGACGGCACGGAGAACTCCGACAAGTTTGTGCATATCGTAAAGGATTCGGCTTTTGAAAGGCTCCAGGGCTATCTTGACGGAGCCACCATCCTTGCCGGCGGGCGCTTTGACCGTTCCCGCCTCTGGATGGAACCAACCCTTCTTGACAATGTTTCTCCGGATTCTCCGGTTATGCAGGAGGAGATTTTTGGGCCGATATTCCCGGTAATGACCTTCCGTGACCGCCGTGAGGTAGTGGAGTTTGTCACCTCCCGTGAGAAGCCCCTTGCGTTTTACTATTTCGGGAACGGGGCCGATGCCTGGGACATTATCGGCAAAACCACTTCCGGCGGCGCCTGCATCAACGACACTATAATGCATATCGCAAACAGCAACATCCCGTTTGGCGGGGTTGGGAACTCTGGTATGGGTTCCTACCACAGTGAAAGGAGTTTCCTTGCCTTCAGCCACGAGCGTTCCGTGGTGAAATCCCCCACGTGGATAGACGCTCCGTTCAGGTATATGCCTTATAAGTTCTTCGGCATCATAAAACGGATGCTGTAATCTCGGAAAAAAGAGTTATATTTGTATGATATAATTAACCAGATATGAGTACACTGCACGTAATTGACCACCCGATGATCCAGCATAAGCTGACCATCATGCGTAAAAAGGAAACCGGTTCAAAGGATTTCCGTGAACTGCTTCAGGAAATTGCCCTCCTTATGGGTTATGAGGTTACCCGTGACCTTCCCCTTATGGACGTGGAGATTGAAACTCCCATCTGCAAGACCACCGCAAAGATCATCACCGGCCGCAAACTGGCCGTGGTGCCCATCCTGCGCGCCGGCCTTGGGATGGTGGACGGCATCCGCACACTGGTTCCCGTGGCAAAGGTGGGCCATATCGGCCTTTACCGCAATGAGGAAACCCACCATCCCGTGGTCTATTACTGCAAACTCCCGGAGGATGTCCAGAAGCGCCTTGTGATTGTGACTGATCCTATGCTCGCAACCGGCGGCAGCGCCTGCGACGCAATCACCATGCTCAAGGAGCGCGGCTGCCACAATATCCGCCTTATGTGCCTTGTGGGTGCCCCGGAGGGCATCGAGAGGGTTCAGAAGGAGCATCCGGATGTGGATATCTACCTTGCCGCCGTGGATGAGAAACTCAACGAGAACGCTTACATCGTTCCCGGCTTGGGTGATGCCGGCGACAGGATCTTCGGTACGAAGTAGCGGAGGGGCTGATCGTTCCGGTCGTGCTGAATGTTCCAGGGTCGTGCTGAATGTTCTGGACCGTGGAGGTAAACGCCTGAAAATCAATGAAATACACAAAAGAGGGTGTCGAAAAACCGACACCCTCTTTTATATAAACCGCTAATAATGAGGCGTTTGTCTCCACGCCCCGCTGGTAGCCAAAACCAAACCACTGAGCATCAAAAGTTTTGCTTTTATAAATGCAATTGTTATATTTGCCGATGGTCTTTAAACTGGCCGCCACATAACAGAACAAACTAATAACAAAAACAATATGAAACAAACTTACGAAAAACCTTTCTCCACTGTGGTCCAGATGGCCACGGAGAACATTATTGCCGCATCGGAAGTCTTCAATGCGGCCGCCATCACCACTCCCGCGGACATTGCCCCTGAAAATATTATTGGTGATAGTATAGGTGAGGCTTGGTAATTCTAAAACGGAAGAAAAGATGAAAAAGATACTTATTATTGCGGCTGCAGTCCTTGCATTTGCAGGATGCGCCAAAGAGGCAGCTCAGATAGAAAGAGTTACCATTGACGGTAAGGAGTATATGACCTTCAAGGTTGTCGCTCACGATGATGTTGTTTCCGCCGACACTAAGGCAACACTATCAAGAGGCGGTGTTTTTGGCTGGGAAGACGGAGACCCCATCTATTTTGTGTCTTTAGGTGGTGATATGGCCACTGGCTCTTATAACGCCTCGGCAGGAACCATTACCGTAGAATCCGGAGATTGGTTTTGTGCTTCCACGGCTCCTTTCGATTCAGACTCTAAGATTAAAGATTTCGGCCTGGCTAAAGGTCCTGTAGTCTGGGCAAAGGTTAATGGTAGCACGCTCCATTTCTATCACATGGGCTCAGTTATCAACCTCAAGTTTGAATCCATTCCCATAGATGGATATCTTGAGTTCTGGCCTAACAATGGAGAAAATTGGGCCGGAGGTAATTTCACTTTTGATGAAAACTTCATTCCCGAATTGGCCGGCGGCGGCACAGATCCTATCTATATCAAGAGGCCCATCAAAACTACCGATGCCGGTAAAGATATATCTCTCACCGTTCCCAATATCAGGTACGAGAATGGATTTACCGTGGCTCTTTCCGGAACAACGGCCAAGTATTTCCTAAAGAGTACGTCAACAAACTATAACTTGAACTTGAACAGCAGTCCTACGCTTTTGAATATGCAGCAGTTGTCGATGCCTACATACACTGTTGCTGGAGAACAGACAGAATTCTTTGGCTATAATTGGAAGTGGGACGACGCCAATAATGATATGGTTCTTGGCGCAGACGGCAAGTATAGGAAAACTTATAAGCATACTCCTGATAAGTTGGTATTTAAGGTGTGTGAAAATCATGCTTGGGAAAATGGAAAATGGCCCGATGCTACTAATTATGAACATACCGTAACAAAGCAGACTGGCGGAGCAACAATCATTTTCGATAGGGGTAATAATTCCATTAGCGTAGAAGAATTTGACATATATACAGTCGTTGGTGATACTGATCTTTGCGGAACATACTGGGGAGATACCTGGACAGAGACTTATGTGAATGATATGGAAGAAACAACACCTGGATCTGGTGTGTTCTATAAGCAATTAACAGGAATTACTGCCGGCACATATTCTTTCAAGGTTGTCGCAAATCATGCTTGGGATAGTACTTGGGGTGCAGATGGAGATAATTATGTGTTCACTACTAGTGGTGGTAATGTTGATATTTACTTTACCCCTTCAATTCCGCTGATAAATGTAGTGGGTTTCTCAAGAGATGATTACCGTATAGCCGGAAGTGAACTCGAGATTTTTGGATCCGAATGGGATGCACACAATGATAGTAACATAATGTCTCCTGTGGGTGATGGAACTTATACTAAATCATACGTTATAACTGACGACAAATATAGTGGTTGGTATACCATCTATTTCAAGGTAACAAGAGAGGGCTCTTGGTGGAGCCCAGATCCGAACAAAGACATATCTATCATAAAAGGAAAAACGCTGACGATTAATTATAACCCTACAAAGGTTGAGATTACGGCTAGTCTTGATTAGTTCTTCGTGGAGATAACTGATTGAAAATCAGTGAAATATGTAAAAGAGGGTGTCGGAAATCCGGCACCCTCTTTTGCGTAATGTACTGATAGTGAGGCGTTTGGCTCCACGGGGATGCCCGGTCGGGTGGCGCTTGATGAGTTCCCGCTTGAGGTCCGGGCCATAGGCGTAGGCGCCTACGTCGATGCTGTCAAGGAGGTAGAGGTCACTGCCCTTGAAGAGGGTGCCCTCCGCGGCGGTGCGGATTTCCAGCGCCTTGTCCATTGACTCCTTGGGGATTACGAGGTGGCAGGGAATGACGTACGCAATGGGATTGTAGGCCACAACATGGGCTACGGGCCTCACGCCCTGCGGGACACCCGCAAGGGCCGCAATCTCCGAGTAACTGTAGAGTTTCCGTGGAAGGTCAAAGAGGGTTTTCCACACCTTGATCTGGAAAGGCGTGCCGAAAGGCCTGAGGTCTTCCCACTTCAGGTACCTTGCAAACTCAAGGAGATCTTCCGTGGAAATCTTGCGGGTGCCTATACTCCCAACCTCTGCGGGGTCCAGGGCGGCAATCTCCGCCCCGATCCTTGAGAGATGACGGTAGTCGGTTGCAATTGATGCAACCTTTCCGTCAATCTCCGTTACAATCCATTGTGTACTCATAATACTAATGATTTACATCTTTTCTTCCAGTGCGGCCACGGCGGCCTGGATCTTGGCGGTCTGGGCGTCCAGCCACTCTGAATCCGGACCTGCGGCAGGAACGGGATCAAGTTCCACGGGGTCCCCAATAGCAAGGCGGTAGCGGTGGGGAAAATCCCAGTAGGCGTTCCATACAGGCACCACCCTGGCGCCGCTCTTGAGGGCAAGGAGCGCGGCGCCGTTCTGGAATTTCAGGAGTCCCTTCCCGGTTTTATTGCGCTTGCCTTCAGGGAAGATGATTACGCTCTCTCCCTTCTGAAGCGCCTCCAGGGACTCTTCAATCCACCTCAGGGAAGTCTTCTGGCGGTCCAGCGGAATGCACTGGGCGTGAGAGTAGAACTTCTGAGTGAAACCGGACTTGTCATAGTAGTCCTTGGCAACAAGAGGCCTTATCATCCACCTGAAATACTCCACCATCAGTATCACGGGGTCCATCAGGCCCACGTGACGGCAGGCGTAGATGGTGGGGCCGTCGTGAACGGGCTTTCCGCCGCACACCTTTGGTCTCTGGACGGTGTGAACCACGCCCCAGCAGAAGTAGCGGAGGGCTTTGTCGGCAAGGCTAAGGTGCGCTTCCTTTATAGTTCCACTCATCCCGCAATCACGTTAATCTGCTCTCCGGTAACCTCCATGGTAAGGGGCAGGGTGCCGGGGATTTCGCCATCCACCTCCACGGGATCGGCCACCTTTGAAAGGGGTTTTACCGTCATCTTCTTGAAGCGCTTTGTAATCATTCCGGGCTGCACGGCAAGGTCTCCGGATACGCAGTGGAGCATAAGCATAAGGCCCTTGATGTGGTTGTAGCCGGGCATAAGGGTAATGTCCAGGAGGCCGTCGTCCCACTTGGTGTCCTGGGCGGTCTGGATGAGGCCACCGCCGCGGTATGCGCCGTTTCCGAGGGTTGCGGTGAAGAGTTTTCCGGTGTATGCCACTTCCCCGTCAAGGGTGACTTCCACGGGATGGCGTTTCCTGGAAAGCGTTGCAAGGGGGGCCACCATAGTGTAGAGGAAACCGCCCTTCCTGCCTTTCTCCTTAAGCCTGTTTGTGCGGATACAGATATCGGCATCTACGCCGATACCGCCGATATTTGCCATTGCAAAAACGCCCTGCGGGAATGTCATACGCACCACATCTTCCTTTATTGTTTTGCCTGCGATGATGCAATCGGCCGCCTTCTCAACGTCCTCAGGGACGCCCGGGGTGCGGATCCAGTCGTTGCCGGTGCCGTAGGGAAGGGCTGCGAGGGTGAAGTCCGCAAGGGATGTCTTGGAGGCATCGGCATATCTCAGGAGGCCGGTGAGGACCTCGTGAACGGTGCCGTCTCCGCCGGCCGCGATGAATTTGCGGAAACCCTTTTCAGCGGCCTTCTGCGCCAGTTCAATTGCGTGTCCGGCGCGCTCCGTTGCCGCAACTTCCACCTCAAGGCCTGCCTTGGTGAGTTTTTCTACAGATTTGTTCCAGGCGTCTCCCGTTGAGGCCGATGCGCTCTTTGGATTGCCGATCATCATCCATTTTCCCATTGTTATCTAGGTTTTAGAGTTAATATGTCCACGTGCGGGTAGCCGCCAAGCCGGAATGCAAATGCGCTTCCAAGGCCCGGGGTTACGTATAGTTTCTGCGTGCCTTCCTCATACAGCCCGCCGGATTCGTGAAGCCGCCAGTGATTTGGGTGAAGGCCAGTGAGTTTGTATTTGAGGCCGTGCGTATGGCCGGAAAGGGTAAGGCCGATATCCGTTTTTGGCAGAACTTCCAGCCTCCAGTGGGTGGGGTCGTGGGTGAGAAGTATCTTGAAGGCCGATTGCTCCACGCCCTCAAGCGCCTTCCCAAGTTCTCCTCCAACTTTACGGAAGTAGGGATTCTTTGTTATGTTGTCTACGCCCACAAGGGCCACGCCGGGCCGGAGTTCAATGTTTTCATTGCGTAGAACCCTCCATCCGAGGGACTTCTCAAAGGTCTCCAGCGCGGCCATATCCTTAAGGCGGGATTCTTCATTTGAGTCGTGCGGGCCGTGAAGGAGGAAGTCGTGGTTCCCCAGGATGGCGTACACCGGCGCCTGGAGCCGCTCCAGCACATCCCTGTAAGGGAAAGCCTCCTTTGCCTCAAAGTTCACAAGGTCACCAACAAACAGGATCACGTCCGGCTTCTGGGCGTTCACGGTGTCTATGATACGGCTTATGTATTTACTCTTTGTGCCAAAGGACCCAAGATGAAAATCCCCTATCTGGCATATCCTGAGGGGCTTTCCGGGGAAGCCGTCAATCTCAAGGGTGGTTTCCTTCACCTGAAGATGCCGCGTCACATAGAAGATAAGCGTGATGAAAAACAGGCTCACGGCAGCGCCCACGGCAATTCCCGCCGACGGCGAAGCAAGGCCGATTAGTGCCAGCAGGAACTTAGGCAGTTCAAATATGAAGATGAGGTAGGAGAATACCCTCAGGGAGTCTGCGTACCATTTTCCCGTGCCGATAAGCGGCAGGCACAGCCCCGCCGCCAGCGTGGGCGCCGCCATTGCCGCTATAGCCCACCACTGCGCTCCCTTCAGGAGCGTAAGGCCGATGACGGTATCGGCCACCACCCCGAAGAGTATCCAAAACAGCACGTAGGTCCTGAATTTCATTGGTTTATTAGCGTTGCTATCTACAAAGATAGCATTTTTCCGCAATTATTGCTATCTTCGCATAGATATGAAAAAGCTTCTGACAATACTATCGGCCCTTGGGGTAGCCCTGGTGGCCGCAGCGCAGCCGGCAGGCCGTGAACTTTGGAATGACGGCTGGTCCTTCACCAAGGACGGCAGCACCCGCACCGTGAACCTTCCCCACGACTGGGGCGTGGAGGGGGAATTCAACCAGGAATTCCCCGGAGAAACCGGAAAACTGCCCTGGTGGGGCAAGGCCCGTTACGGGAAAACCCTGGAAGTGACGGGGGATGACCTTGAGAAGGATATCCGCCTTGAAGTGGACGGAGCAATGTCCAACGCTTCCGTGTTTGTGAACGGAGTGAAGGCGGGCGGCTGGGCGTACGGATACGCCAGCTGGGCCGTAGACCTTACCGGAAGGCTGCAGGAAGGCAGGAACCGTATAGAGATAGTCCTTGACAACAAGCCTGAAAGTTCCCGCTGGTACCCCGGCGGCGGCATCTACCGCAACGTCTGGATTACAAAGACTGAAAAGACATCCGTTGCCCACTGGGGCACATTTATCACCACCCAGTTAGCCTCCGGTAAAGCCATAGTTTACCAGAAAGTGACACTTAAGGCCCCGGAAACCTGCATCGCCCGCATCTCTACCCGCATCCTCTACAAGGAGGGCAACACGGAATATGTGGTTGCCGAAACCCGCTCCGTGATTGAGGCCTGGGACGGCCGCACGGAGGTCCAGGACTTTGAGATAGTGAACCCCCGCCTCTGGAGCCCGGAGAACCCTCAGATGTATCTTGCCCGCACCGTGGTTGAGACGGAGGACACCAGGGACGTGTATGAAACTCCCTTCGGCATAAGGAGCGCGGAATTCCGCCCTGACGGCTTCTACCTAAACGGCATAAAGACCTTCCTTAAGGGCGTATGCCTCCATCACGACGCAGGAGCCCTTGGCGCGGCCTGGAATGAGGACGCCTGGCAGCGCAGGCTCATAATGCTTAAGGAGATGGGCTGCAACGCCATCCGCATGAGCCACAATCCTCCCGCACCGGAACTCCTGGATATGTGTGACCGGATGGGCTTCCTTGTTATGGACGAACTGACGGACACCTGGACCGTTTCCAAGAAGGAGAACGGCTACGCCACGCTATTTAATGAGTGGGTGGAGAAAGACCTCACGGCCATGATCCGTCGTGACAGGAACCATCCCAGCGTCATCCTCTGGAGCATTGGCAACGAGTGCGGAGAGCAGGGCTGGCCGGAAAGATGGGACATCCCCCGCCGTCTCACGGACCTCTGCCACAGGGAGGACCCCACCCGCCTCACAACGGCAGGCAATGACAACCCCGGCGCCGCCTTCACGGGCTATGCTGAAACAATTGACGTCTACGGCTTCAACTACAAGCCTCACCTCTATCAGCAGTTTGTGGATGAGCATCCTGGGCAGTCCGTGCTTGGCTCAGAAACCTCCTCCTGCATATCCACGCGCGGATATTACCTGTTCCCCGTTGAGGAGGATAAAGGCAAGGGCTGGACTATGGATCCTCCCTTCCAGGTAAGTTCCTATGACCTCTACGCCCCCGGCTGGGCATCAAAGCCGGACTACGAGTGGGAGTATGAAGACAAGGTCCCGGAATGCGCCGGAGAGTTTGTCTGGACCGGCTACGACTACCTTGGAGAGCCCACGCCCTTCAATATGGACCCTTCCGTGTTCACCAACTTCCACACAGAGGAAGAGAAGGAGGCCTACCGCAAGATGGTAGCCGCCTGGGGACAGGAGATAGCATCAGTGCCTCTTCCCTCCCGCAGTTCATACTTTGGCATAATAGACCTTGCGGGCTTCCCCAAGGACAGTTACTATATGTACCAGAGCGAATGGACGAAGGAGCCCATGCTCCACCTGTTTCCTCACTGGCGAAGCGTTTGACAAACTCCGTCAGAGAAATAGCCGTTTTCTCTTCCACATCTGCGGCCTTGTGTATCTCGAGAGGCTCTTCACCGTGCTGGAAGCGAGCTTTGACCTCTCCGCCCTGCGCGAGTACACGGTGGAGGCCGGAAGACCCGACACCATCACGGAGGAAAAGCTGCGCGTCCTGCGCGCGCACGGGGTCGACCGCGTCAGCGTCAACCCGCAGAGCAT
>ONOQ01000071.1 GCA_900319485.1 uncultured Bacteroidales bacterium | reverse complement strand
CCAACAAACAGCTGGCCTTCATCCTCCGAGTCCAGGTTGATGAGGGTTTCCCCCTCAAAGAAACCGGGTTCAAGGGCAAAGGCGCCGTCCATTCCGGTTTCCTCAGATATGGTGAAAAGGCACTCCAGCCTGCCCATAGGGGCATCTCCGTCCAGAAGGGCAAGGCAGGCGGCTATTCCAATTCCGTCATCGGCCCCGAGAGTTGTATTCTTTGCTATCATCCAGCCGTCCTCTATCTCATAGGGGATGGGGTCCTTCAGGAAATCGAACTCAAAGCCGGCGTTTTTCTCGCAGACCATATCCTGATGGGCCTGGAGTACCAGCGTAGGGACGTTCTCCTTCCCTTTGGAAGCGGGCTTCACTATAACTACATTGCCGGTTTTGTCCGTTTTGCACTGCAGGCCGCGCGCTGCGGCAAAGTCCTGGAGATATTTTGTGATGGGGGCTTCGTGGCCTGATTCCCTGGGGATTGCGGTTATTTCCTTGAAGAAACTCAGAACTGTTGCGGAATTCATATCGATGCTTGTTAGATTTTGTCAAAGTTAGTAAATTTGCACGACATTTTAAACAGATTATGAAGTATTTTTCTACGGATTACGTACGCCGGGTAGTGTTTGGCGGAGAAAAACTCCAGTTGCCGGAAGAGGCTATGAAGGAAGTTGAGCGCTGCTACCGGTTCCTGGAAGAATTCCACAAGGATAAGGTCATCTACGGGATCAACACGGGCTTCGGCCCTATGGCGCAGTGGCGCGTGGAGGACCAGTACCTGAAGGATTTACAATATAATATTATAAGGAGTCATTCTACCGGCGCCGGAAAGCCGCTTGGAGACGCATCCGTGAGGGCCGCAATGGTGGCCCGCATCGGCACCTTCCTCCAGGCCCGTTCAGGCATTCATCCTGACGTAGTGAGGCTTCTGGCCCAATTCATCAATAACGGCATCTATCCCTTCATCCCCCGCCACGGCAGCGTAGGCGCCAGCGGAGACCTTGTCCAACTGGCCCACATAGCCCTTGCCCTCATAGGCGAAGGCGAGGTCCACTACAAGGGAGAGTGGCGTCCCACCGCCGAGGTTCTCTCCGAATGCGGCCTCAAACCTATGGAAATCCACATCAGGGAGGGGTTATCGGCCGTAAACGGCACGTCCGTTATGACGGGCATATCCCTTGTGAACCAGTTCCAGGCCGATATTCTTATGGACTGGGCCACCCTTGCCGCAGTGTGGATGAACGAGATTGCGGGTTCCTACGACGATTTTATGGCGCAGTCCCTCAATGAGTGCCGCCGCCAGAAGGGACAGCAGGTGATTGCCGCGCGCCTGAGGAAATTATCGGCCGATTCAAAATGCCTTTCAAAGCGTGAGATTGAACTCTACAACGGCGGCCACAGGGAGGAAGTCTTTGAAAAGAAAGTCCAGGCCTACTATTCCCTGAGGTGCACGCCCCAGATCCTTGGCCCCATCTACGACACCTTCCAATCGGCCTCAGAAGTACTTGAGAATGAGATTAACTCCGCCTGCGACAACCCTATAGTGGATCCTGACACCAAGTACGTGTACCACGGCGGCAACTTCCACGGAGACTACATCTCACTGGAGGAAGACAAGGTGAAGATTGCCTTGGTACGCCTCACGATGCTAACCGAAAGGCAACTGAACTACCTCTTCCATGACCGGATCAACGGTATCCTGCCCCCGTTCCTCAATATGGGAAAACTTGGCCTCAATTACGGAATGCAGGCCTGCCAGTTCACGGCAACCTCCACTACCGCGGAATGCCAGACCCTTGCTATGCCCAATTACGTTCACAGCATCCCCAATAACAACGACAACCAGGACATAGTGTCTATGGGCACAAGTTCCGCCCTTCTCTGCCGCCAGGTTGTTGAGAATTCCTTCCAGGTGATGGCCATTCACTATATTGCCCTTGCCCAGGCAACTGATATCCTTGGGATAAAGGATAAACTGTGCTCTGCATCCCGCCGGGCATATGATGCGGTGAGAGCCATACAGCCGGTTATTCTGGAGGATACGCCCTTCTATAAGGAGATATCGGCCGTAATAACCTGGCTCAAGAGAAATCCCCTGGACCTTGATTAAAATGAAAGTGCCGCTCCTTGAAGGAACGGCACTTTTTTTTGCTCTACTCTACCGGCACAACCACCATATTTTCAATATCCTCCACCCACTGACGGAACTGTTTGTCTATCTGGACCAGGTCCTGGACTGTTGAGCAGGCGTGTACCACGGTTGCGTGGTCCTTGCCTCCCAGTTCTGCGCCGATTGTTGAAAGGGAGCAGTTGGGGATGAGATTGCGGCATTCGTACATTGCAATCTGGCGGGCCTGGACAATCTGGCGCTTGCGCGTAGGAGCCAGAAGCTGGTCCCGGGTGATATTGAAGTATTCGCACACTGTCTTGAGGATAAGATCCGGGGTGACGTCTGTGTGCTCCTCCCCTACGATGTTTCCGGTGACGGTACGTGCAAGGTCCAGGGAAATGTCACTGTGACCAAGGGTTGCATATGCCACAAGAGAGGTGAGGGTTCCTTCCAGTTCACGGAAGTTGGTCTTGATGCGGGAAGCGAGGTAATTAAGTACCTCTTCCTCCAGAGCCACGCCTTCACGCTCAGAACGTGACTTCAGCATCTGGACGCGGGTTGCGAAATCCGGCCTTGAAAGTTCAACTGACAGTCCCCACTTGAAACGTGACAGGAGACGCTCCTCAAAGTTCTGCAGGTCTGCGGGAGCGCGGTCACTTGTGAAGATGAGTTGCTTGCCGCTGCCGTGCAGATGGTTGAAGACATTGAAGAAACTGTTCTGGGCACCCGGGGTGGCAAGGTCCTGGATATCGTCCACGATAAGGACGTCTATCCTCTGGTAGAAGGCGATGAAATCCACGATACGGTTGCCTTTCACGGCATCCATATACTGGGTTTTGAATTCATTGCCGGTCACATAGAGGACTACCTGATCCGGGAAATTCTTCTTGATGTCTATGCCGATGGCCTGGGCGATATGAGTCTTTCCAAGACCGGGGCCTCCGAAGAGAAACAGCGGGTTGAAAGGCGTTTTCCCGGGCGCCTGGGCAATGCTTTCTCCCGCGCTTACGCCCATCTTGTTGCAGTCTCCTTCCACAAGGTTGCCGAAGCAGTATGAGGGATTGAGGCGTGAATTGATGGTGACGCGCTTGATGCCGGGGAATACGAAGGGGCCGGGATTGCCTGCAGGCTGGTATGTGGGAACGGAAATGGGATTGTTCCCGGGCACCGAGCCGGCTTCCTGGGGAAGCACCATCCCCTGCCGGTTCTGGACGGGACGCACCAGATAGTACAACTGGGCGTCTGCGCCGATTGCGCGGCGGATGGTAAGGCGGATAAGATCCTTATACGCACCTTCTATATATTCGCGGAAGAAATCTGAGGGCACCTCCACGGTAAGACGGGCCCCGTCCAGTGAAACCGGACGGATGGGCTTGAACCAAGTGGAAACCTGCTGCGGATCAATGTTGCTTGCAATGATCTGCAGACAGTTATTCCATACGGCGATATGTCTTTCCTGGTCTGTCATCCGGGGATTAAGTGTCAATTGGAATGCAAAGATGGTTGAAAATTTTCTGATAAAAAACCAAATTTGCTATTGTTTTTTAAAAAATTTATGTTTAGATTAATGCTGCGAGCGCCTAAAACAACAAATTTTCTGCATTATTGATTATCAATGAGTTACGAAGGTGAAAATGCCGTATTTACGCATCCCGGAAACTATCTAATTTTGAATTTTTATAAGATTCAATAGTAATTTTTTACCGCTGTCAGAGGCACTTCTGATGCGGAAACGTTTCCACTTTTTTACTTTACCGGAGATGTAGCGCCGTCTTCCACTTTCACTATGTAAGAATCTGGAAATTTTTTCTGAATTGCAGGATAATTTTTCTTCACATCCTGAAGTTTTGCCGAAACTCCCACTACATACTTAACTAATTTCCCAGCAGGAAGTTTCATGGGCTTGTACCCGGCAAAGAAAGGATCACTTTCTGCCATGTCCTTGGAAGACACCAGCACCTGTACGCCGTAGAGGACCTTGGGCTGCTCCGGCTGAGCCTCGGGAGATTTCTCCGCTGCGCCTTCGGCTTCGGTCGGAATGACAGGTTCCGTAACCTCAGTAGCGTCATTGCCGACCTGATCGGCAATCTCTTCTCTGTCGTAACGGGCCTTGTAGATGCGGAAAGCCTTGTAGATGTTCTGGGCAATCTGGTCCCTTCCCACCTCAGAGCGCAGGACGGCAAGGTCCTGGGGGTTGGTCATGAAGCCAACCTCTATGAGGACTGCGGGCATTGCGGTGCGCCACAGCACCCAGAAAGGGTCCTGGGACACTCCCCTGTTGGTTTTGATGGGGCCTCCTTCCATAGCCTGCGCAACGTCTGCGGCGAATTCCAGGCTCTGACCAAGGTGGGCGTTCTGCATAAGTGAGAATATGATGGAGGACGAAGGGTCGTCGGGGTCAAAGCCCTGATAGGTTGCGGCGTAGTTCTTCTCCAGTTTGATGACGGAGTTCTCCCTCTTTACAAGGTCCAGATTCTTGGAATAGAGGTCATTACCCTTTTTCTTGGACTGGCCAAGGCAGTGGATGGAGTAGCCGTTTGCGGCGGTAGAGCCGTCCACGGCGTTGACGTGCACGGAAATGAAAAGATCGGCCCCGGCCTTGTTGGCGAATACCGCGCGGTTTTCAAGTTCCACAAAGTGGTCGTCGGACCTTGTCATCTTCACGTTTACGTCAGGATATGAGGCCGATATCTTCTGGGCCAGGCGTTTGGCTATGTCCAGGGCTATGTTTTTCTCATAGGTTTTCTGGTCACGGCTAACGCATCCGGCGTCCTTGCCGCCGTGCCCCGGGTCAATGACAACTGTCCTCAGACGCATAGATGTGTCCTGCGCAGGTACGGGAATTGCAAGTAAAACGGCGGAAATTACGGTTATGATATGGCTTAAACGCAACTTCATCTTGGAGGCGGTTTGGTAAATTCTGGAAATAATAGTAATTTTGTAAGTTTTATATATCGCACAAATATAGCAAAAAATCTGCCTGAATGAAAGGGATTTTGCGGAAATATCTCATTGCCTTGACGCTATGCGCGGCCTTATCGGCCCCGGGCGCCGGAGCCAGAGTGTTCCGCCAGGTGCCGGACTCAACGGTGCGCTCATCCCTTGACTCCCTTGTAACGGCCTCACGGGATTCCCTTGACATCAGCCGCGACAGCCTTTTCCGCGCAAGGAGAGACTCCGTCGCAAGGGCCGATTCCATCTCCCGCTCCCGCGCCGATTCCCTGGATCTCCTCAGTAAGAGTTCCCTGGAGGTTCCGGCATTCTCCACTGCCAAAGACTCCATCATAACGGATTTCTCCGGCGGCAGGCGTATGATCTACTACTATGGCGGGGCCACCGTCAAGTATGAGAATATGACCTTGTCGGCCGATTATATAGAGTACGATATGGACGCCAACACGGTGTTTGCGCGCGGCCAGAAAGACACCCTCACCGGCGAATGGAAGGGCCTGCCGGAAATGACCGAGGGCGCCCAGACATACAAGATGGATGAGCTCCGCTACAACTTCAACACCCGCAAGGCCCGCATCACCAATATGGTCACAAAGGAGGCCGAGGGCATCCTGCAGGGCAAGAAGATCAAGATGATGCCGGACAAATCCATCAATATGCGAAACGGCGTGTATACGGTCTGCGACCTTGAGCATCCGCACTACTACCTTAACCTCACCCTGGCCAAAGTAATCACAAAGCCGTCCCAGAAAACCGTCTTCGGCCCTGCCTGGCCGGTGATTGCGGATGTACCCGCCTTCCCCATAATCCTGCCGTTCGGATTCGTCCCCAAAAAGCCTTCACGCGCAACTGGTATGCTTATGCCCACCTTCGGCGAGGAACAGGCCCGAGGCTTCTACATCAGGGATGCGGGTATGTACTTCGTGTTCGGAGACTACTTTGACCTTTCCGTAACCGGAGACTACTATACACTTGGTTCCTGGGCCATTGACCTTAACTCAAGATATAAGGTAAACTACAAGTTCAACGGCCAGATAGCCCTCACCTATTCCAATGACCAGGCGGGTGAAAAGGGCAGCGCAGACTTCGTGCAGTCCCGTAACTTCGGCCTCCGGTGGTCCCACACGCAGGATTCCAAGGCCCATCCCGGTACCACTTTCAGCGCGTCCGTAAACTTCTCCAGCCCGTCCAACAACCGCTACAATGCCCGTAGCGTAACGGACGCCCAGCAAAACCAGATCAGTTCATCAATCTCCTATTCCCATAACTGGAACGGCAAGTTCAACCTCAGCGTGAACGCCCTGCACAACCAGAACTCCAGGGACTCCAGTTACTCCTTCACCCTCCCCAACATCACCTTCAACGTGACGCGTTTCTACCCGTTCAAGCGTAAGACAAGGGTTGGAAAGGAGAAGATATATGAGAAGATATCTTTCGGTTACTCCACGTCCTTCCAGAACCGCATCAACTTCAAGATGAGGGAACTCCAGGACTTCGTGATGGACGAAACAGGAAACCACGTCACCATAATTGACGAATACAACAACAAGACGTACCGTGAGAAGGCTTTTGGAGATTCCCTGGCCATAAAGGCGCTTGGGAAACTCGTACATCAACGTCACGCCAAGCATATCCTACGGTATGAACTGGATGTTCTCCAAGGGAGACCAGCACCTTGAGAACGAACTTGACGCAGACGGTAATCCCATTATGGTCACGGACAAGAACGGCCAGGAGGTCATCGCCCAGAAGGTGGTGAGTGACCCCGGAACGGCCTTCAACGGCTTCGGGATGACGCATACTTATTCCGGGAGTATGTCTATGAGCACGCGTATCTACGGTATGTTCAACTTTGGAAAGCACCGGAAGGTGCAGGCCATCCGGCACGTGATAACGCCATCGATGTCCCTTAGTTTCTCTCCGGAAAAGGGTACGGCGTTCAACGGATGGCGCACTCTTTCGCCGTACTACGACAAAAGGGGCTCATTCCACGACGAAACCTGGTACAACATATACAGTATCAGCGGCAACCACAACAACGCCTCCCCGCCCGGAAGGGGCAAGAGCGCCACTATGTCCCTTTCCTTCGGCAACAACCTGGAAGCCAAGGTGAGGGATATAAGGGACACCACCGGAACGGGCTCAAAGAAGGTGAAACTGCTGGACCAACTGAACATAAACACCAGTTATAACTTCCTGGCCGATTCCCTGAGGATGAATAACGTGGGCATATCGGCCTCCACAAGGCTCTTCAACAAGGTGAGCCTTAGCGGTAACCTTAACTTCGACCCTTACGCCATCAACGAGCAGGGAAAGAAGATAAACAAACTGAATATCATCGCTACGGGCGTTCCGCTGAGGCTTACCAACGCTTCGCTGTCGGCCTCATTCGCGCTTAACGGAAAGGGCGCCACTGACGGAGACGACGGAACGCGTACCGGAAAGAGCGGAGGCGGCGGCGGAAGCACTGGAAGCGGCGCCACGGCATCCTATGAGCGCATATACTACCATCCAATAACCGGAGAATACATCCCCGGCGGATACGTTTATTATATGAACAGCAACGCGCCCTGGAGCGTGAACTTCAGTTACAGTTTCAACTACTCAAAGAGTTACAGTTATCAGAGCACAACCAAGGAACTGATTGAGAACAAGAGGTTTACCCAAACCCTCAATGTGAGCGGAAACATAAAACTCACGCCCCGCCTGAGTATCCAGGCCACGTCCGGCTTCGATATAATGGCCATGAAGTTCACAACCACCCAGTTAAGCGCCTCCTATGACCTCCACTGCTTCAACATCGCCCTGTCCTGGGTGCCTATGGGCCAGTGGAAGAGTTACAGTTTCCGTATCGCGGCAAATGCATCGGCCCTTGCCGATCTCCTCCGCTTCAAGAAGAGCGATTCCTATATGGACAATATGCTAAGGTAGCATATTGTCCCACTTCGTTAACGTTACCCCCACCCGAAACCCCTCCCCTCGGGGGAGGGACTTAATAGTCCAACTATACCTTGTCAAAAAAAGTTGCAACGACCCTTTTAGGCCGTCGCAGTTTATGTGTATGCAAAGATAGCAATTAC
>ONOQ01000073.1 GCA_900319485.1 uncultured Bacteroidales bacterium | reverse complement strand
ATCCTTCACCATATAGTGACGGGGAATCATGCCGTTCTGGATGGCCCGGCTGAAGTCGTAATCAGGAATCTCAGCAAAAACGAGAGGATACAAGTTCTCTTCATTCGCCCTTCCCCCCAACTGATTGACTCCGGCCTTCTTGATCTTCCTGGCGCTGGAGCCGCTCAGGATGAAGTACAGGCCATTCTCGACCATCAGCTTGTGAACCACATCCAAAAGCTCAGGGAGTTTCTGGATTTCATCCACGATGACCAGCGTCTGAGGAGGATACTTCACCAGCATCTCGTAGAAATCCATCGCACGTCGCTTGAAGCGCTTCCGGATATCAGGGTCGAGGAGGTCAACGTATATCGCTTTGGGAAAGCGTTCCCTCAAGAGCGTAGATTTACCCACCTGGCGTCCGCCAAACAGGAACATTCCTTCATCAAGGCGGTTCTCTATGTCGAATATTCTATAGTACATAAGGCCATTGAAATTATGCAGCGAGGTTGACAAAATTCACCAAAAATCGTCAACGACAATGCAAATTTAATAAAGTTTATCTGAATACCAAATCTTTGCAAGATTGACCGTTAAAGGCTAAGCCAGTTAGCAAACATGTTCATGGCATCGGATTTAGTCTTGCCGGCAATACCGATATAGGGCCTCCTAAAATCAGGACGGAAACAGCAAATGCCTATTTTGCGTACTCTGCAGCCTTTTGTCCTGCTATTTTACCGTTAACCACTATGTCGGCGACTCCGTTCCCGCCAAGGCGGTTGGCCCCGTGGATGCCTCCGGTCACCTCTCCGGCGGCATACAGGCCGGGAACGGGAGAATCATCGGCCCGCAGGACGTGCATGTCGGCATCAACCCTGATTCCGCCCATAGTGTGGTGGATGGCCGGTTTGATGCGGATGGCGTAGAAGGGCGGGGTCTGGAGCGGGGAAGTCATCTGCGTGCCGGTGCGGCCGAAGTCATCATCCGTGCCGGCCTTCTGGAAGGCGGCGTAACGGTCCATTGTGGCGGAGAAGGCCTCCGAAGGAAGCCCCGCCTTGGAGGCCAGTTCCCCGATATCCTTGCCTTCCGTCATGAGATGCTGGTTGGCGTAGGTCTCTATGGACGAGAGTGAACTGCGGACGCTCTGGTCAAACACCAGGAAGGCATCGCCTCCCTCCTGCCTGAGGATGGCGGCCGATACTACGTCACGGGTGTCCATCTCGTTCACGAACCGGTTCCCCGCCCTGTTCACCAGGATGGCCCCGTTTCCGCGGACGGCCTCGGTGATGAGGATATGGTTATCGGCCTCAGCCGTGGGATGTATCTGGATATATTCCATATGGATGGTGCTTCCTCCTACATCGGAGAGCCAGGAGAAGGCATCGCCGGTGGCCCCGGGATGGTTGAGGGTGGCAAAGCCGGAGAGGGACGGCTGGTAACTGGTTACCATCTGAAGATTGGCTCCGAACCCTCCGGTTGCTATTACCACAGCCTTCGCGCTTAGGCGGTAAGTATTGCCGCTGGCGTCTTCCACCTTCACGCCGGTGACGGCCCCGTTGTCCGTAAGAAGTCCCACAACCTTATTTGACGTACGGATCTCTACATTGGACTTGGCCGATGCCTCCTTCAGGACCTTCATCAGGTGAGGGCCGATGGCTGTGCCTCCCTTGGGGCGGTGAGTCCGCCTGACGCTGCTCCCGCCCATAAGGCCCACATCGCTTAGATCGGCCCCAAGTGAGGACAGCCAGGCAATGGTGGCGGCGGCGTGGTCTACAAGGCTTCTCACAAGCGAGGGAATATTCTTCTGCTTGCCGCCTTTCATAGTATCCTCATAGAAGAGGTCCGGGGTATCGGCTATGCCAAGAGACCGCTGGGCCTCGGTTCCGGCCGCATTGATGCCTCCGGTGGAATAGTTGGTGTTGCCGCCAAGGATACCCTGTTTCTCAAGGACTATGATGCGGAGATTCCCGCCCGATGCCGCCTCCACGGCGGCGGAGAGCCCCGCTCCCCCGGCACCCACCACAACAATGTCGCAGGTTCCGTCCCGGTAGGCTGTCTTCCCGGAATTACCCTGCCCCAGGGCCGCACGGATGGCCATATTGACGGCTTCTATCACGCCGTTACTGGTAAGGGTTGCCCCTGACACTGCGTCCACATCGCCAAGAATGGCCTGCTTCTGAATGGCCCGGGCAATCATCTCCCTGATGGCTTCCTGGGCGAAGGAGGACTCCGACTGGCTTACCACCACGATGTCCGTAATCCTGTGATCCCGGACGGTCATTTTAATCAGGATGGTTCCGCTTCTTCCTTCTCCGGCTCCGGTCCACTCGCCGTCCTGAAGGACGGGCTGGGACGGCACAGGGTCCTGCCGGGTGCAGGCTACAAAAGCGCAAAAGAGCAGAAGGAATGCCCAAACAAGATATCGTTTCATTGTCACTCTATTAACTTTCAAATATACGGAAAATCCGCCGAACGCCTCGAAGAACTTGTCCGTTATGCTGTATTCCTTTTCGTTATCGACAACACGGTAGGTTATGAGCTGCTCGTCAAGCAGTTTGGCGATGGCCTTCTGCGCTGAACTGGGAGAAGGAAGGGCGTTCCTTTTCACGAATGCACCCGACATAGGTTTCCTGGCGGGGTTCTCCTTCGCCACGGCCGCCAGCATCTGCTTCATCGGGATGGGGAGAGATGACATGATCTCGGAATATGTATATCCGTTCTCCTCAAGGATTGCATCTATGGTCTTCCTTACCGTTTCACTGTCCACGGCAGTCCCGGGAGTCGCAAACGCAAAGATATCGTGAAAGACCTTGTGATTGTAGTAAGTGTATCCCTCGAACTGGTCATAGCAGTCCCCGACCACTTCCGCAGAGATCTCAATCCCGGCTTCACGGAAATGCTCAACTACGAAATCCTCATATTTCGACCGCTCTATGCATCCCAGATGAACGGGCTGGGCGCTGTTGTAGAAAGGCTTCGAATATGAAGAGAACATCTGCTCCAGGATATGCCTGTTGCTGCCGGAGAATATGAAATGGCAGTTATTCATATTCTGAATCTGTGTCCTCAGGAGCGCCTCCACGTTCTTCTCCGGATAACGGGATATCTGCTGGAACTCATCTATCGCCACTATGCAGGGCCGGTCCGCCTTCTCGAGGTATTCAAATATCTCTTCCAGGGACAGCTCCGGCTGCAGGATGTCACCCAGCTGTAGGTTGACCTGGGGCTCCCCGGTAACCGGATTCACGCTGAATGCGGCTGCAAGTGACCTGATGGTACTAAGGAACAGCTTCAGCGCCTTCTTCCCTTCCGGAACCAGTTTCTGGTAAATGGCCTTCCCGAGGAAGAACACCATCTCCTGCAGGGAGCCGGTAGCATAGATGTCGACATAGAAGGTATAGTAATTCTTACTTATCCTCTCATCATTGAAGATATGACGGATAAGCTGAGTCTTGCCCATCCTGCGGGATGAGGTCAGAAGGTTGCTCTGGTTGCGGACCTGCGTGATGATCAGGTCCGTCTCCCTCTCCCTGTCGCAGAAATACTTCTCAGGGATTATTCCAGTCAGGTAAAAAGGATTCATCATTTCCATATTTTTTGCGAATATAATGAATTAACAAATCATATCCAAATTTAGATAATCCAAAATGGATAATCTGATTTGGATAATGGAAAACGGTCTGCTTTACGCATTCTTGCAAGCCTTCCCTTATTGTGCCGATGATTTCTGAGCTGCTATCTTTGCGGGAGACATTTCCTGGCTTATCCGGTAACCGGCTGGAAATTTCTAGGTTTCATCCCCGGGCCCTCTCTCGAAGACGGTCCGGGATTCTGTACTACATGACCTCCAGTCTTGGCTTCACGGGGTCCGTCAGGCGGATGATACGGTCCCTCTCGACAGATGTCACCCCTTTGACCTTCCGGAAGAAGGTGATGGCATCGCGGATGTCTTTCCCTTCAGGGATCCTTATGGCCATCCCGGGGATGATGCTGTAGTCGTACTTCACCTCAGCCCCGTAGGCCTCTATGGCCTTCATGAGCGGCTCCTTTCCGACCGCCTCATCGTACATGATAATAAGGGTATTCGGCGAGTACTCCCCTTCCGGCTCCGTGGTCACCAGAGACGGTCCCTCTACGGGATAAGTGCGCCTTGCCGCTCCGCATGAGAGTGTCAGCGGGAGGAAACCGAGGAGAAGCGCTGCTAATATGCCTGTCAGATTTCTCATGCCTTACCTTTCCTCAAAATACAGGCCAACCCCGCAGAGGACGGGACTCGCCTTGGATGAGAGGATGCGGACACGAAGGCGCTGGCTTCTGACAGGAGGACCGCAGGGGGCCGGCGCCTGGATGCAGGCAAATGCCGTAAGGGCGGCCGACAGGATGATAAGGATTCGTTTCATCGTTACTCTATTACCATTCAAAGATACGGAAAATCCGCCGAACGTATCAAATCAATCCGGATGAAACCTTATAATAGCCACAAATGGGGATTTCGCACTTGATGCAGGCGCCGTAACTTTGCAGCAGTGAAATTAACCATAGACTATGAAACCTGTTATCAAAATCATCCTTCTGGCGGCGGCCTACCTTCTCACCTACATCCTTGGTTCCTGCACAGGCCTCATTCATCCGGCGTGTTACGCTTATGTCGGGGCAATTCTTCCCCTTCTGACCGCGTTCATCTATCTTTTGACTTGCCTCACAATCAAGGGATTCGGCGCGGCAACTATCCTGAACGGATTCGTCTTTGTCCTGCTTCTGATTGCGGGAGAGGCCGATATTACCCTCGCTATCGGCTTTGCAATCCTGACGGCGCTTGCCGAAATCATCCGTTACCTGTGCAAATATGATACGCTGAAGGGCGTACGCTGGAGTTTCATCCCCTTTGCCCTCTCCTTCTTTGCCTACACCGCCCACTGGTGGACCGATACTGAAGGCTCACTGGCCGCAGCCGTTGAGGAAATGCCCTCAGGCTATGACCAGTTAATGATTCCGGTCATCAATAACATCCCTATGCTCATTGTAGTACTGGTCCTTACCATTCCCGTTGCCATCCTCTCAATGCGCCTTGCAGAGTGGGCGTTGAAGGAAGTAATGGATGGACTGAAATAACTACTTGCACAGCATAATATCCAGGATCATACTGTCCGTGGCCTTCATTCCGGCAGAGCCAATGGCGCCCACGTTACGGATGGTGGCTTCAACGTCGTCCTCCACAATGCCGTCGGTGGAGGGGATGCATGTGCCGCGAAGGGCCAGGACGGCCGATTGCACCGCGCAGGACACCCCTGAAGCCACTTTCATGGCGCAGCCAACCTTGGCTCCGTCGCACACCATTCCGGTGATATTACCGGCCATATTCTTGATGGCATAGCAAACCTCATCATACCCGCCGCCCTGCAGGTACACTATTCCGCAGGCGCTGCCGGTTGATGCCACCACGCAGCCGCAGAGGGCACTCAGTTTTCCAAGGTAGTGCTTGATATGGATGGCCACGAGGTTACTGAGGATAAGGGCGCGGGCGAGGGGTTCATCGGCCACATCATACTTCATTGCATAGGCGATGATGGGCATACTTACGGTGATGCCCTGGTTGCCGCTGCCGCTGTTTGACATTGCGGGGAGGGTGCTGCCGGCCATACGGGCGTCGGACGCGGCGGCGGTCATTCCCATTGCAAAACTCAGGAAATCGTCGCCGAAAACCTCCTTCTGGTTCTCCCTGATGGCTTTTCCCACCTTCAGGCCGTAGTCTCCGCGGAGGCCTTCTTTGGCCAGCGCCAGGTTCAGTTCACGGTCTCCAAGGATGAAGGAAATGTCCTCATAAGGCGCCGTACGGGCAAAATCCCATATGTCTTTTACCGTAAGGTCATATGCTTCAGGCCTGTATTCCTTTGCCGCCGCGGCCGATTCCGAACTCATCAGGATCCGGTCCGCGAAACTTGTTTCCACAATCCGGTCATGGTCGTCTTCAATCACTGCGTACGCGTGAGGGTCCACCTCGGCGCTGGCCTCAAGGCCGCCTTCAACGGACACGGTGGCCTTCACATAGAGGAGATGTTCTGTATCGGCCACGGAGATATGCACGCAGCCCCCTGAGACCAGTTCCTTTGCCCTTTCTACGGCCTCCGGAGTGAGGCCGCCCAGGACTTCCAGTCCAAGGGAAGAGTCTCCGCAAACGGCGCCTAAAGCCGCCGCAACGGGAAGCCCCACCATTCCCGTTCCGGGAATTCCGACGCCCATACCGTTCTTAAGGATGTTGCCGCTCACGGCTATATCCAGCCTGAAATCGGCCGTGATACGCCAATCCTTACAGCAAGTGCAGTTTTCGCTGATTATTTCCGCGGCCTTGGCTACCGCCAGCGCCACCGCAATGGGCTCAGTACACCCCAGCGCAGGTTTCACCTCCTGCTTTATCAGTGCTATTATCTCCTGTGGTTTCATACTACAAAGGTACAAAAAAAGCAGCGTACTACGCTGCTTTTTTTGTGGCCCCAGCAGGATTTGAACCTGCGACCCACGGATTATGAGTCCGCTGCTCTAACCGCTGAGCTATGGGGCCTTAAAGGTGAGGACTAGCCTCACACTTTGATCTCAACCTCAACGCCGGAAGGAAGTTCGAGCTTCATAAGGGCGTCTACGGTTTTGGCGTTGGACTCGTCGATGTCGATAAGACGTACATAGGAGTCCAGTTCGAACTGCTCACGGCTCTTCTTGTTGACGAAGGTTGAGCGGTTCACAGTGAAGATCTTCTTGTTGGTGGGAAGAGGAATGGGACCTACTACCTTTGCACCCGTTGCCTTCACTGTATCAACGATCTTGGCTGCAGACTTGTCTACCAGCATATGATCGAAAGATTTCAGCTTGATTCTGATTTTCTGGCTCATATCAATTACTTTTTAACTTTTTGCTTGGGTTTACTCATCGTCAGATGATACACGGTAACCGCTCTTCTCGATAATGTCCTTTGCAAGGTTTGCAGGGACCTCGGCGTAGTGGTCGAAGGTCATTGTGCTGGTTGCGCGGCCCGATGACAGGGTGCGCAGCACCGTGACGTAACCAAACTGCTCCGAGAGCGGTACATATGCCTTGACGATACGTGCTCCGTTGGCGGTGGAGTCCATAGCAACAATCTGGCCGCGGCGGCGGTTGAGGTCTCCCACGATGTCTCCCATATAGTCTTCCGGAGTTACAACCTCAAGGCTCATGATGGGCTCGAGGAGTACCGGGTGACATTTGGGGCAAGCGTGACGGAATGCCATCCTGGCTGCCAACTCAAAGGAGAGCTGATCTGAATCCACGGGGTGGTAACTGCCGTCAATGACCTCTACCTTAAGTGAAGGAACCTCGTAACCGGCAAGGACACCGTTGAGCATAGCGCTCTGGAAACCCTTTTCGATTGACGGGATGAATTCCTTGGGAATATTGCCGCCTTTGACCGAATTGATGAACTGAAGACCCTGAACGCCTTCATCGGCAGGAGAGATGTTGACGATGATGTCTGCGAACTTACCGCGGCCGCCGGTCTGCTTCTTGAAGACCTCACGGAGTTGATGGCTGCCGGTGATGGACTCCTTGTAGTTGACCTGGGGCGCGCCCTGGTTGATGTCCACGCCGAATTCACGGCGGAGACGGTCCACGATGATATCCAGATGGAGTTCACCCATACCGCTGATAACGGTCTGGCCGGTCTCCGGATCTGATTTCACGGTGAAGGTAGGATCTTCCTCGGCCAGTTTTCCAAGGGCAATGCCAAGTTTGTCAAGATCCTTCTGGGTCTTGGGCTCAACTGCAATGCCGATAACCGGAGCCGGGAATTCCATGGTTTCCAGGGTGATGGGCTTTTCCTCCAGGCACACGGTGTCTCCGGTGCGGAGGTCCTTGAATCCCACTGCAGCGCAGATGTCACCCGCCTCCACGAACTCTATGGGGTTCTGGTGGTTGGAGTGCATCTGGTACAGGCGGGCAACCCTCTCTTTCTTTCCGGTGCGGGTGTTGTACACGTAAGAACCTGCATCCAGACGGCCGCTGTATGCGCGGAGGAATGCAAGACGTCCAACGAACGGATCCGTGGCGATCTTGAACACCAGAGCGCAGAAGGGCTCCTCTGCGGAAGGTTTACGGGTAATCTCATCACCGGTACGGGGGTTGGTTCCCTTCACGGCTCCCTTGTCAAGAGGAGAAGGAAGATACCTCATTACGGCATCCAGGAGGAACTGCACACCCTTGTTCTTGAAGGAAGAACCGCAGCAGGCAGGGACTATCTGCATTGAGATGCAGCCCTTGCGGATTGCGGCTATGATTTCCTCCTTGGTAAGGGAATCGGGGTCCTCGAAATACTTCTCCATCAGGGTCTCATCGCACTCTGCGGCGGCCTCCAGGAGGATATCCCTCCAGCGGGCGGCCTCTCCCTTGAGTTCTGCGGGGATCTCGCCTTCCTTGTAGTTGACAAGTTCCTCAGAATTGCCATCGTAGAAGATGGCCTTCATGTCGATGAGGTCCACGATGCCTTCGAATTTATCTTCGGCACCGATAGGGAGACAGATGGGAACTGCGGTTGCGCCGAGTTTGTTCTTGATTTCCTCAACACATGCGAGGAAATCGGCCCCGACGCGGTCCATCTTGTTCACATAGGCAATCTTAGGTACACCGTATTTATCGGCCTGGCGCCATACGGTCTCACTCTGAGGCTGTACGCGGCCAACGGCGCAGAATGTAGCAACTGTACCGTCCAGTACACGGAGGCTGCGCTCCACCTCTACGGTGAAGTCCACGTGACCGGGAGTGTCGATAAGGTTGATCTGATAGGTATCTCCGTTGTAGTGCCAGAAGGCTGTGGTAGCGGCAGAAGTGATGGTGATACCACGCTCCTGCTCCTGAACCATCCAGTCCATAGTGGCTGCTCCCTCGTGAACCTCTCCAATCTTATGGGTTTTTCCGGTGTAGTAGAGGATGCGCTCCGACGTGGTGGTCTTACCGGCATCGATGTGAGCCATGATGCCGATGTTGCGGGTGTATTTAAGATCTCTCTTTGCCATGAAGCATACTGCTTAGAAACGGAAGTGTGCAAAGGCCTTGTTAGCCTCGGCCATTCTGTGCATATCCTCTTTACGCTTGAATGCGCCACCTTCACTGTTGTAAGCGGCAACGATCTCTGCGCAAAGTTTTTCTGCCATGGAGTGTCCGGAACGCTTGCGTGCGAACTGAATAAGGTTCTTCATAGCGACGGAAACTTTTCTTTCCGGGCGCAACTCCGTAGGCACCTGGAAGTTTGCACCACCGATACGACGGGACTTGACCTCAATCTGAGGGGTCACGTTCTCAAGAGCGGTCTTCCAGATATCGAGAGGAGCCTTGTCAGAATCTTTCATCTTCTCGCCCACCAGGTCGATGGCATCATAAAAGATAGAATACGCGATACTCTTCTTTCCCTGCCCCTGCAGCATAAGATTGTTCACGAAACGGGTAACTTCCACATCGTGAAACTTAGGATCAGGAAGTAGAATCCTCTTTTTAGGCTTCGCTTTTCTCATTTTGAAAAAGAATTAAAGGTGAAAAAATTACTTCTTAGATTTCTTGGGACGTTTTGCGCCATAGAGTGAACGGGACTGGGTACGTCCATCCACGCCGGCGGTATCCAAAGCTCCTCTAAGGATGTGGTAACGAACACCCGGAAGGTCCTTTACACGGCCGCCGCGAACCAGCACGATGCTGTGTTCCTGGAGGTTGTGGCCTTCGCCCGGGATGTAGGCATTGACCTCTTTGGCGTTAGAAAGACGAACACGGGCTACCTTACGCATAGCGGAGTTCGGTTTCTTAGGCGTGGTGGTGTACACACGCAGACATACGCCACGCTTCTGAGGGCATGCATCCAACGCACGAGACTTGCTCTTTACTTCAAGTTGCTCGCGTCCTTTACGGACAAGTTGTTGAATTGTAGGCATAAATGTTTGTTAATAAATAAATTATAGTTACAACCCATCTTTTTGCGGCTTATGTCCGCGCAAAATGGGCTGCAAAGATAAGAAAAATATTTTACTTTACAAAAATTTCCAGTATTGTATCTACCGGATCAAGGTCTGAAGGCACTTTGGGATAGAATGTCCGGTTGCCAAGAGTTACCTTAATTATATTACCCCGGGGAAGGGCCGACGGCTCCAGGATATGGACGTAGATGTGATGGGCGTCGCGGGTGGTCACGCCCCAGGGCTCCGGCGGAATGCCGGTGGAGCCGCATCCGTTGACGGTGTGGCCGTGCTCCCTCATCCAGGCGCCAAGTTCCTTAAGACGCTCCAAAGCCGGCGCAGGAAGTTCTCCCGAGGCCATAGGGCCGATATTCAGAAGCAGGTTTGCATCCTTCGAAACGGCTTTCACCAGAAGGGCCACCAGTTCCTTGAGGGGTTTATACCACTGGTCCTCAACCCTGTAGCCCCAGGCGTAGTTCATAGTTTCGCAGGTCTCAAGCGGGAGGGCCGATACAGGGGAATCCGCGCTGAACCCGCCCTGGTTCTCCCCTGGGAGGTCACGCTCGAACATCTGGAAATCCTCCCCCGGGAGCGGCGCCTTGTGGTGATTGTTCCCGATAAGGCAGGCCGGGTCTATGGAATGGATGAGGTCATAAAGTTCCGTCACCCTCCAGTCAAAACCTGCCGGCTGGTCCCACAGGCCATCAAACCAGAGCGCGCCCGGCTTATGTGCCATAAGTTCCCGTATCTGGGCCTTTTCAAACTCAAGATAATGGCCGTAGGATGCCTTCAGGGAGTCTTTTTGGATGCCGCTGTCACCTTTTGGGTAATCCGGCCTTATCCAGTCTATGAGGGAATAATAGTACTGCATCCTCATCCCGCGGGCCTTCACGGCGGCGGTAAGTTCCGCAAGGGGGTCCCTCCCGAACGGCGTACCGTCCACTATGTTGAAGCCGCTCTCACGGGTTCCGAACATGGAAAAGCCGTCGTGGTGACGGGAGGTGAGGGTGACATAACCCGCCCCGGCGTCGGCGAAGGCCTGCGCCCAGGCATCGGCATCAAACTTTGAAGGGAAGAAACCGCCCGCAGCAGCCATATAGGCCGCCGAATCCAACTTATGCGTGGAGAGGTACCACTCCCCCTGCGCATAGGTGCTGTAGATGCCCCAGTGAAGGAAAATGCCAAGCCTTTTCTCCTTGAAGGCAGCACGCGCCTCAAGGTTTTCACGCGAAGGGACATACTGGCCGAAAGCCCCTGCGGAAGCAAGGGCAAGGGCCATAATGAGGACCAGCCGCCTCATCTTAGACAGGGCTTCAGTTTATCCCAGGACACGGTGACAAAGAGAGGGCCGAAGGCGTGAGGAAGAAGGTCATCCGGCTGGAAAACCCACTGCACGCCGTCAGGGCCCACGGAGAAGTTGGTGTTGGGCACAACCTCCTCAAGGTCCAGGAGTTCAAGGATTTCGGGGTTATCGGCCTCAATATCGGCCTTCACCTGCGCCTGCATAAGGGCGGCAACCTTGTCATAGTAGCCGTCCGTGAAGATATCGGCCTCAGTTATCACCTCTCCGGTTTTGGCGTCAAACACTATCTGGCTGCAGGTGGAGGACCCGTGGGCGCCGCCCCTGTACCAGTAATAATTGATCTGGTAGTTCCTCCAGCCCTTGTACTTGGCGGTGAATTCCCCGGTGAGGGAGTCCTCCCAGGTGAGGACGGGAATCTCCCCGACCATACCGGAATTCTCAGTGATATACTCGTCAATGAGGTTCTCCCTGTACTGGGCGGCCGTTTCTTCAAGAGGGCCGATATCCACGCCCTCCATATCGAAGGCCTGGGCCACGATGGCGGCGTTCATCTTCTCCATTGCGGGGATGAGCATACCCTTGGAGGCGTACTGGAGGGAGACCTTGTAGAAGAGGGAATCGGCCTCGGAGCCCTCCAGGGGCATTACCATCTCATCTTCAAAGACGCCGGCCCTGAAGGAGTCGCAGGCGGTCACAAGGGCCCCGAGGGCCACAAATATGACGGGAATCAACCTTTTCATAACGTTATCTTTGCTTTTTTAAGTCCTTTTGACGAGGCCTGCACGGTCACGGGGCCTTTTCCCGTGCGGCGGATGATGACGGACGCCTTTCCGGCAAACGCTGGAAGTTCCGGGCTATAGAACGGCACGTGGGAGGTGGGGTCTCCGGCATCCGTTGCAACAATCTCCGCGGGGCCCTTCACCTCAAATTTAATTTGGGCCGATGACCCCGGGCACAGCACTCCGGCCTTGTCCTGGACATCCACGGCGATGAAACTGAGGTCTTCGCCCTCATAGTCTACCGATGCATTCAGTTTTGCGGCCTTTCCGGCGGTCTGAACCTTGTCACGGGCCCATTCACGGCCGTTTTTGTAGCACACCACCTCAAGGGTGCCGGGGGTGTAGAGCACCCTGTCCCACACTATGCGGTAGCCGTCCTTTTTCTTCCTGCCAAGGGAAACGCCGTTAAGGAATAGTTCCGCTTCATCGCCGGAAGTGTACACGTGGACGGGCGTCAGGATGCCTTCACGGGCAAAGATCTCCTTGGCG
>ONOQ01000074.1 GCA_900319485.1 uncultured Bacteroidales bacterium | reverse complement strand
CTTCTAGTTCGCGGACAACGGAAAAACCGAATGATTCTGCGTACGACTGCACCGCGTATCCGATATCGCCCGAGCGACCTCCTGCCACAGCCGCCTCAATGCCCTTGTACAGGGATGCCTTTGTGACATCCAGGAGTTTCCGGGTCTCGGCGTCCACCTCCCCGACCGGGAAGGTGTAGGCCGAATCTCCGTTGTACCCCTTGTACAGGGTTCCGCAGTCTACTGAAAGGATGTCTCCCTCTTTGAGGACGTAATCGGACGGAAAACCGTGGACTACGACATCATTCACTGACATGCAGAGCGCTGCCGGGAAGCCTTCGAAACCCTTGAAGGAAGGTTCTGCTCCGTGATCGCGGATAAAGGTCTCGGCCACCTCATTCAACCTCTCGGTTGTCACACCTGGGGCGACTAGTTTTCCGACCTCCGCCAAGGTACGGGACACAAGGTCTCCGTTGATCCTCAGAAGCTCGATTTCTTCACTGGTTTTAGGCCTTACCATATCGAAAATCGATAGTACATTCATTAATTACATTCCGGACCTGCCGGTAAGGCGGCCGGTTTTCATAAGTCCGTCGTAGTGGCGCATAAGCAGATAACTTTCAATCTGCTGGAGGGTGTCCAGGATTACGCCCACCATAATCAGCAGCGAGGTGCCGCCGAAGAAGGAAGCGAACTGGTTGTTCACACCCATCACGTTTGCCAGGGCCGGCAGACAGGCGATGATGGCCAGGAAGATGGAACCCGGGAGGGTCACCTTGGTCATAATGCTGTCAAGGTATTCGGCGGTCTTCTTGCCGGGCTTTACGCCGGGGATGAATCCACCGTTCTTCTTCATATCCTCTGCCATCATAGTGGGGTTCACGGTGACGGCGGTGTAGAAGTAGGTGAAGACAATTACCAGGAAGCCGAATACGAGGTTGTACCAGACGGAAGTGTAGCTGGAGAAGGCGGCTGCGATACCACGGGTGGCATCATAGCGGCCCAGCAGCATAGGGAACATCATCAGGGCCTGGGCGAAGATGATAGGCATAACACCTGCAGCATTGATCTTGAGGGGGATGTACTGACGCACACCGCCGTACTGCTTGTTGCCGATCACGCGCTTGGCGTACTGTACCGGAACCCTGCGGACTGCCTGTACGAGGGCGATGGCTGCGAGGATGACGAGCACCCATACCACCATTTCCACAACGAACATCAGGGGACCGCCCACACCGTTACCGGTGAACTTCTGTGCGCCTTCTGCGAAGAGGGCGTAAGGAAGGCGGGCTACGATACCGATCATGATGATGAGGGAGATACCGTTACCGATACCGCGGTCTGTAATACGCTCGCCGAGCCACATCACGAACATTGAACCGGCCATCAGGATGATGGTGGAAACAAGGTTGAACACGAAGGGCGTCCAGGTGACGGTGCGCGCTGCTGCGGGAATCATACCTGCAACATAAGCGGGGCCCTGGATGGCGAGGATTGCTACGGTGAGGTAGCGGGTGATCTGGTTCATCTTGCGGCGGCCGCTCTCACCCTCCATCTGCATCTTGCGGAAGGAAGGGACGAACATACCGAGAAGTTGAACCACGATGGATGCCGAGATGTACGGCATCACACCCAGAGCGAAGATACTGGCATTACCGAAAGCGCCGCCGGAGAACATGTTGAGAAGCCCGACGAGGCCTTCCTGGGTGCCTGCGATACCGCCCTTAAGGACCTCAGGATCGAGGCCGGGGAGGAGGATGAAGCTGCCCAGACGGTAAACCAGCACAAGCAGGATAGTGTAACCTATCCGCTTGCGCAGTTCTTCGATGTTGTAGATGTTTCGAATTGTCTCAATAAACTTCTTCATTGTGACTGAGAATTATTCGATTACGGTTGCGATTACGGTTGCTTTACCGCCGGCGGCCTCAATCTTTGCGATTGCGCTCTTTGAGAAGGCGTTTGCCTTAACCTCTACCTTTGCGGTGATTTCACCATTGCCAAGCACCTTTACGAGTTCACCCTTGGAGGCGATGCCCGCTGCGATGAAGGTCTCAACGTCGAACTCCTTGAGGCCGAGTTTCTCACTGAGGGCCTGGATGGTGGCAACGTTGACGCCCTTGAAGGCAACACGTGTGGGGTTCTTGAAGCCGAACTTGGGAAGACGCCTCTGGATAGGCATCCCGGCACGTGCCTGGGCACCCTTGGTACCACGGGTAGCAGTGCCACCCTTACCGGAACCCTGACCGCGGCCTACGCGCTTGCTGTTATGGGTTGCGCCCTTTGCGGGCTTCAGATTTTCAAGTTTCATCTCTAATCCTCCTCTTAGTCAATTACTTCATAGGAAACCAGATGCTGGACCTTTTCAAGCATACCCCTTGTGATAGGAGTATCCTCTACGATGACGGTCTGGTGCATCTTGCGGATACCGAGAGTCTTGAGGTTTGCGATCTGACGCTTGGTCTCTCCATTCTTGGAGCGGACCTGAGTAATCTTAAGCTTTGCCATAGTCTCTCTCAGATTAACCGTTAAATACTTTAGACATAGGAATGCCGCGAAGACCTGCCACGGTGTAAGCGTCACGCATCTCGGTGAGAGCCGCGATGGTAGCCTTAACCAGGTTGTGAGGGTTGGATGAACCCTTGCTCTTTGCAAGCACGTTCTGGATACCGGCGCTCTCGAACACGGCGCGCATGGCGCCACCGGCCTTAACACCGGTACCGGGAGCGGCGGGCTTCATGAATACCTCGGCGCCGCCGAAGCGTGAAACCTGCTCGTGGGGGATGGTGGTGTTGATGACGGGAACCTTCACAAGGTTCTTCTTTGCATCCTCAACGCCCTTTGCGATAGCGGCGGTAACCTCGTTTGCCTTACCGAGACCGTAACCTACGACACCGTTTTCATCGCCGACGACGACGATAGCGGCAAAACGGAAGTGACGACCACCCTTGGTGACCTTGGTAACGCGGTTGATGGCTACCAGTCTGTCCTTGAGTTCAAGGTCAGAGGTCTTAACTCTTTTTACGTTTGAATTTGCCATAGTAGTCTCTTGTTATTAGAATGCGAGGCCGCCTTCGCGGGCAGCGTCTGCGAGTGATTTTACCCTGCCGTGGAAGAGGTAACCTCCGCGGTCGAAACTGACAGCGGTGATGCCGGCTGCGAGAGCGCGCTCTGCGATAGCCTTACCCACGATTGCTGCTGCTTCAATACCGCTCTTGCCCTTGGTCTGGGCTGCGAGGGCCTTGTCATTGGAGGCGGCTGCCACAAGGGTCTTGCCCTCAAGGTCGTTCACCACCTGGACGTAGATCTGCTTGTTGGAGCGGAACACAACCATACGGGGACGCTCTGCGGTGCCGTTTACGTGCTTACGGATTCTGTAGTGAATCCTTCTTCTTCTTTCAATTCTATTCAGTGCCATAATTCTTTCCTCCTAATGATTATTTGGCCGAAGCGGTCTTACCGGCCTTGCGGCGGAGCTGCTCACCGGCGAACTTGATACCCTTGCCCTTATAAGGCTCAGGACGGCGGAATGAACGGATCTTGGCGGCTACCTGGCCAACCAGCTGCTTGTCACGGCTCTTGAGGATAAGGACGGGGTTCTCACCCTTACGGACCTGAGGAGTCTCTGCAGTAACCTCTGCGGGAAGCATGATCTGGATGTCGTGGGAATAACCCAGGGACATGGTCAGGAGCTGGCCCTGAGCAACCACGCGGTAACCTACACCCACAAACTCCTGCTTGATGGTGAAGCCCTCGCTTACGCCCACAACCATATTGTGAACGAGAGCGCGGTACAGACCGTGCATGGAGCGGAAGCGGGGAAGGTCGCTGGGGCGCTCGAACTTGATTTCATTTCCCTCGATGGTGACCTTGATGTCTGCATCCACTTTCTGGGACATCTCACCAAGAGGGCCTTTCACCTTCACTACGTTGCCGTCAAGGAGTTCAGCCTTGGTGCCGGCGGGAAGGACTACAGGTAATTTTCCGATTCTTGACATAATGTTTGGATTCGCTTATTAGTATACATAGCAAATAACCTCACCGCCTACGTTCAGCTCCTTGGCCTCTTTGTCGGTGATGACGCCCTTTGAAGTGGAGAGGATGGCGATTCCAAGGCCGTTGAGAACGCGCGGCATGTTCTGGACATCGGCATACTTCCTAAGACCGGGGGTGCTTACGCGCACAATGCTCTTGATGGCGGCAGCCTTGGTCTGAGGGTGATACTTCAGAGCGATTTTGATGGTGTTCACGGGCTCACCCTCAACCAGTTTGTAACTGAGGATGTAACCTTTCTCGAACAGAATCTTGGTGATAGCGAGCTTAATGTTGGAAGCGGGGATTTCAACCACCTTCTTGCCAGCCATATAAGCGTTACGGATTCTGGTCAGAAAATCTGCAATAGGATCAGTCATTTTTTTGTCTTTTTGTGGACCGGCGCTGAGTAGCGCCCGATATCCGATTGTTGTTATAAAATAAATTAAGGTAATACTACCAACTTGCCTTCTTTACGCCGGGGATGAGACCCTGGGAGGCCATTTCGCGGAACTGGATACGGCTGAGGCCGAAGTCACGCATATAACCCTTGGGACGACCGGTGAGAGAGCAACGGTTGTGGAGACGTACGGGGCTTGCATTCTTGGGAAGCTTGTCAAGAGCGGCGTAATCACCGGCCTCTTTCAGGGCAGCCCTCTTAGCGGCGTACTTTGCAACTAATTTCGCGCGTTTTACTTCGCGAGCTTTCATTGATTCCTTTGCCATGCTGTTATCTTAGTTATTGTGTTTCTTGAAAGGAAGACCGAAAGCCTTGAGAAGGGCATGAGCCTCTTCGTCGGTCTTTGCGGTGGTCACAAATGTAATCTCCACACCGTGGATGCGGGGGTTCTTGTCGATCTCGATCTCAGGGAAGATGATCTGCTCCTTGATACCAAGAGTGTAGTTGCCCTGGCCGTCCATTTTCTCGGAGATACCGTTGAAGTCACGGATACGGGGAAGAGCCACACGGATGAGGCGCTCCAGGAACTCGTACATCCTGACGTCACGAAGGGTAACTTTTGCGCCGATGGGCATTCCCTTACGGAGTTTGAAGTTGGAGATATCCTTACGGGAGTTGGTAATGACGGCCTTCTGACCGGCGATGATTGAGAGTTCCTCTGCGGCTTCCTCAACCATCTTCTTGTCCTGGGTAGCGTCGCCGACACCTTCATTGAGGGTGATCTTCACGAGCCTCGGGACCTGCATGACAGTGGTATAGGAGAACTGCTTTACCAGAGCGGGAACGATCTCCTCTTTGTAGACCTTCTTGAGGTCGGGGGTATATCCCTTGGGAAGTGCCTGCACTTCTGCGGGTTTTGCTGCTTTCTTTGCCATAATTACTTAATCTCCGCTCCTGTTGTTTTAGCAATGCGAACCTTCTTTCCGTCAACTTCCTTGTGGGCTACGCGGGTGGGCTTGCCACTTGCGTCCATAAGGTTCACGTTGGAAATGTGAATGCCTGCTTCCTGTTTAACAATACCACCCTGAGGGTTCTTGGGGTTGGGTTTGGTGTGCTTGGACACCATATTCACACCCTCTACGATGACGCGGTCCTTCTCACGGATAACCTCAAGGACCTTTCCGGTTTTGCCTTTATCGTTACCGGCATTTACATACACGGTATCGCCTTTCTTGATGTTGTACTTTTTCATACTCTTAATGCGATTAAAGGACCTCCGGTGCCAGTGAAACAATCTTCATATAGTTCTCGCGGAGCTCGCGGGCCACAGGGCCGAAAATACGGGTTCCACGGAGTTCACCTGCGCCATTGAGAAGCACACAGGCGTTTTCGTCGAAGCGGATGTAAGAACCATCTGCGCGACGGATTTCCTTCTTGGTGCGAACGACCACGGCCTTGGTGACTGTGCCTTTCTTGATGTCGCCACCGGGGATGGCGCTCTTCACGGTCACGACGATGGTTTCGCCGATAGTAGCGTAACGGTGGCGGGTACCGCCGAGGACGCGGATGCAGAGGACTTCCTTAGCACCGCTGTTGTCGGCAACCGTTAAACGTGTAAACGTGATTCCTGCTGTATCATAATTACTTGACTTTTTCTACGATTTCAACTAATCTCCACTTCTTGGTCTTGCTCAGGGGACGGGTCTCCATGATGCGGACGGTATCGCCCTCGGAGCACTCATTGTTTGAATCCTCTGCAACAAACTTGGTGGTCTTCTTTACGAACTTGCCGTAAATGGGGTGCTTCTCGTGGGTTTCTACTGCAACCACGATGGTCTTGTCCATCTTGTTGGACACCACGATGCCGACCCTTTCCTTACGAAGATTTCTTTCCATAAGTCTGCCTTATTAATTAGTTCTGCTTTTCTTTTTCTGCCAGGATGGTGATCATGCGAGCGATATCCTGACGGGTCTTGCGAATCTTGGAGGTATCCTCCAGCGGAGAGATCGCGTGATTGAGTTTCATGGTGTCAAGATTGCTCTTTTCCACCTCAATGCGGTCGCGAAGATCGGCGACTGACATTTCACGTACTTCAGATACTTTCATTTTCCTTTTCTCCGTTAATTATTCTTCTACATAATCCCTGCGGACCACGAATTTGGTAGCGACGGGAAGTTTGTTGGCTGCAAGACGCATAGCCTCTTTTGCAACTGCGAGGGATACGCCCTCTGCCTCGAAGAGGATACGACCGGGGGTGATAGGAGCAACGAAGCCCTGGGGGTCACCCTTACCCTTACCCATACGGGTATCGAGCGGCTTTGCAGTGAACGGCTTCACAGGGAAGACACGGATCCAGATCTGACCTTCACGGTTCATCCTACGGGAAATGGCCTGACGGGCTGCCTCAATCTGCTGAGCAGTGAGCCAGCAATTCTCAAGGTTCTTAAGGCCGAAAGAGCCGAATGCGAGCTGGTTTCCGCGACCGGAATTGCCCTTCATACGGTTTTTCTGTTCCCTTCTGAATTTTGTTCTTTTAGGCTGTAACATTTTCTGTAATGTTTTAAAATTTCCTTTTTCAATCCCTAACTCATTGAAACTCAGCTGGTTGGGTGCTTTTTGCTCCAATTTCGGGATTGCAAAGTTACAAAAAAAATCTGAATCACCAAATCTTTTTGATGATTTTTTCAGATTTTTCTACCGCGGTTTTTGACAGTAAAAGCGCGTAAAATCAATCACTTACGCACATTGTTGATAAAAAGTTCCCTCAGTTTTCGACATTTGGTTCTGTCACCTTAACCGAAGCCGGGAAATCTCACCCCGTAACATTTGGCAAACAATTTGCAAAACGCTACCTTTGCCATGATGAAATTCTCAAAAATATCGGCCCTTCTCCTTGCCGTTGCGCTTCTCACGCTGCCTATGAATGCGGGAGCGCAGGGGCACGTGCAGAGGGCTATGCAGCGGGCCCAGGAGCAGAGGGAGGCAATGAGCCGCGCCCAGGCCATCCGTGAGCAGAGCGAGGCCCCCCGGCAGGGCGAATATCTCCGTATGGTCGTAGAAAACGGAGACACTACCTATTATGACAAACTCCGTCCCATCTGGATAGTGAGCCGCCGCAAAGGCACGTCGGAAAAACAGTGGCGGGATTACTATAAACTTGTATACAGGTTCGCGCGCGTGTACCCGTACGCGGAGGCTGCTGGCCCCATCGTGGCCAGTGCCGACAGCATTATCAAGGCAAACCATATGAACTCCATCCAGAAGGACCGCTACATAAAGGACATCCAGAAGCAACTTTTCAAGAGTTACGAGGGCATCTTCCGCAAGATGACCATCTATGACGGCGCCCTCATGATGAAACTCATAGACCGTGAAACCGGGATGTCTTCCTATGATATTATAAAGGAGTACAAGAACGGCGTTGCGGCAGGCTTCTGGCAGGGAATTGCCAAACTCTTCGAGAACGACCTCAAGAGCACCTATGACCCCACCGGGGCCGATTCCGACACTGAACTCCTTGTCCAGGCCTGGAAGGCGGGCGAATTCCCGGCCCTCTATTGGTCCGTATTTTGGGAAGAGCCTCCGGTAGTGGTCATAGACCAGATAAGGTTATAGCGGGGCATTAGTAATTGATTATTCGCATCATACTAGACGCTATACGAGAAATATCGGCGTAATAATCCCCGAAAGTAATTACTCTAACTTTCGGGGATTAGTGTCATAATGAGGCGCCTTTTCCTGCCGCCGCGCCGCATCCTGAGAACTAGAATGCAACAGCAAAACTGCAAAATAGAGAATTACCTTTTGAAAGAGATTCCCCATTAATTAGTCGCGAGAATCTTTCATAACCCAGACGAACGGATATAACGCCAGCATCTACTCCTACCGCAACATCCACATAGTTACCTGACATAGAAGGATTACCCTTATACCGATAACCTGTTCTTACGGCGGCAAATGGACTTACTTTATTGTCTACAAAATTATATTTCCCATCTAGAAATAAAGACACCGCGTAATCGGGAACCGCCATATCATAAAGCCCTCCTAACCCTACTCCAACAAAAACACCTGTTCCAGCCCTGTATCCATGGACGGTCGCCACCTGTGCCATACCACCAAACATATCTCGACCAAAAACAACTGCGTTGCCAATTTCTAGACTGGCGCTATAACCTTTCTTAAATGACCGGCTGGTCTGCGCAAAGGAAGACACGCAAATAAGTGACAATGCAATGGTCAGCAATAAAGTCTTTTTCATAAACACTTAATCATATAGTTTTGACGGCAGAACCATAAAATCGACGTATCCAGACAAACCTTCTCTTAACAACGTTGTTTAGGGGGTGCAAAGGTAGTCATTTTTTTATTATCCCAAAATAAAATTTTTTGCAATATACCTTTCTTGCGTTAAACGTAGGCGTTCACTGTATAAAAGGGAAGCGGCACTCTGGCTAATCAACGGTCGCAGTTAACCGTTAGTATATCCAGCCAGATTTAGCCGATGTTATTGAAACCTATCTAATAGATAGAGCTTACGGGCGGGCGCAGAGTTCTCCGGTGGCGGAATCGAAGACTATCCAGTTGGGCTCACTCCAATCGGCCATAACCATTAAGCGGGAATCCCCTACAGGAACGTCCCAGCAGGTGTGATAGTGGCCAAAAATGAAGTAATCCACTTTCTGAGGGCAGGCGCTGCACCACTTGTAAAGAGGCTCAGACTCCCCCTTGAAAACGTACTTTGGAACGGGCTTATGGGTGCGGGAAGCGCGGCTCCAGGTTTTTCCCCAGCCAATGCCGATACGAGGATGAAGCGAGGAAAAAAGCGCCCTGAAAAGCCTGTTATGGAACATCCACTGGATTCTCCTGTACTTGGGAGGGACATCCCCCAGCATATCTCCGTGGCCAAGGCAGAAGCGTTTCCCGCCAATCTCAGTATAATAGGGCTGAGTCTTTGGGCAGGTCATTCCAAGTTCAGAGAAATAACCGTAACTCCATTGGTCGTGATTCCCTTCAATGAAATACACCTTCACGCCGGCATCCATAAGGTCAAGGAGCGCGGCAAACACCTGGGCGTAACCCTTGGGCACCACATCCCTGTATTCATACCAGAAATCCCAGATGTCTCCAAGCATATAGAGCGCTTCCGTCTTATCCACGGGAATGCTGCGCAGGAACTTCACAAAACGCCTCTCCCTCACCGGGGCTTCCGGCAGGCGGAGGCCCAGATGGACGTCGGACACAAAATACGTGAGGTTTCTCATTATGCAAGGATGAAGATAAGGGCCGCCACAACAAGGCAGTAGAGGGCGAACCACAGGAGTTTGGCCTTCTTCACAAGGGCAATCATCACCTTACAGGCAAAAAGACCGCTCAAAAAGGCCGATATAAACCCAAGGATAAGGGGAAGGGACCCCACTCCGGCGCCAAAGGTCTCAGAACCCATAGCAACCTTGAGAAGGTCAAGGCTCTGCTCTCCGATGATGGGGATAAGCACCATCAGGAAGGAGAACTGGGCCATTGCCTCACGCTTTACACCGCACAGAAGGCCCGTTGCGATTGTGCTGCCGCTGCGGGAGATTCCCGGAGCCACTGCAAAAGCCTGGGCTATGCCCACCACAAACGCCTGCCAGTAGGAAATGCCGTTACGCGTATCCTTTGCCACAGGCACCTTGAAGCGCTTTCCGGCGCTGTCGGAAATCCAGAGAAGCGCCGCGGTAATGCAAAGGCCGATGCCCACGTTACGGAGAGAACTCCCGAAGAGGGCCTCTACCTGGTCCTTGAAAAGGAAGCCCACAAGGGCAACGGGGATGAGGGACACAAGGATCTTGCACACATAGTCCGTCTCATCGTTGTATTTGAACTTGAAAAAGCCCTTGAAAAGGTTCACTATAACGCCCCAGAACACAACTATGGTTGCGAGGACCGTTGCAAAGTGAGCCGCCACGGTGAAATCCAGGAAGCCTTCACCGTCGGCCCCAAGGATTTCCTTGAATATCATAAGATGCCCGCTTGAGGACACCGGAAGGAATTCAGTAAGCCCCTGGACAATGCCAAGGATTATTGCCTGCCACCACTCCATATTACTTTCCAAATTTACCCATTATTGCTATTACTTCCAGCACTATACCCGCCACTATCACAAGCGGCGCGGCAACAAGGCGGCGGAAGTCGAACATTGCGTAGTTGAACACCTGAGGGTCATCTGAGCCGCCTCCGGAAAGGAGGAGGAACCCTGACGCCATCACAATGAGGCCCGCAATCATCAGTTTCAGTCCTTTGGCCGATGTGGCCATCTTATCTTTGTTATCCATAGAGACTAATATGCGTAGAGTTGATCCCTGTTGTAGCCAACCAGGCGGCCCACCACAAAGAAGGTGCTTATGGCGCAGATGAGAACGCCGGCGGCAACCATTACGCCCATTGTGATAAGGAGGGTATCCAGGGTGAAGATTGAGAACATCTGGGCAAATTCATCCTTCAGGACAAAGAGCATCCCAATGAGGAGGATTATTGCAAGAAGCGCCGCAAAGAGGCCCTGAAGGGCGGCCCGGCCCACAAACGGGGCGCGGATATAGCCCTTGGTGGCACCAACAAGGTGCATGGTGTAAATTGAGAAACGGCGGGAGAAAAGTTCCAGACGCACTACGTTTGCAATGAGCACGAAGGAAATAAACAGCAGCAATCCAACCAGCACAAGAAGGGCTATTGAGATCTTGGCAAGGTTGGCGTTAAGGGCATCCACAAGGGATGTCTGGTAGTTCACTTCCTCAACAAGGGGGGACTCGGAGAGGATCTCCCTCATCATCTTCAGGGAATCGGCCTGAACATACGCAGCTTCAAGGCTTACGTCAATGGAAACGGGCACCGGCGCGGTTTCAAACACGTCCAGAAAGTCCCGCCCAAGGAGGTTTGACATCTCTTCAACGCCCTCTTCCCTTGATACAAAACGCGTAGCGCGTACGCCCGGAAGGGCCGATATCTTTGACTCGTACGCAAGGCCGTCCTCCTCTGTGACCTGTTCCTTCAGGAGCACGGACACCTGCATATTCTCCTTGAAATAGTCTGTCACCGCCTTTGCGTTTACAAGGAGCAAGGTGCCAACACCCACCAGCAGCAGCACAAGGGACAGGCTGATGACGGTTGAAATCCAGGCGCTCACAAGGCGCCTGCGCATTGTTACATTGCTCTTATACTTGGACATAACAGGCCATTTTCGCCCCAAAGTTACGCCAAACCGCGGAAAAAGTCAAAAAAAATTATTCTTGAACAATCCAATGACGTTTGTCATCCCTAACAAATCCGACGGAATCCATGAAATGATAAAAATAGAGGG
>ONOQ01000076.1 GCA_900319485.1 uncultured Bacteroidales bacterium | reverse complement strand
GAACGGGCGGAAGGGGCTACGGCAACGCACTTGATGATATCGGCCTTGATCCCGGCGCCGGCAAGGATTGCGCCGTCCGGGGACGTGCAGGCATAGTAATGGTCAAACTCTTCCATGCGGAGGCCGCTTTCCCGGAGGAAGGCTTCCACCTGATTATGGAAGAAAGGAACGCTGAGAGGCAGTTCCTGTATGAGACCACTGTCCTGCATCTATCTCCTGAGGCGTTCAATCAGTTCATTTCCAAGGGCTTCCTTCACCTTGATGTGCTCCAGGACGGCGGTGACGAAGGAATTTGACTCGAAATCGCCGCGGACCTCGGAGAAGTCACGCTCCTTGATTTCCCGGTCTCCATCGGCCCCGAAACCGGTCATTGAGGCAAGGTTGAATTCCTTGCGGGCGTCTTCGTAAAGTTCCCTGTCAAGGCCGATAACCGCCGATTTCCAGCGCTCCACTATGTCGATAACCTGCTCGGCGGTGATGCTCTCCAGCGGATATCCGAAGAATTCCTCGTACTTGTCATACGCCCAGGTCCACTCAGCGTCGTAGTACCAGGCGTGAAGGTTCTGGAAGGCGTCGAAGAGGCCCTGGAGAGTCATCTCTCCCCTCTCCACACGCTCTATGATATCCTTTATGGCATCCCTGGGGGCGATAAGGCCGCTAAGATCGGCCCAGATTCCCTGGCCTATGGGGCAGGTGGGCTTCAGGGCCTCCTGGATTTCCTTGTCAGAAGCGCCTGCAGGCAGTTTTTCAAGCCTCTTTATGATGGAGTTCCCAAGGAATTTTGTGATGGCAACCTGATAATAGCGGATGCCGTTCCTGAGCGAGGAGTTACGGATCTTGGTGCTGTGGTAGGAATAGATGTCCGAGAGTTCTCCTGAGGAGTACTGAAGGTTATTCAGGAGTTTTATGCCCTTGAACATCTTCTGGATGGTGTAGGGGCTCAGGAGATTGTAATTTATGCAGTCCAGGCGGTCAGGGTCCTTCCGGTTGTCACGCTTGGGCCATTTCTGGGCGTCGCGGACGGTTCCTACGCTACGGAGATTCACTCCGGGCACCAGATATGTTGTGTTCTGCTGCTCAATGAGGTATGAGAACGGCAGATGGGATGTGTCTGAATGGGTTACGTGGCGTCCCATCACAAGGGAGAAGGCGCCAACGCGGGAAGGCCAGAGGATGTAGGAATCGGAGGCAGTCTTGGCGCCCCTTTCCAGGATACCCTGGTGGATGGGGCCAAGTTTATACATATGGTTGCTCTGGTTTGAGCCGCTGCCTGCGTTCATGAATGAAAACATACCGGCAATGAGGAGCGTGCTCTTGTGGTGGGTGACGGTGAAGGGCCCGGCGAAGATGGCGCAGGCCTCCCCGTTCTCACCCTGACAGTTGCTGAAAAACAGGGAATCCGAGGCGCTGTAGCCGTGGCCAAGATGGCAGGCCTGGCCCACGAAGCAGCGCTCCAGGGTGGTGTTGTCGGCAACGTGCGAGCCGCTGCAGATGATGAAATCATCGGCAATGACTCCGTGCGCGATTGTAACGGGCGCAAACTTGTTGGAGTGGACCGTGCCGTTTCTAAGACGGCTGGCGCCGCTAATGACCGCGTAATCCCCTATCCTCACGCCGTTGATGTGGCGGGTGTTGCGGATGGAGACGTAATCCCCTATCAGGCCCCTCTCAGATACCTGTGAGGCGGCATATTCATCAATCATTTCATTGATTTTCCGGATAAGGGCGGGCCGATGCCTGTACATCGCAAGGACATAGGCTATCTGGGCGCTGAGGCGGTCATAGATCTTTACCTCGCGGCCTCCGGTTTCGCTGAGCACGGACACTTCCACGCCGTTACCGAAGGCGCTGGGGCCGTCGTTCAGGAGAAGGTCCACGTTCTCTATATAGGTATGGTTGCCGATATCATAGTTGGCAACGTAATTTGTAACGTTCTCAATGAGGGAATCGTCTCCCACGGTAACGTTGTGAAGGGTGCAGTCCCTAAGGCCGGAGTGCTTCCTTATGCCTCCAGGGAGGGTAAAAACCTCCGTAAACCGGCCAAATTTTACAGTTCCGGAAAAACGCACACCACGTACGTAATTAAGAGCCTGAGGATCCGTGCAATAGACGGTATCCCAGTCTTCAGCGCGGCATCCGCGGCTGACAAGCAGGTCAACCTGCTCCTTCGAAAGTTTGATGTATTCACTCATAACTACTGACTAACTGTTTAATCTTTGCAATTAACTCATCCTGAGTATGGCTTCCCGCCCTCATACAGTACCGGGCGGGCTTTTCGCAAATAAGACACCTTCTTTCCTGAAGGCCGATACTGGCCCTTCCAACAGGCCCTTCCGGGCCAATTACGTCAAGGTCCATCAATCGGCCAAGAGGATGGGTGTCCTCTATTTCAACTGCCGCTTTCTTCACTTCCAGCGGCTGCCCGTCAACTATGAAAAAGGCCTCAAAACCGGTCTCAAGGTCATTTGTCTCCTCAAAAACCGGATTGAAACGCTTCTCTACTGCCTCCACCCCGGCACGGGCAATCTCAAGGGATAGGGCATTTCTCTTTTCAGGCCCGGGAAGTTGCACTGTAAGGCATAAAAGAGCCCGTCCGGGGAACTGAGAAAGCAGTTCTCCCTGACGACGGGCCCTTCTGTCACGGCTTTCCAGGAGTTCCTGAAGCGTAATCACTACTTGATGTTATAGATCTTGTCCAGCACGGAGCCGTCCCGGTTCATTACTACGCCAACAACCTTGTCCCCGAAAGGAAGAGGATCAGGCGTGCCGATAATTGAAGAACTTTAGGCACCACGCAAGGTATGCGGCCGCGGAGAAGCGGGCACACGATGATGCTGAGGGCGCTGTCGGCAGCGGTATCCTGGTGGCCGCCAATGGCGCCGCGGATGATGCCGTCACTTCCCACAAGCACGTTCACGTTGAACTGGGTGTCAACCTCCAGGGCGCTCAGGATAACTATGTCCAGGGCGTGGGTGGCGCTTCCAAGATGTTCTCCGGAGGCATATTCCACGGCCGATACTTCCTGGTGCAGAGGATCATTATGGATGGACTCTGCCGCAACCTTGTCAAATGACTGGACATCTATGAGTTTCCCGATAAGGCCTTCTTCGTGCAGTTTCACCATATGGGCTGTGATGCCGCCAAGGGCGAAACTGGCCTTGATACCGCGGGCTATCATCTCCTCACGGATGTACTTCACGGCAGCAAGTGAAGCGCCGCCGGTACCGGTCTGGATGCTGAAGCCGTCCTTGAAGTAACCAGAGTTAATTATCACTTTAGCAGCCTGTTTGGCAAGGAGGATATCACGTGGATTCTTGGAATCACGGATGGCTCCTGAAGAAATCTTGGAACTGTCCCCCACGCTTTCCACAACCACCACTGACTCTACGTCTGCGGCAGAGATGGACTGAGGCATATTGGGATATTCCACAAGGTCGTCCGTGAGCACAACTACGTGAGAAGCGTAGCGGGCGTCAGGAAGGGCGTAGCCCAGGGAGCCGCAGACGCTCTTTTCACCGTGACCGGTTGCGTTGCCAAGTTCATCGGCCGATGAAGCGCCAAGGAAGGCTACGTCAATCTTGAGTTCCCCTTTTGCGATTGCACTGCCGCGACCGCCGTGAGAGCGGAACACAACAGGCTCCGGAAGGAGGCCGTGGGATATTGCATCGGCCAGTTCTCCCCTTAATCCTGAAGTGGAGATACCGGTGATAACGCCGTTTTTGATATGCTCTATAAGAGGCTTGTGGACGTCCGAGAGGCTGGATGCGGCAAGTTTTAGGTCCTTGAACCCCATCTGGGCAAGTTTATCCACAACCATGTTCACAACCTTGTCTCCGCCACGGAAATGGTGATGGAAGGAGATGGTCTGACCATCCTTGAGGCCGCTCCGGCGGATGGCCTCTTCAAGGGATACTACCTTTGAGTTTCTCATAGCGCTTCCTCCTCAGAAATAACGCCGGCGGCAACGGCAAGGGCAATTGTACGCTCTGCCCTCAGGACCACCGGACGGTCTACCATCTTGCCGTTCACGGCAATTACACCGGAGCCCTTTGCCTGGGCTTCCTTGATAGCGGCAACCACGGCGCGGGCCTTGTTGATTTCCTTCTCAGTGGGCGTGAACACCTCATTCACAACCTCTATCTGGCGGGGATTGATGATGGATTTCCCGTCAAAGCCAAGGGTTTTGATAAGTTCAACCTCCTTGCGGAAAGTCTCCATATCGTCAAGGTTGGAGTACACGGTGTCAAAACAGGCAATGCCCGCGGCGCGCGCGGCAACCACAATCTGTTCACGGGCAAGGAGAAGTTCAGCGCCGCCGGGAGTACGGTTGGTCTTGAGGTTTGCGCTGTAGTCCTCTGCGCCAAGGGCTATGCCCATCATACGCTTTGAGGCCGTTGCAATGGCATATGCGTTCACAATGCCAAGGGCGCTCTCTATGGCGGCCATAATATGCGTGCGGCCAACGGCGCCAATCTCTTCCTCCACCTTGAGGATTTCGGCCTCAAGTTCACGGACTTCATCGGCCGTCTCTGTCTTTGGCATGCGGATTACGTCAACGCCGGCCTTAACAACCGCCTCCACGTCCTTTTTGCCGTAGGGGGTGTTAAGTGGATTGATGCGGACAACCATCTCAGTTGTGCCGTAATCTATGGATTTGAGGGCGTTGTGCACCAGAAGGCGCGCAGCGTCTTTCTCGGCCATAGTGACGGAGTCTTCCAGGTCCAGCATAATGCTGTCGGGGCCGTAGATGTGGGCATCGGCCATCATTCCGGGATTATTGCCCGGAACGAACATCATAGTTCTCCTTAGTCTTTCCATACGTCCTTTCCTGTTGCGCGCACCGCCGCTGCGGTAACGCGGGCTCTTATGGTGCAGTCAAGCGCACCCTTGTCTATGGCGTCCACATGGGCGTCCTTAATTCCAAGGCCCTCAAGGGTCTCTGCGATCAGAGCCCTTATCTGCCTTCCGAACTGCGCCTCCACGGAGCTCTGCAGATTGATCTGCAGGCCTTCTCCGGGGCTTATGGTGACCATAATATCACCACTTTCCAATGTGCCTGCTAATGCTTGTTTCATGCTTGATGAGCTGGTCTAAGTAGATCCAGTACTACTTTTACGGGGTTGAAGGTTTCTACGGGAACTTCCACAAAAAGGGTGTTCCAGTCACTCATGGAGCCGTTCCAGAGGCCGGGGAGTTCAAGGGCCTTGAGTTCACGGCCTTCGAAACTCTTGGAACTGATGAAACCGGCCTGGGGATCCACGTGCTCAAGGAGGTTGAACTTGCCTCCCTTGTAATCCCTCAGGCAGCACACAAGGTCTACGGGATTGAAGTGGGTGGCGTGGGACATTGCGGCCATTGCGCCGGCGTCCTCCTTGTTGATCTGGACGCTCTCCAGGATCTGGAGGCTGGTGCAGCCGTCCTTTCCGGCGATGATGTAGGGACCGCCGCCGGGCTCACCCTCGTTCTTCACCATACCGCAGACGCGGATGGGACGGTTGAGTTTTGCGCGGAGCATCTCTATTCTATCGGCCTCGCTGCGGGCAAGGGGCATCTGGATGCAGAGTTCCTTGTCCAGGAAGTTCTCTATCTCGTTGCAAAGTTGCACGGAAGGGGCGGCGTCCAGTTTACGGAGGTAGTCAAAGACCTTGTCCCTTAACTGGAGGGCGACGCCCATAAGGACCTGCTTGTACTCTGCGGTGACATTCAGGAGTTTCTCATGCGCAACGTTGTCTATGTTCTTAATGCTTACAAGTTCATCCTCCACCTTGTTCAGGTTGTAGATGAGGGCGCCGTGACCTGCGGGGCGGAAGAGGAGGGATCCATCGGCCTTACGGAAAGGCTTGTTCTCCATATCCACGGCAAGGGTGTCGGTGGCCTTGTCCTGGAAGGTGAAATGGATGTTGTACTTCACGCCGTAGCGCTTCTCATAGGCCGATTTCACCTCTTCGATGGCCTGCTCGAACAGGGCCTGGTGCTCCGGGGAGATGGTGACGGTGAGATTGCAGGAGTCATCTGCGTTACGCATATATTCCTGCGCTTCCACAAGGTGCTCGGCGATTGCGGTGCGCACTTCCTCAGGGTAGCGGTGGAATTTGAGGACGCCCTTTGGCTTGCTGCCATAGGCAAGGCCTTCTTCCTTGAGGAGGGCCCTGAGGGCCTTTAGACGGTATTCTTTGGTATCGGCCGGTTCCCCGAATAGTTCAGGGGTGTAGAAGGCGAAGTCCTTTATTTTGGCTGCGAGTTTGTAGCCGGGGGCGTCTGAAGGGAGATCCTCCCCTGCCTCAAGTTTTGCAAGGCCGCTGAACTGGTCCTTGAACATACGGGAGGCTGCACCGGAGGCGGGAACGAATTTGCTCTTGCCTTTTATATCGGCCTTCCTGTAATACTCTACGGCCTTGGCCACGGCCTCTTTGTCAAGCACCTTGATGCCACGCTCGGGGGTTGCGGGGCCAACGATCTTCATCCAAGGAAAACCTGTCTTGAAATGCTCAATCTGATCTTTGACGCCTGCTACTGAAGCGCCGCGTTCCTCAATCTGGAGGATGTCTTTCTGGTTTAGCATAGTGTTATGGTTCAAAATAAAATTCTCTTCTGTAGTTGTACTCTGAGCGGAGTTTCTCAAAGTTGGAGGGGTTTACGCGGAAAAGGAAATCGTCCGTGAAGATGGGATAATTGTACTGCAGGGCAGCGGCAATCTCTCCCTGGGTTTTGCCCGTCACGTTGATGACCTTGGGGCGGAGGGCGTCTTCCATTGCGGGGCTGAAAAATTCCAGCTCCGTTATTCCAAAATGCCTTGCGATAGCCTGTACGGCCATTGCTGTGCCGTTTTGCTTGCCCTGATAGGAGTAGCCGGCAATGTGGGGCGTTGCTATGTCGCAGGCGTCTATGAGGATCTGGCTCACGTTGGGCTCATTGCACCAGGTGTCAAGGACTAGGGCGCCAAGTTTGGGACGGGCCCTTAAGAGGGCGGCTTCATCCACAACTTCCCCGCGGGAGGCGTTGATGAAGATGGTGCCGGGACGCATCTTCTCAAAGAAGGCGTCATTGCACATCCCCTGGGTGGTGCCGTCCAGTGGAACGTGGATGGATATTATTGTAGCCTGCTCCAGGAGGGTGTCGAGGCTCACGAAGCCTTCCTCCCCTTCCAGGGCTGCCCGGGGAGGGTCGTTGAGAAGGACATTGAGGCCGAGGGTGCGGGCCATATGCTCCACCTTCCGGCCTACATTTCCTACGCCTACGATGCCCAGGACGGCGTCTTCCATCTTGATGGCGCGCCTGGACGTGACGGCGTACATTGCGGAAAAGATGTAATTGGCAACGGCGCCGGCATTGCAGCCTTCGGCGTTACGCACCTCGATTCCGTTTTCCCTGCACCACTGGAGGTCTATATGATCCGTGCCGATGGTGGCGCTTGCTATCATCTTGACCTTGGTTCCTTCCAGGGTTTCCCTGCAGCAACGCGTGCGGGTGCGGATGACTATTGCATCGGCATCCATCATTGCCTCACGGTTAATGGACCTGCCGTCCATGTAGACTACGTCCGCGTAAGGTTCCAGGACCCCCTTCAGGAAAGGTATATTGGTATCTGCGACAATTTTCATAAAAACATACAAATATAATCATATTTGTTGGGATAAACAATTGCCTCTGCATACTCACGTTACAATGAAAAAATCGGCAAAAGTTTTTGCTAATTCAAAAAAATGCATTACATTTGCAGTCCCAAAAGGAAAAACGGGGTATTAGCTCAGTTGGTAGAGCGTTTGAATGGCATTCAAAAGGTCAGGAGTTCGATTCTCCTATGCTC
>ONOQ01000077.1 GCA_900319485.1 uncultured Bacteroidales bacterium | reverse complement strand
TCGAACGGTGTGTCCCGCGCACACGCAAAGGCCTCTGCCATCAAGATGGTGGAAGAGCCCACCGCCGCGGCCATCGACATCCGCGCTGACTACGTGGCCAAGAACGGTGCGCCCAGCGCAGCGGCCCCGAAGATTTTCTTCCGCTACTACTACGTCAACTCCAGCACCGGCGAGAAGTCCGGCACCATGCTGGCCGAGACCAAGTGGGTCGCGGGTGAGTAGTGCGGGTGACTGTCAGGCCCTCGGGCCGATGCTGAAAAAAGTTTCCTGCCTTCCTTTCGGGGGGCAGGATTTTTTGTGTTGTATACTCTAAAAAACGCGACGTATGGCGTGGAAAGTTCGTGGCTCGTTCCGGGTTGACACCCCCTTACGAGCCATTAGGGTATAGGGGTGTTCATCTAAAGAAATTACGCACAACCTTGCGTCTTTTATGCGTAAAGTTGTGCGTAAGTTGCGTAACTTGCTGATTTTCAGCGTGTTAAGTGGTGCTGGGAAGAATCGAACTGCCGACACATGGATTTTCAGTCCATTGCTCTACCATCTGAGCTACAGCACCGTGGTTTGGGAATGCAAAGATAGTAACTTTTTTGGAGCCCGCAAACTTTTTTTGTATGGGCTTCGCTTCCGGCGTTATGGTGGCGGCATCGGTGTGGTCACTGCTCATTCCGTCCATGGAGATGGGTCCTATCGGCCCAACTCTTGCAGGCCTTCTGGGCGGCTTTGCGTTCCTTCTTTTCATTGACCACGTGACCCCGCACATCCACATTGGCGGTGAGGCCGAGGGCCCCCGCAGCAGCCTTTCCCGTACCGCAAAACTGGCGCTGGCCGTGACCATCCACAATTTCCCGGAAGGAATGGCCGTTGGCGTTGCAATTGCCGGGGCGCTTCAGGCCGATTTCAATATGGCCGCCGCCCTGGCCCTTTCCCTTGGAATCGCCATCCAGAATATCCCTGAGGGTGCTATCATTTCCATGCCCCTGCGTGCTGCAGGGAACGGCAAGGGGAAGTCTTTCCTCATTGGGGCGCTCAGCGGAATTGTTGAGCCGATAGGCGGGGGACTGGTGCTGGGACTGGCATCGGCCATTACGGGAATCATGCCGTTTATGCTGTCCTTTGCCGCCGGAGCAATGCTCTACGTGGTGGTGGAGGAACTCATTCCTGATGCCTCGCAGGGAGAGCACTCCAACCTTGGCACCGTGGGCTTTGCCATCGGATTTGCCCTTATGATGGCCCTGGACGTGGTGCTGGGGTAGATGAGGCTCGGGAGGGTAATACTTGCTCTGGCGGCGGTCCTTATGCCCCTGACGGCATCGGCAGGGACTCCGTTGAAGGAACGTGCGAACAGTGCTCATTGCCGCCAATCCATCCGGAACGCTCAGAACGGGGTTTTTCTGTACTGGCGGCAAGGATTTCCGCTCAAAACGCCATTATTTACACCGCGAATCCACAAAATGTTCATTGTGCGCGTTCTGGGAGGATTGGCGGCAAAAGCATAAAGAAGCTCATGGTTTGGACCTGGCCGCGGAAACTCTTTCTGGCGTTTAATGTACTGAAAAACAATGTTTTACGCGATTTTGATTGTGCAAAACGTCTAATCACATTTGCGTAAGTTGTTATTAATCAGGCGATTGCCTGCCAGGGCATTTTGGCCGATAGAGATGTTTACAGTGTGGTTATTCTGGTTAGGGAGTGGTGACAGGCGTGGAGGGGGCGGTGAGCAGTGGTAGCGGTGGAAGCGGTGGTAGCGGTGGAGGTTAAGTGGTTGATATACAGGGTGTTATGAAGTTGTTTGGGATTACCGGTAATCCCAAACAACTGTGTAAGTGATTGAGAGATAGGGAGTTAGGCTCCACTGCGTCGGCATTACGGGGTGGTAAAGGCTAGAGGCCCTTCTCGAAGTCCTTAAGGGCCGAAATGGCCTTGGGGCAGAGAATGATGATGGAGACCACCGTGACCCAGGCCATGAGGCCTACACCGATGTCGCCTATCTGCCACACTACGTCCGCTTCCTTCACGGCACCGAAAATCACTGCCGCAAGCATCAGCACCTGTAGGATGAGGATGACCGCACGTTCTGCCCTGGAGGGTGCGGTGTCGTTTTTCCGGAAGAGGTAGATGATACTTGTTTCGGCGTAGAAGTAGTAGGCCATGATGGTGGTGAAAACAAAGAACACCATAGCAACGGACACAAACTTGCCTCCAAAGCCCGTAAACACTGAATCCACGGCACTCTGGGTGTAATTCACATAGTTGCCGCCAAGGTCAGGGGCGCCGCCGAAAAGGACCTGGCCGTCAGGGCCGAAGATGTTGTAAGTGCCTGAGCAGAGGATCATAAGGGCCGTAGCGGTGCACACGAGGAGGGTGTCAACGTACACGGAAAATGCCTGCGCAAGGCCTTGCTGGGCGGGGTGCGGGACATCAGTGGCGGCCGATACGATGGCCCCGGTGCCCTGGCCGGCCTCGTTGGAGAAGATGCCCCTCTTCACGCCCATGGCGATGGTGGAGCCGATGATGCCGCCGCAAACCGGATTGAGCCCGAAGGCGCCCTTCACGATGGCCCCGAGAACCGCCGGGACGTCCTGGATATGGAACGCCACCACAACCAGCGACAGCACAATGTAGCCAAGCGCCATGAACGGCGTCACAATGGACGCAACGCGCGCAATGCGCTTCACCCCGCCAAAGATCACAAGCCCCAGTATAACCGCAAGGCCGATTCCTGCCGCAAGGGGAGTGACCGGGAAGGAATTATTTATGGCCGATGCAGCACCGTTGGACTGCACCGTGGGGAGGAAGAATCCGCAGGAAACCGCCGTGATGACTGCAAACACAATCCCAAGCCAGCGCGCCTTGAGGCCGTGCTCTATGAAACTGAACGGCCCGCCGCGGTACCCCGATGAATGATGGAACTTGTACATCTGGGCCAGGGTGGACTCTACAAAAGCGGTTGACGCCCCAAAGAATGCCACCACCCACATCCAGAACACCGCTCCCGGGCCGCCAAACGCAATGGCTGTTGCCACACCCACAATGTTTCCCGTTCCAACCCTTCCTGAAAGCGCAATGGAAAATGCCTCGAAAGAAGAAATCCCCTTATTGTCCTGTTTCTTTGAGAACAGGGACCGGAGCATAAGGCCGAAACGCCTCACCTGCACAAAGCGCGTGCGGAATGAAAAGTACAGCCCGGCAATGATAAGGAGGGCCACAAGCCCCGGATTCCAGACTATGGAGTTTATCTGAGATACTATCTTTTCAAACATAGGTGAGAAGTGACGTTTTGCGAATATAATAAAAAATATGCAACTTCTGAAAAGAGCCTCGGAGGACGGCCGTCTTTTCTGGGCTTGGATATCCCTTCAGGCCGCTCCGAGGCTGCTTAATTACAAGTGGTAGGGAGGACTCTATCCCTTCATAACCTCATACTTTTCCTTCAGGAGTTCCACAACGGGATCCATGGCCTTGGGGAAGACCTTCCTGAGGTCAATCTCGTCGCTTTCCGAGAGCACTTTTTTCAGGGCCCTCATGAAGTTGTCCTTTATTTCCGTAGCAAGGTTAACCTTCACAATACCGTTATGGATGGCGTCCTTCACTTGGTCGTGAGGAATGCCTGAGGAGCCGTGAAGGACCAGCGCCACGGGCGTTGCGGCGTGGATAGCGGCAAGGCGGGGGATGTCAAGGTGCGGGGGGAGTTTATAGAATCCGTGGGCCGATCCAATGGAAACGGCAAGGGCCGATACCCCTGTCCTGTTCACAAACTCAACCGCCTGCTCCGGGGTGGTGAAGCCGCCGCCCTGCTCCTGGCCCAGTTTTGCCACATAGCCAAGTTCGGCCTCCACGTTGGCGCCGTACGGCTTTGCCATCTCAACGGCTTTGGCCGATGTCTCCACATTCTCCTCGAAGGGCTTTTCAGATGCATCTATCATAACGGAGTCAAAGCCCTCGTCAAGGCACCTCTGGACAAGTTCCAGGCTGGGGCCGTGGTCCAGGTGGATGTAGCCCTGGAGGCCGTAATCGGCCAAAACCTGACGGCCCATCTTGTAAGCGGTATGAAGGCCCATATAGTCAATGGAGGAGCGGGTGAGTTGGAGCATCACGGGAGCGTTCATTGCCTGTGCGGCCTTTGCCACGCAGAGAAGGGTCTCGTAATTATAGAAATTTGTTGCCAGGACGGCCGTTTTATTGGCCTGGCACTCATAGAGGACTTCTTTAATGGTTTTCATAGGACCGAATAGTTTTTTCCTTACAAATATAGCCATTTTTCACTTATCTTTGCACTATGAATAGAAGTTCTGAGATTATCCGAACCAGCTTACTGTAGACCATAACTACAGTGAATAACTGTACTGAATAAAAAGTCCTAATCAGCAGCAAAATATCCCTAAATAATTCCGCTGAGAATTCATTACTTTGCAAACTCAAATTGTAAACGTATGAATTTCAGCGGAATAATTGTTGGCGCGGCCGTATTCCTGAGCATAGGGATATGCCACCCGCTTGTGATAAAGATGGAGTATGAACTGGGAAGGAAAAGTTGGTGGATATGGCTGGTAGCCGGGCTTGTCATCCTGGGGCTCTCAATCATAGTCAGGAATCAGATAGTTTCCATCATACTCGGGGGCTTTGCATTCTGCTGCCTCTGGGGCATCCACGAGATGTTTCTGCAGGAAAAGAGAGTGCTCAGGGGCTGGTTCCCGGAGAATCCCAAACGCCATCAATACTATGAGGAAAAACGGCAGCAGATGAAAAATAAGTTGTAACTTTGTGCCCCAAAATCACTTTGTTATGGCTATCTGGATTGTACTGCCTATACTTGCCCTCCTTATGTTCGACCTTGGGCTTACGCTCAGGTTTGAAGATTTCGGAAGGGTTGTAACCCGCCCCTGGCCCATTGTGATTGCCCTTTTCGGGCAACTGGTCCTGCTCCCTGCCATTGCGCTTGACGGGCATATATCCCTCAGCACTGCTTACATGAATGACTGCGAGCCTCTGCTGTGCTTTGCGCAGCAAGTCAACGGTTACGGCCGTCCCGGTGACGTGCTGCTCGGTATCAGCACTTCCGGCAACAGCCGCAACGTGCTCTATGCAGCAGTCGCCGCCAAGGCACG
>ONOQ01000081.1 GCA_900319485.1 uncultured Bacteroidales bacterium | reverse complement strand
AATCGACAACCTTGACGAGGGGGCTGCCGGCGATGGTCTTGGGAGGGCAGGCGCGGTAATCGGCCATAATCTTCTGGATTTCCTCTGCGCCGGATTTTCCTTTGCGCACGATGTACACCATCTTTTCTACGTACAGGCCGTATTCCTTGTAAACTTTCTGGAGTAACTGCCAGAGGGTCATGCCCTGCTCTGCGGCCCATGCGGCGCATTCTGCAACGGCGCAGCCGGCTACCTGGGCGCATTTGTCACGGACGAAGGAACCGAGGTTGAAGCCGTAGGATTCTTCACCGCCGCAGATGAACTCTGACTTTCCTTCCTGCTGCTTCTGGATCTCTGCGATGTACTTGAAGCCGGTAAGGACGTTGTAGCATTTTACTCCGAAACTCTCACAGATGGCGGCAAGGAGTTCTGAGGTGACGATGGTCTTTACGCAGTACTGGTTGCCGTTGAGTTTTCCAAGTTCCTGCCAGCGCTTGAGAATGTAGTATGTAAGGAAACTCCAGGTCTGGTTGCCGGTAAGCTGGACCATCTTGCCTTCGTCGTTACGGACTGCAATGCCAAGGCGGTCTGCGTCAGGGTCAGTGGCAAGGACAAGGTCTGCGCCGGTTTCATCGGCCTTTGCAAGAGCCATAGCCATTGCTGCGGGTTCCTCCGGGTTGGGGGAGGCAACGGTGGGGAAGTTGCCGTCCGGGACTTCCTGCTCAGGAACGTGGATGATGTTGGTGAAGCCAATCCTTTTCAGGGCCTCGGGCATAAGGCGCACGCCGCAGCCGTGGAGGGGAGTGTAGACAATCTTAAGGTCTGAGTGCTTTTTGACAGCCTCAGGGGAGAGCATAAGGGAAAGCTGGTCCTTGAGGTAGAGTTCATCCTCTGCGGCGCCCATAATCTCGATGGGGGCTTTCTCTATGCCGGGAAGGGGCTGGAACGCCACCTGGGCGGGATCCTCGATCTTACTAACCTCCGCCACGATATCCTTGTCTACGGGAGCGGTGATCTGGCCGCCGTCGCTCCAGAATACCTTGTAACCGTTGTATTCCTTGGGGTTGTGGCTGGCGGTTACCATAATGCCGGCGGTTGCCTTCTTGATGCGGATGCTGTAACTGAGTTCAGGGGTGGGACGGAGGTCTTCAAAGAGATAGACCTTGATGCCGTTGTTTGAAAGGACCTGGGCCGATATTTCCGCGAAGAGGCGGGAATTGTTGCGGCTGTCGTGGCTGATGCACACGCTTGCGGCTCCTTTCACGTGGGCTTTGATGTAGTTCGCAAGGCCCTGGGTGGCCATACCCACCGTGTACTTGTTCATACGGTTGGTGCCGACGCCCATTGTGCCTCTCAATCCGCCGGTTCCGAATTCCAGATTACGGTAGAAAGCGTCTTCAAGGGCGGTCTCATCCGTTTCCATCAGATGTTTTACCTCTGCCTTGGTTTCAGCGTCAAAATTGCCGTCAAGCCAACTTTGGGCTACTTCTTTGTAAGATTTCATGGTATGCAGTTTTAGTGTTTGATTCGTTAATCATACAAATTTATGGATTATTCCTTATTTTTGCAATATGGAATTCGGAGAATTCATACTGGCCCATAATGCCGATGACCTTGGCGCCCTTGCCCTTTCCCGTGAGAGGTATGCCTCTGAGGTTGAGGATTTTGACCTTGCGCTCACTACGCTTGAAGTGCGGCGGAAACTGCGTCTGAAAGTGCCTGAGTGGTACGAAGTGCCTTCTCTGCGGTACCCGTTCCGGCTCTCCGGGGAGCAGTGCTCATCTTCCGAAACGGCGTTTTACAAGGCGTCTGTAGCAGCCAGGGTCGGTTCCCGCATTGCAGACCTTACCGGAGGGCTGGGAGTGGACAGTTGGGCGTTCTCCAGAGTGGCCACGGAGGTTCTGTACAATGAGATGAAGCCGGAACTTGCGGCCGCTGCAGATCGCAATTTCCGTGAACTGGGTGTGGAAAACGTGACGGTGCGGAACTGCCAGATTGAACCCGGAAACGTGAGTGAGGTTCTTGACGGCTTTGAACCGGACATCATCTTTCTGGATCCGGCAAGGCGTGCCGAAGACGGCCGCAAAGTGTTCCGCCTTGAGGACTGTCAGCCGGATGTGCTGAGGCTCCTGCCGGAACTCTTTTCCGCCGCGCCGCTGGTGCTCCTTAAACTTAGCCCCATGGCCGATATTACCCTGGTCTGCAGGCAGTTGGGCTCTGTCCGTGAGGTGCACGTTGTTGCCGCCGACGGCGAGTGCAAGGAACTACTCCTCCTCCTGGAGCGCGGCTATGGCAGTTACACTACAGTTATCTATGAGAATGGCTCAATATTGAATGTTGGAGCAGAGGGTGGGATTCGCCAACCGTCGCTTCGCGACCCCTCCCATGCGCCCGCTTCGCGGCTTTGGGCCCCTCCCTCTTACACGGCCGAGGGTGGCCATGGGTTTGCGAACCCCACCCTCTGCTCCAACCTGCTGCTTTTTGAGCCGGGGAAGGCACTGCTGAAGGCCGGGGCGTTTGACCTGCCGTGTCAGTTTGGACTGGAAAAAATTGGCCGGCATACTCACCTGTACACAGGCCAGGTTCCGGAGGAACTGAAGCCGTTTGGGAAGTGCTTTGAAATACTTGAAGTGCTGCCGCTTAACAATAAGACAATCAAGGAGTTAGGAAAGCGTTATCCACAGGCATCCGTAACCGCCAGGAATATCCCCATCACCTCAGATCAACTCCGTAAGAAACTGGGGGTGAAAGACGGCGGCTCGGTACACATCTTTGGACTCCACTCTGATGCTGATAACTCCAACATTTTGCTAATCTGCTCCACAGTTTAGTTCTCCGATGAAATCTCACTGTTATAAGGTGGGGGTTAAATTCTTGAAAATCAAGCAGTTGTGAGAGTTTCTACCAGAAAAAGTTCTGGGAGAAGATTGCGTAAATAATTGAGGAATAGTGTGTTAGCCTCCACCGCCCGGGGAGAACCATCCGGGGAGAACCGCCCGGGCATTACAATGAGGGGTGGAGGAGGGGAAACTCACGGCACCACTCAGTGAGGGGGCAGGAGGAGCACTTGGGGTTACGGGCGGTGCAGGTGTAGCGGCCGTGGAGGATGAGCCAATGATGGGCGACGGGCCTCAGGGCCGGCTCAATGTGGCGCTCAAGATCCTGCTCCACGGCAAAGGGCGTGGAACCGTCTGAAAGGCCCAGCCTGTGGGACACCCTGAAAACGTGAGTGTCAACTGCTATTACCGGCTTGTCATACACCACGGAAGCAATGACGTTGGCGGTTTTGCGGCCAACGCCCGGAAGGCTCATAAGGGAATCTATGTCTGAAGGAACTTCTCCGCCAAAATCGGAGAGAAGTTTTGCCGCCATATCAATGAGGTGCCGGGCCTTGGCGTTGGGGTAGGAGACGCTTTTCACATAGGAAAGCACCTCTTCAAATGAGGCCGATGAAAGAGCCTCGGGGGTAGGGAATCTCTCAAAGAGGGGAGGGGTTACCATATTAACCCTCTTGTCCGTGCACTGGGCGCTCAGGATAACCGCAACAAGAAGTTGGAAGGGACTGTCAAAATGCAGTTCCGACTGCGCCACGGGCTGGTTTTCACGGAACCAGCCGATGATGGCGTTAAAGCGCTCCTTGCGTGTCATAACTCCTCAATTTCCACGTCTATGGCGCTGTCTTTCTTTTCCTCGCAGCGCTCTCCCTGGCAGGTGAACACGCGGCCGGGGTATTTCTCATAGATGTAGCGGTTGTGGGTGACCATCACTATGGCCGTTCCTTCACGGTTGAGGCCCTGGAGGAGTTGCAGGATTTCGTCGGCGGTTTCAGGGTCCAGATTTCCGGTGGGTTCATCGGCCAGAATGACCTTGGGATTGTTAAGAAGGGCACGGGCGATGGCTATGCGCTGCTGCTCTCCGCCGGAGAGTTGGTGTGGCATCTTGTGGGCCTTGGTGCCCATTCCCACCGCCTCAAGGACCTCCGATATTCGGGCGTCTATCTTGCCGCGCTCTGTCCAGCC
>ONOQ01000089.1 GCA_900319485.1 uncultured Bacteroidales bacterium | reverse complement strand
GAAGGCCGCCCGCAAGCTCCACGGCAAGAAGGCGCCCCTGACGCTGGAACCGCGCCAGACCACCGCCGCCACCTTCCTCGGCGCCCGCGAATCCCGCACGCACAAGGGCGGCGCGGTGAAAGTCACCATCCCCTGCAACGGCGGCTTCGTGATCGTGCAATAGGCGGAGAGGCGGCGCCCCTTCTTCCTCATACCGCTCGGTTTCGCCAAACAGCCGCACAGTGAGAGGGCGTCTGTGCAATATATCGAGGCCTGCGGTGCGGCAAGTGCCGAAATGAAGTGCCCCCTAAAAGTTGGACGGATTAATGAATGGGGTTTGGTGTTTTAATCGGTATTCGACGGGACTCATTTTCAGACGAAGTTTGATCCGGTCATTGTTGTAGTACCGGATATACTCTTTCAGCGCCAATTTGAACTGGTCCATCGTCGTAAAGTTTTCCAAATATAGCAATTCGGACTTCATTGAACCAAAAAAGCTTTCCATCATGGCATTGTCCAGGCAGTTCCCTTTGCGGGACATGCTCTGGACCATGTGATGGGCCCGAAGGGCATCTTGGAAGCTGCGATGCTGGTACTGCCAGCCTTGGTCTGAATGGAGGATCGCCCCTTCCAGGCCTTCTCCACCGACTCTGAACAGGTCCTTGAGCATCCTTTCGGTTTGCGCAAGGTCCGGCCGGTCGGAGACGTCGTACGTCAGGATCTCGCCGTTGAACATGTCCATGACGGGTGAGATGTAGCCCTTCCTGTCTCCAATCTTGACCTGAGAGACGTCGGTCGCAAGCTTCTTCAGGGGCCGCTCCGCCTTGAAGTCCCTCTCCAGCAGGTTGGGCGCAACCTGGCCGATATCGCCCTTGTACGAACGATACTTCACTACACGCACAACCGCCTTCAAACCGAGCTCTTTCATGATGCGTTCGACCTTCTTGTGGTTGACCGGAATGCCTTCTGCCTGCAGGCAGAGCGTGATTCTCCTGTATCCATAGCGTCCCTTGTGCTTGTGGTAGATTGCCCGTATACGCTTCTTGAGGATGGCATCCGAGTCTTCTGCCCGGCTGGCGGCCAGGTTGTAGTAGAACGTCGACTTTGCCATCCCATCCAGCTTGAGCAGCACGCCAAGCTTGTACGTCCGCCTTAGTCCTTGGATGGCTTTCGCACGCTCTTTCTTGTCGGCTTGCATCGATTTGCAACTAAGGCGTTCAGTTTTTTTATCAAGTCAAGTTCGGCCCGGAGACGCATGTTCTCCTCCCGGAGCTGTTCGAGCTCCGTCAACGGCTCTTCTTTCTTTTTCCCGCCCATACCTGGAACATAGTTGCTTGGCACCCGATCAAATAGCGAGGAGAATCCACCGTCCTCGACACTCTGCAGCCATCGGCCCAGAGTCCGGGAGGACACGCCGAAGATGGCGCTCGCCTCACGCAAAGATACTCTTTTATTCTGAAGATCCTCTATGATTGATATCCGCATCTGAGGGTCATACTTGATGCCGTTTGGCTTGGGAATCAGTGCCGCCGTGCCGCCCAGATAGTATTGTTGGACCCACAGGTCGACTAAAGACGGGCAAATGCCAAGGAAACGGGCCACTTCGGCTTTGCTGCCGTTCTGCTCATACAGGTTGACCGCCTGCATCTTATAGGCAAAAGGATACTTGATTTGTTGGGACATAATTGTTTGTTTTTATGTCCAACTTTTGGGGTGCACTTCATATCGGCCCTTGGCGCACGAGGTGGGGCGTTTTGAATGTCCATGGGGGGTGCCGATGTGCGGCTGGTTGGCGAAAGGACACCGTTGAGTTGAACTTGCCGTCCGGTGTGTTGAATGGAAGCTGTTGACAGACAGTTAGTTGCAAGAAAGTGACTGGTCAAATTGGAGCGGGCAGAAATGCGTAATTTTCTATAAGTCAGTGACTTGTATTCGACGAGTAAATTGGGCAAGCAGAGGAGAGGCCGATGTGTAGGAGTATGCGCTGAACCGTTACAAGTGGTTTTGTCAGTAAAACTGTTAGTAGTATGAGTTGATGCCGATATCGTTCTCTGAGACCAGGGAGATATCAGCCATAATGCAATTACGGAGTTGCACTCCAAAGATACATAAATATTTCGATGAGGTGGACCTCCTGCTGAAAGAGGAAGGGGAGATTTCGGCCATTGAAATCAAGTCATCCCAGACATACTCTCCTTCCTTTGAAGACTCGCTGAAAAAACTGTCAGGATGGATTCATACTCCGGTCCGACGGAAGAGCGTGGTCTATGCCGGCGAGT
>ONOQ01000090.1 GCA_900319485.1 uncultured Bacteroidales bacterium | reverse complement strand
TCTGGAAGCATCCTATGACCGCTGGATCGTAACCGCGTCAAAGCCCGGCGACCACGTCCTCAACATAGTCCAGAGGGACAATCCGCGCACAATGCAGAAAGGATGGTCGTTTGTGGGGCATTCCTACAACTTTGACTCTGCCGCCGGCATCAACTACACCGTGGATGTCACGAAGCCCCGCGGCTCACGTGTCTCCGTCAGTTCTATGGCCGATGGCAGCGCCTTCGACCCTTCCCGCACCTACAATGTGGCAATGACCTCATACCGCGCAAGCGGCGGCGGCAACCTCCTGCAGGAAGTGGGGATAGACACAGACCGCATTGGAGACCGCGTTGTGGCACGCTACCCTGAAATCCGTAATATCCTTTACGATTACCTGATGGAGAACGGCTCCATTGATCCCGAGGTAATAGGCAATCCTTCTGTGATAGGTTCCTGGAAGTTTGTTCCGGAGAACATTGCAGGCCCCGGAATCGCTTCAGATATGGAACTGATGTTTGGAGGCCGTGGACCTATCTTCTGAATCTTGACATCTGCTGCATGAGGGAGCCGGTGACGGCGCCCTTCATAAGTTTACGGGTGCCCTCGAACTGCTTGAGGAGTTTGTTGACCTCAGGGAGGGATGTGCCGGAGCCGTCGGCAATCCTCTTTCGGCGGGAGCCGTTTATTGCCTCGGGGTGCTCCCTCTCATAGGGGGTCATTGAAAGGATGATGGCTTCAGTTGCCTTGAAGGCGTCGTCAGGGATATCCACATCCTTCATAGCCTTGTCCATACCGGGAATCATTCCCGCAAGGTCCTTGATGTTGCCCATTTTCTTCACCTGCTGGATCTGCTGGTAGAAATCCCACAGGGTGAACTGGTCCTTTGCAAGTTTCTTCTTGAGGGCGCGGGCCTCTTTTTCATCGTACTGCTCCTGGGCCTTCTCAACAAGGGAAACAACGTCTCCCATACCAAGGATTCTGTCGGCCACGCGTTCAGGATGGAAGACGTCCAGAGCCTCAAGTTTTTCTCCGGAAGAGACAAACTTGATGGGTTTTCCCACCACGGCCTTGATGGAGAGGGCAGCGCCGCCGCGGGTGTCGCCGTCCATCTTGGTGAGGACAACGCCGTCAAAGTCAAGGCGGTCGTTGAAAGCCCTGGCGGTTTCCACGGCGTCCTGACCGGTCATTGCATCCACCACAAAGAGGGTTTCAGTAGGGTTCAGGGCCTTATGCAGGGCCGATATCTCGTTCATCAGTTCCTCGTCCACGGCAAGGCGGCCGGCGGTATCCACAATAACCACAGGGAAGCCTTCGGCCCTGGCCTTCTTCACTGCCTCCTGGGCAATCCTGATGGGATCTTTCTCCCCTTCTATGGTGAAGACCGGAACCTCAATGCTGTCTCCAAGTACCTTTAACTGCTCAATTGCAGCGGGACGGAAGGTGTCGCAGGCGGCAAGGAGGACCTTCATTCCCTTCTTGGACTTGAGATGGAGGGCCAGTTTGGCGCTGAAGGTGGTTTTACCGGAACCGTTGAGACCGGCAACAAGGACAATGCCGGGATTCCCCTTCACGGAAATCTCCTGGGCCGATGAACCCATAAACTCCGCTAGTTCGTCCCTCATTATCTTCACCATCATCTGCTGGGGCTTCACGGCGGTGAGAACGCCCGTGCCGATGGCCTTGTCCTTGACGCGGTTGCAGAAATCCTTCGCAACCTTGTAACTTACGTCGGCGTCCAGAAGGGCCTTGCGGATGTCCTTGACGGTTTCCGCTATGTTTATTTCGGTAATTTTTCCTTCTCCCTTGAGGATCTTGAACGACCTCTCAAGTCTTTCCTGCAAATTCTCAAACATACGTTCACTTTTAGTCTACAAATATAGCAATTTCTGCGCTGAAAAGAAAAAGAAACGTTTCACGCGTTTTTGAGGGTGTTGTTTCACGTGAATCACAAAAAACATTTCCAAAAATTTTTACGTTTGAGGGGGTTCAGTTCCGGAAAAGGGCCATACCTTTGGCAAAACGCTTGAGATATGGAAAAACTATTGAAATGGATGGCTATGGTCCCGCTGGCGGCGGGGCTTGCCGCGTGCGACGATTTCGGGAAATTCCCGTCG